>URCJ01000044.1 GCA_900546285.1 uncultured Solobacterium sp. | reverse complement strand
CTCTTACATCATTCATACTTTTCCCCCTGTTTTTATCCAATTATTATACAATTATAGCATGCAAAAAATAGTTATTGGAGCCTTAGCAGACGTAGATGCAGGAAAAACAACCCTTGCAGAGGGTCTTTTATATAAAAGTGGCATGATCAGAAAGAAAGGAAGAGTAGATCACAAGGACACCTTCCTTGATTTTGACAAAATCGAAAAAGAAAAAGGCATCACCATTTTTAATAAAGAAGCCTTCTTTAAATATGATAATCAAGACTTTATCTACATCGACACACCAGGCCATAAAGATTTTAAAGCCGAACAACAACGTGCCCTTAAAATCCTTGACTACGCCATCCTTGTAGTATCTGCTATAGAGCAAAATCTTACTAACACTAAGATTATTTATGAAGAACTTAAAAGAAACAAAATTAAAACTTTTATCTTTCTTAATAAAATGGACATCGCCAAGGAAGATGATGATACTATCTTAAATAGATTAAAATTAGACATCAGTCCTAATATCTTAGAAATAAATGACTTAGAAGAACTATTATCAACAGGCTTAATCACCAACCTAAACCAAGAATTGATAGACCACAATATCATTCCCTTAGTTAAAGGATCTGCCCTAAAAGATATTAATATTGATTTCCTTTTAAGCACAATCAAAAACTACACTACACCCAACACCAACAATAATAATCTAAATGCCTACATCTATCGTTATGATAAAAATGGCGATGCGATTGTTAAAGTTTTAAGTGGTACCCTATTAAACAAGACTCAATTTGATAAAGACAACAAAATCAACGAGATGTACCAAATTAGTGGCAATAACTACACACCTATTCAAACAGCTAATCAAAACGATATTGTTGCCATCAAAGGCCTTAAATATGATGTAGGTACTTATCTTCCTTCTTTAGAAAAAGAAGTATACACCACACCCTTAAACAATAAGGTAATCGAATCAAAACTTAGTAGCTTTGACTTATTTAATAAGATTAAACAAATCAATAAACAACTACCAGAACTAAATATTCAACTAGTCGATGATAAAGTCACCATCTACATTAGTAGTCCTTTAGTAGAAGAAATCTTTATTAAACTATTAAAAGATAGATTCAATATCGATGTCTCTATTGCATACTATGTAGAAGAAACATTTGAGCCAATAACAGAAGAAGAGATTATAGAGCAAGAGGAATATATTCCTTACACTTATGAAAGACAAACCATTTCTAATGAAGAATTAAACCGTGTCTTTAATAACACTTATAAACAAAAGACTAGGGTTTATACCAAGAAAGAAGAAGCTAAGGAAGAAAAGAAAGAAATAGTCTATAAAGAGATTATCTATATTGTGGATGGTTATAACCTTCTACATACTCTAAAAGAATATAGAGAAGAAGACTTCCAAATCTTAAGAGACAAGGTAGTTGACATGGTCTGTGACTTTGGTGGCTATGTAAATGCCCAATGTGTTCTTGTCTTTGATGCTTACAAGACAGAAGAAAAAAGAGCTAGAACCATAAATCATGACAACATCACTATTGTCTATACCAAGAATAAACAAACTGCTGATGAATATATCGAAATCAAAACTAAGGAACTAACTAAAGATTATAAGGTAATTGTTGTTACTAGTGACTATCTTGAACAATTAAGAGTCTTCGCCAATGGCGCCAACAGAATGTCATCTAGAGAATTCATTGAAAGATATGAACTATTTAAAAAAGACTACAAAATTGAGCATAAACCTAATCGTCCTTTATTAGAATTAAGAGAATTATTAGAAAAATTTGATTTTGATTAAAAAAAGCATAGAATTGTTGTAAAGGGAGGACATTTCTTATGAAAATTAACACTGTTGTTCAATTTGATGAAAAAGACGTAAACATTACTGATCTTGATGCTGAAATCAAAGCTGTACTCAAAGATAATAAAATCACTTTAAAAAGCGTTGAGGGAGTAGATGTATATGTTAAGCCAGAAGCTAAATACTTAGTAGTTAAGGTTAATGGCGAAACTAAAGAATACGTTCTTAAATAGTCAACCCGATTAAAGGCACCAAACGGTGCCTTTAGTATTTATAATGCTCTCTTATTTCCCTTGAAGAACACCGCAATTGTTCCCGGACCTGTATGAGAACCAATAACAGTACCAATATTATAGATGTTAACTTCCTTCACATTATGGAAACTCTCCTTAATCATCTCAGTCATCATACATGCATCATCATAACAAGCTGAATTACACATGTATACATAACCATCATAATCAGGACCAACCTCTTCCATCATCTTCTCAACAAGTCTTTTCATAGCCTTCTTCTTAGTTCTAATCTTCTCAAAGATTTCAAGCTTACCAGCATCAGAAACAGTCATAAGTGGACAAATTTGTAAAGCACCACCAATCAAGCCGGCAGCCTTAGAAATACGACCACCTCTTACATAAGAAGACAAGTCACTTGAGAAGAACCAGTGAATAATCTTTCTCTTATTTTCTTCAATCCAAGCTAGATTATCCTCTAAAGACATACCTGCATCTTGATTGTCCTTAACCATAGTAACTAATAAACCATAGCCAGAACTTGCGCATAATGAATCCACTACATGAACTTTATTATCATATTTATCATTTAATAAAGCCGCAGCACTATTGGCAGAATTAATAGAACCAGAGATACCACTTGTTAATGTTAAATGTAGGATATCCTTGCCTTCTTTTAAAATAGGCTCAAACATTTCCATATAAGTTTCCACATTAACCTGTGATGTCATTGGCTGCATACCATTTTTGATATCTGCATAGAACTTATCAATTGGATAAGACTTACCATAGTCATCATTATATGTCTTACCATCTACAGTAAAAGTAAATGGTACATAAGGAATATTTCTCTTAGTGAAGTATTCATCACTTAAATCAGCAGTAGAACAACAAGTAACAACATAATTTGTCATAATTTTTTCTCCTAACATTAGATATTTTATATCAACAACTAGACAAAAGTAAAAAGCCTTATTGGGGCTTTTTACATCGGAAGGTATAAAATGAAAAAATCATTAATCATTTATTTGATTAATTTATACCACTATTTTGTGTAAAACATGTGAAAATGATAATAATTTGTTTAATAGCTCATCATACAAATCGCTCTTAGTCATACCATAGTTAATATTGTTGAAATCATCATACATCACAATGATTTTTAAATATTTTTCAACATCTTCGAAACTTAATTCTTTGATTAGAAATTTACCAATAGATACAAAAGAAAGCTCCATAGTGTAGCGATGAGAGATGAATTTTGTAATATCTAAATAATGATAATGTATAATATATGTAAGGAGTAATCTATTATGATTGATGAATACAATAGAAAAAAGGCGGCACTAATCATAACCACCTTTTACACTACGCTCGATTGGGATTTCTTTGTTTCTCTTCGCCGACCCAAGGCCGAAGCAAGTAACGATTGGGATTTTTTTGTTTAACCTCGCCGACCCAAGGCCGAGGCAGATTCTATCGAGTTTTAGCTGAACGCCTACTTATAGTATACACTGAAAACATGGTAATAATTTATGAAAAAATATTTCATAAATTATTACTTTTTCTTCTTATGTTTCCTTCTAACAATACCCAAAGCCACAATGACAACAACGCCACCTAAAGCACAATACAACAAGTAAGAATAATCATTAAGCTTCTTAACAGTAATACTATCAACCTTATTATCATAAGCAATTACACAGTATCTACCATCTTCTGTATAATCAACCTTATCACCATTCACATACACTTCATACTTGCCATAGTTATTAGTATAAATTCTTAAATCATCACACAAAGAATTATTACCCAACTTAAAGTTAAGCTTATATGTAATCTCATTTTTATCCTTGGCCTCAACCATACAAGACAAGCTATCACTCATAAAGAACTTGCCATCAGCCACAACATAAGCCAAAGGCTCTTCGCTAGAAGAAATAGAAGGATAAACATCATTAAAATCGCACTTAAACAGCATATCCCTTGTGACATTATTAAGAACACCATCGCTCAAGCCATCCCACAAAGCATAATCATTATCCTTTTCATCAATATAAGGAACCTTACTCAAAGGCAATGATTCACCATACTCAATAGTCTCTTTCAAGATGCACTCTTTATCATTCACAAAATAAATATTAATCTTCTTTAGACTATCATCAATATTTAAGTCTTTTAACTCATCATAAGAAATAGGATAAGCCTTGCCACCATAAGAAATATTATCAATAGCTCCATAACCGCCATAAAGATAATAATTGCCATTAATATCCTCACTATTTTCAGCCAACTCATCACCAACAAGACCACCCATAATCATACCAACATTATTTGTAGCCTCTTTAATTTGAGCCAAAGAGCCATTTTCATTAAGCTTCTTACCCCTACCTACAATACCACCTACATAGTCGCTACCATAGATAAAACACTTCGCATAATTATTATTCACATTAGACAAAGATAACCCAACAATACCACCAATATAAGAGCCATCTTCACAATCTAGCAAGCCATAATTGATATTATTCTTAATCAAACCCAAATCCTGGTTACCAACAATACCACCAGCATTGTTCTTCTTCAAAAAGATAGTACCCTCATTAACACTATCAACAAGCACTGCCCTAACCTTATAAGTCATATTCAAAGATGTTTGACCAGTAATAGAAAAATCATCCTCAGGATCTAAATCATTCTCCTTAGCCACAGCACCCGCAATACCACCAACATTGATATCACCACTGACACTACCCTTATTACTACACTTAGTTAACTTACCTTCTACAATATCCTCACTACTTTTAAGAGAAACATCCTCAAAAGTCGGCTTCTCATTAGTCAAAGAATCCGCAAAATTAACCATCGTATTACTTAAGGCTTTCAAATTATTATTAACATTCTTCAAATCATCATTTAAATTACTACTGGCATCCTTATTAGAATTAGAAAGATTCTCCATCGTATTAAACGCATTAGATAAACAAGCAGACAAAGAAGCCCTCGCACTCTCATACTCATCACTTCTTGAGAAAGTATGATCCTCTTCGTTATAGACAAAACCACTCTTCAACAAGACATCAATCGCATCATTGGCTTCTTTTAAACTATTAGAAATATCCTTCAAACCATTGCTATTATTATCATTGATATTCTTAACTTCATTAATAGAGGCATCAACAGAAGAAGAAACACTCTTAATCTGTCTTTGCAAACGCTGAAGGTAATCCTCATTAAAATCAAGCTCCATGCAAGGCTCAAATTGACCTACAATGCCACCTACTTCCTTACGACCATAGACCTCACCATAATTAACACAAGACTCAATATAACCTGAATGACTTCCGCAAACACCGCCAATGTTATAGCCAACATGTTCATAACCAACTACAGAATAATTAACACACGTTTTAACAGAACCAAAATTGCTACCAACAACGCCACCAATATCAGTAATACTCGCCACATTTTCACTAGACTTTAAAGTATCCAAACTAATGGCATTAATATCCACATTATCATCTAAAACATAATCATTAACCCTAGCTCTATTGAAACAATTCTTAACCAAACCATAGTTAACACCCACGATACCACCAACATAATGCTTACCATAAATATCACCATAACTTTGACAGTCAATAATTGAAGCACCACTGGCATTATAACCAACTACCATACCAACATCACTATTAGCAAGCACCTTAGAATCAACATTAATATTTGAAACTTTACCCTGGTTATAGCCTATAAAACCTAGATTATTAGCCTTACTATCAACACTATATTCAACATTCACATTATTAACATCAGCCTTCTTACCAGTAATTCTAAAAACACCAACATTTGTTTCATCGCTATCTAAAGCAATATTAACTAGCTTATGATTATTACCATTAAAAGTACCATTGAAATAAGGAATAGAAGTAAAACCATCCTTAAAATCCAAATCAGCATTCAAATTAACAGTCAAACCCTCACTATTAGTATCAAGAACACACAACTTAACTAATTTATTCCAATCATTTAGATTATTAAGCTCAAAAACATTATCCTCGCCATGTACTGCATAAGGAAATAAAGCCAACATCAACAACAAAGTAACCATCAAGCTAAGCTTCTTTTTCATCATTATCACCCTTTTCCTCTTTAGTAGAAACAAGTGCATTCAACTGACCTGTCAAAACGCCCTTGAACTCACCATCAACATAACCATTAATCTTACCCCTAACACGACCATTCAAAGCCATAGTACCGCTAGTACTTTGCATATTCTTACCAATAGGAGTCTCAATCTTAAACGAAGTCTTTTCAATAATCTTATCTCCCAAAACAAGAATCTGAGGTAGTACAAAGAAAACTAAGATAATAGACACAATAGTGCCCCTACCTAAACACTCACCAATAGCCGCGATAACCGGATTGGTTGTCATCTTAGAAATCAAAACACCAGCAGAAGCCAAAATAGAACCAGAGGTAAAGATAGTAGGGAAAGAACTATTCAAAGCCTCAACAATAGCCTCCTTAGACTCCATTTTCTTCTTCAACTCACTATAGTGACTTGAAATAACGATCGCATAGTCGATATTAGCGCCCATCTGAATAGAATTAACAATTAAATATCCTAGGAAATATAATGGTTCATCCATTAATGTCGGAACCGCAAAGTTAATCCAAATAGAACCCTGAATAACGATAATAAGTAGTATTGGTAAACCTGCTGATTGGAATGTAAACAATAAGATAATAATTACAAACAACGCAGATAAAATAGAAATCAAAGTATTATCGCCAATAAACGAAGAAGACAAATCAATAGCTGAAGTAGAATTACCAACCACATAATAATCTTCATCATAATACTTAGCGATAATCTCATGAATCTTATCTAAACACAATGTAGTCGCCTCACTCTCTTCAGGTAGATCCAAATAAACAACCATTCTAGAATAATCATCTGACTGTAGTTGTAGTTTAGCCTTGTCTAATTGTTCAAATAAGTCATCTAATGTTTCCTGCACATCACCATTTAGATATACATTGCCATCATCCATCTCACCCTTTAGAAACATGAACATATCAAACAAAGGCACCTTATAATTACCTATGCCATTAATAAGTTCACCATATTGATCATATTTAACCGCATAAGCTGAATATAAAACCTTAGCTACTTCATAATCCAAATTAGCTAACTCAGAAAATTCTCTAGGACTTAGGGCATCAGCCAACATATAACCATCCATAGCCTCAATATTAGCTAAACCCATAGATGACTTAACGCCATCTAGTCTGTCTATCTCTTTTAAAATATTACGTTGGCTATCATAATTACCACTAGGCACAATAACAGCCACCATATTGTTGTTGCCAAAATTAGCCTTAATATGACTTCTTGCGATCTGAGCTTCACTTGCCTTAGCCGTCTCTAAATCATTATATGAATAGACATAAGGACAATTATTTGAAAAGAAGAAGGCAACACAAATCACCACCAAGAAAATAGGTGGAATAATATATTTAGTCTTATTCGCAAACTTACCAACTGCATCAATCTCAGGCAACAACTTCTTATGACCTGTCTTATCAATTAACTTTGAAAACAACATCAACAAACCAGGCATCAAAGTAAACACTGAAAGTAATGAACAAAAAATTGCCTTAATCAAGACGATAGCCAAATCTAAGCCAATGCCAAAGTGCATAAAGCCTAAAGCAGCTAAACCCGATATTGTTGTTAAAGATGAAGATGAAATCTCCGGAATCGCCTTAGACAAGGCAATAACACAAGCTTCTCTAGCCGGTAATGTTTCATGTTCATCAGAAAATCTATGACACAAGATAATCGCATAGTCTATAGCCAAAGCTAGTTGCAAGACTACTGTTACCGAATTAGAAATGAAAGATATCTTACCACACAAGAAGTTAGTTCCCATGTTCAAGATAGCAGCCACCCCAAAGGTCATAATCAAAACCGGAACCTCGGCATAAGATCTTGATGTTAATGTTAAGACAATAACGATAATAATAGCTGCCACAATGACAATTACTGCCATTTCATTAGCCAAATCAGCAGACGTATCCACGCCAACTTCACTATCTACATAATAGTCATAATCCTTAAGTTCTTCCTTTATTTCATTCATGGCTGACTTAGATATTTCATCATCTACTTCGCCATCAAATGTAACTGAAAATAAGGCGGAACCATTATTAAAAGAATCCTTACTATTGTCAAAATCAATAGAAGTAACCCCTTCAATATCTTCTAATTGTTCCTTTAAAGACATAGCCTTCTCATAACTTACATTAGACACCATAACTCTGGCTGAACCATAGGTCACAAAGTTATCATTCATGACTGTTAGACCCTGTCTTGTTTCGGTATCATCAGGTAAGTACGTAGTAATATCATTTTCTACTTGGACCCAGCCAATAGAAAAGATTGAAAATAGAATCGCAAAAATATAGATTAAGAAAAATAAGTTTCTTCTATCAACAATAAAAGAAGCTACCTTCTCCATCCCTGAGCTCTTGTTTTTTTCTTCCTTTTTATCCATGAAGAATATTATAGAACCTCTATATAGATATATATTTAGTTAATATCTTATATTTACCCAAATTTGAATAATAAATTATTCAATCTGCCCATAAATCAATTTAGTCATTTTTCGAAATATGACTAAATTGAAACCTAAAATGACTAAATTAAAAATGTTTCCATACAACACAAATATTTATAGGAAACATTTAAAATATTCTTTATTTAAGCCATTATTTGAAGTTTTGTATAAAAGCAAATGTTAAATTGATAAACAAAAGGACATTTCATAGACACCAACATCTATAAAATGTCCCTTATAAATTATTTGGAATTTGTTGCTAACCACTGATACAAATTGACAGGATTGCCTTCAATGGTTACATTAGAACCATCATAATCAGTAGTACATAAATTCTTTAAAGAATATACCCATGCAAAATGGCCATTATAAGCATTGCCGTAATCTGGATCAATAATAGAGTCATATATTGAGAAATGAAGATTTTCCGCTCCGGTCTCTTTCATACGTTCATACAAATCTATAGCTGTCGTATTAATATCAACTACAGGATCATTTGCACAATGTACAAACCAAGTTGGAACACTTGCTAATTTAACCACTTCCTCGTCACTTATTAAATTTGTTTTATATGCCTCACATATTGGAAATGAAGCAGCAAACATTTCTGGATAATCCATAACTAATTTAACAGTCATATAACCACCATTTGAACAACCACCAATGTAAACTCTATTAGCATCAATGTTTTCATGAGTTCTTAAATACTCATCAATTAAAGATTTTAAAGAACTCTCATAAACACTAGAACCATCACTTGTATAATTGCCACTACCATCATCCATCCATACTGTTTCACATTGTGGTAACAAAAAATCTGCGCCATCAAAGATACTTTGAACATCATCGCTTACAAAATTAGTAACCAACATACCACCTGTTACAAAACCAATATCAGTTCCTCCCGAACCAGCACCATGTAACCAAACAATTAGAGGATGTTTGTCATTTGTACTAGCTTCATAATAGGCATAAGGAATTTTCTTCTCACCATCATAAATGCTAGTTAAGAATTTTTCTTCATCTGGATGATACACTGTGTTTTCTTCATTCCAAGCATCATCACTATTTTTAATAGTAACCATATATTCACACTTAGCCCACGCCTTTAAAGTTTTACCAAAACTATCTGGATCAGTATAATACGGGGAACTCAAAGCAGTTGTCGCAGTAGTAGCTAAATCCAAAGTTACATAATCCCCTTTACTGCTACTTTTTCCTTTTTCATCACTTTGATAAGCAGCGGTCACTACTCTTTCACCACTATTTAATTCCTTACCATTTTTATCAAAACGTTTAACCAAAACTGTATAAGCACTCGTGTCAAGATAATCTACGTCCTTTTTAAAATCTACAGAAAGAATTATCTTACTATAACCAGAACCCCAGCTATAAACATTTTGTACTAATGAATATTGATTTAAATTAACATCATTATTATTTACTTCATCATTATCTTTTCCACTACAAGCACAAAGGCACATAAGCATTAAAAGACAACAAAGAGTAAGCATTATTTTCTTAATACTTTTTAACATAAAAACTCCTTTGTTGTTACGACGGCCGCCTTTGTAACTAGCTTAATTCTAGCATCTTAAAAGACACATTCTTAATGCGAAAAATGCATTGATAATTCATAGTGTAAACGCTTTCTTATAACACTTAAAACAATCGTAAAAACACTTGTTATTACCATAATAATTTGAGAACATTCAAATATGAATGATAGACAAATCGAGTGCTTTATTAGACTTTCCGATAATTTAAATTTTGCTTTAACAGCTGATGAAATGTATCTTGCTCAATCAACAATAAGCAGAGAAATACAAAACTTAGAAGATGAACTAGGCTTTAAACTATTTATAAGAACTGCAAAATCAGTTCAATTAAGTGAAGATGGAATTAAATTCAAAAATGCTATAAAGCCATTATTGAATAGTTTAAAGAATTCTATTTCTAACATTAGAAACGAACACACCATTTATAAAACAACTTTAAAAATGGGATTCTTTCATATTGCGAGTTTAAAAAACATTCCCAAGGCAATTGAAAGATTTCACAACAAATATCCATATATACTTCCAGAAATACACCAAGGAAGTTTAAATCAACTCAACTCATTGTTTCACTTAAATCAATTGGATTTGATGTTCGCTGTAAAAAGCATTATGGAACCAAAGGAAAATGACATTATTAAAACTATATACAAAGGTAAAATGGTAGCTACATTATCTACTAAACATCCTCTTGCTAATGAAGAATATTTAAACTTTAATTTGATGAACGGCTATGACATTCTTACTCTTGACCATTCATCTTCTTCAAAATGTTTTGAGCCATTTAATCATGAAGTGTGCCTACATTGTCCTAATAGCAATTTTATTTCTTGTTCAACCACAGATGAGCAAGAAGCTTATCTGCGTTCTAATATAGGCATTGTAATATCAACCGAATATTCTTTTCTTGTTGATGACAAAATAACACAAGTTCCATTTAAAGAAAAGTCTCTAGATAGTCTAGAGACCGATTATGCTGTAATGTATCACAAAAATAACAATGAATACCTACGAGCTTTTTTAAACTACTTAGATGATGTATTTAGGTAAATACTTCTTTAAACCAAAGGCAACACCATTATGATTATTATCTGCAGTAACATAAGTTGCCAACTTTTTTATTTCTTCTTCACCATTAGCCATCGCAAAAGAATTTTTAAATTCAGATATCATCTCAATATCATTATAGTTATCACCAAAAGCGACAATATCCTGTTTATTAATAGAATAATAGTCACATAGATGATTAATGGCATCTGCTTTAGTGACTCCTTCATTCATGATTTCTATTAAGATATCTGAAGAGCAGGCAATAGAACAATGAGGAAATCTGTCTTTTAAGCTTCTTTCTATCTCTTTTGTATAAAGAGGATTACACATACATAATAGCTTATGTATTTTTCTAGAAGGATCTAAAGAAGAAAGTGTACCTTTCTGTGCTTCTGCTTTTACTATACGTTCTTCTCTTAGTACACGAGGATCTTCTTTATCCTCTACTAACCAATCATGTAATGCATAAATATTAATAGTACAATCAAATTTCTTTTCTTTAATAAAAGTAATGACTTCCTCTGTCTGGTTATAGTTCATCCCATTTTCATATAATACCTGTCCCTTTTCATCTAAGATGAGTCCTCCACTAAAACAGATCATTGGACAAACAATATCATTTTCTTTCAGTATTGGATATATACCTTCTGGACTTCTTGCAGAGACAGGTAAGAAAGGAATATCTAAAGATTTAATAGCGTCTCTTGTTTTAGGACTCATATGATGGTCATCTGTAAGTAATGTACCATCAATATCACTTAATATACATTGATACATATTGTTACCTCCAAAAAAATGAGCATCACAATCGGTGATGCTCATATAATTAAATTTATAAGTTGATAGGATTATTGAATTAAATCTAATATCTTATTAACGTTGTTTCTACCATTTCTAATTCCAAGCCCAATGATCACAGATATGATTACACAAAGTACCATACCAACAACACCTACGATTCTTGTTATAAGAGATGTAGGTCCAAATAAAATGAACGCAAGGAATAATGAGGAAAAAATGATTGAACACTTTAGCCATCTCTTTAAGTTGTTAAGCATCTTAGTTTGATATTTTACTTCTTCTACATAATGTGATTTAAGCTCTTTATTCATGATAGAACGCTCCTTTATATTAGTATTTTAATCCAGGGTTGAAGAATCCAATAACAACACCTACGAAAGCAACAACTACAAGTAATAACATTACTTTGATAGGAGACATTTTCTTCTTAGCTAATAGATACCAGCAAAGAATAACGAATGCTGCTGTTAAGAATCCAGGATATACACCATCTAATGTTTTCTGTAATTCTAAGAAAGGCTTAGTTGCACCAGCTGCAGTCATTGTGAATGAAGTTTTAATACTTACCCAAGTAGCTGCAACAGCACCAATAACGATACCACCAAGCATTGTGATAGATTCTCTTAGTGCTTCACCCTGAGGACCTACTAAGAAGTCTACGGCTTTACCACCAAGTTCATAACCTTTGAAGTATAAGAATTTCATACCAAAGTATGCGAATAAGTTCCATACGATGATATAGAAGATAGCACCAAGAGGAGATCCTCCAGTAC
>URCJ01000043.1 GCA_900546285.1 uncultured Solobacterium sp. | reverse complement strand
TAATTCTTATGGCATGGTTATTATGGATGAATGTCATCACTGTGGTTCTGATACTTCAATAAAAGTAATGCAAAAAGTGAATGCTAGATATGTATATGGTGTATCTGCTACTATTAAACGATCTGATAATTTAGAGAGAATAATCCATATGCTTCTAGACCCAATTAGACTTAGCTATTCAGCAAAACAAAGAGCAGAGAAAACTGGCATTAAACATTATGTTTATCCAAGATTTACAAGAGTTACTAGTTTTGAAAGTTTTGATAACGATATTAATGGCGCATATTTTTTAGTGTGCAATAACAAGATTAGAAACGAGATGATTATCGAAGATGTTAAGAATGCAGTTAAGAATAATAGAACTCCAGTAATATTAACTAGATATAAAGAACATGCAAAAACTTTATATGAAAATCTTTTGAATAGCGCTGATTATGTTTATTTGATATATGGTGATAACACTGATAAGGAAAATAGAAATATTATTAGAAAATTAAATGAAGTCCCAAAAGATAAGAGTTTAATACTTGTTGCTACGGGGCAAAAAGTCGGTGAAGGATTTAATTTACCTAGACTTGATACTTTGATGTTGGCTGCTCCTGTTTCAACTCAATCTTCTCTTTTGCAACAATATGTTGGAAGAATAGATAGAATATACGAAGGCAAGGAAGATGTTTTAGTTTATGACTATGTTGATTCACATATTAAACAATTCAATAACATGTATGCTAAAAGATTGAAGGCGTATAAGAAATTAGCTTATTCTGTTGTTTCGAATACCTTTTTAGAAAAACAAACTGCTAATGCCATTTATGATTCTGGAAATTATATTGATGTTTTTGAACGTGATTTAGTGGAGGCTGAAAAGAGAATTGTTATATCTAGTCCTTATATTTCTCAAGATAGAATAGATAGATTTTTATACATTACAAAAAGTAGAACTGATAATGGATGTAAAATTACTGTGGTGACTACAAATCCTGAACAATCATTATTCAGTAATGAGGTTGCTTGTTATGAAATGATTAAACAAATGATAGATGCAGGGATTCAAGTAGTTACAAAAGAAAACGTTGATGAGTGTTTTGCCATAATTGATGAAGACCTTGTATGGCATGGTGGCGTTAATCTGCTTGGCAAAGAAGATGCATGGGATAATTTGATGAGAATTAAATCTTATGCAGTAGCTGAAGAGTTACAAGAGATATCTTTGGGGTTTAAGAAAGAAAAAAGTTGTAAATAGGAGTTGTTTTGATGAAAAGATTTGTTATATATTATTCAAATAGTGGCAATACCAAAAGAGTTGCCGAATATATTGCTTATAAGATAAATGCTGATATAGCTGAGATAAAACCTTTAAAAGATTTTCCTCAAGAGAGAAGTCAATTGATGAGAAAGGGATGTTTCCAAGTGTTCTTTAATGTTAAACCAAGTGTTGTGGGTGTTCCTGATAATATTTACGAATATGATGAAATAATTTTAGGTTCTCCTATTTGGGCAGGCAGTATAGCTTCAATAGTTAATTCATTTCTTTATCGATATGATGTAAAGGATAAAATAGTTGGTTTATTTGTGACTAGTGGTAGTGGACATGGTGAAAGGTGTATTAAAAAAATATCTAAGAAATTAAAGAATCTTAGATATTCGGTTTCACTTATTGGTGGCGCTAAGCATTCTAAAGAATTAGAAGACTTTATTAATAAGCTTATCTAATATAGAACATAATTTTAGTGATATATTCACTTTCATCACCGGTCGAAAGATAATCATTTATCGCAAATTCATAAGAATTGGAAATAATTTCAAGTTTATTTTCTCTACAATAGTCGATGATTCGTTTGTATGAGGTTCCAATAGATTGATAATCGCCTTTATGATAGGTTGTAACACATTTGCCTGCTGGTAATTCTTTTACCCCTTTTATAGAGGCTTTTTCTATTGGCAGAAAACAATATGTAGCTTCAATGCATCTATCTTCTAGAACGTGTTTTAAGGGAACCGAAGCGCCACTTTGAAAGAAAACTGGAAGATGTTCCTTATATGAGCGAACAAAAAGATTCTTAGTGGCAATACTGATGTTTTCCATAGTATAAGGTTTATCTACTTCTTGAAGTAAGATGTATTGATGATTGACGTTTTCAATAAAAACATCACTTGTACTGTCTAGAATATTAGCTGATTGTTCAAGTTGTTGGCAACGATGTTCAACACGTGTTTTTATTAGTTCTAATTCATGAATCTGATTTTGAATGATTGTTAGTTGTTTCCTTAAAGCTATAACAGAGGAATCTAATGTATAGTTTTTCATGTGTTCCTTTATTTCTTCAAGCGAAAAACCAATCTTTTTCATGATACAAATAGTATCTAGATAATCTAGTTGATTAGCATTGTAGTAACGATAACCATTTTCAGGATCGATATAGGCAGGTGTAAATAGGCCTATCTTGTCATAGAAAATAAGTGTTTGTCTAGAGATATTTTGTAGCTTAGATAGTTCACCAATAGAGAAATAATTGTTCATAATAGCCTCCCTTGACTGTATAGTTACTATATAGTTTATTATAACATCGTATATCGGAGGTACTTATGAAAGAAAAAGTATTAAATTTTAGTAATAGATGTTTAGAAGAAATTACGGTAAAGAAGATATTGATTATTGTGCTAGGAGCTGGTATTTGTAGCTTTGGGATTCATAATATTCATCAAAGAACTAATATTACTGAAGGTGGTGTTATTGGATTAATGTTACTGATAGAACATTGGCTACATATATCACCTGCTTATATCACACCGATTCTTGATTTGGCTTGTTACTTAACCGCTTTTAAGTATTTGGGTGGAAGTTTTATTGTGATTTCAATTATCTCAACTTTCTTTGTATCTAGTTTCTATAAGCTTTGGGAACTATTTCCATTTATGTTACCAGACTTATCATCTAAGCCATTATTAGCTGCGATATTAGGTGGTATCTTTGTTGGTGTAGGTGTTGGTTTAATAGTAAGACAGGGTGGTTCAAGTGGAGGAGATGATGCCTTGGCATTATCAATATCAGAGGCCTTTAAATGGAAGTTATCGCGTGCTTATTTGTTTACTGATGTAACTGTATTGATCTTATCTTTAAGTTATATTCCTATATCACGTATAGTTTATTCATTGATTACGGTTACTATATCGTCTAATTTGATTGACTGGATTAAAGAATATTAATTCAGTCTTTTATTTTTATCGGCAAGATTACAGATTTTTGAGAGTTTCAATTTCATATGTTTGCCGATAAAATGATATACTATAAAAAACGATAGGAGTTTATATGGAATACCTTACAGTCAAAGAAATTGCGAATAAATGGAATATATCAGATCGTAGTGTTAGAAATTATTGTGCTATTGGGCGGATTCCTGGCGCTTATTTAAAGGGTAAAGTTTGGCTTATTCCTGAAGATGCAAAAAAACCGGTCCGAAATAAAAAGGAAGAGACTTTATTAGAAATTTTACAAGATGAGAAATCTAGAAAATATTCTGGTGGAATTTATCATAAAACTCAAATAGATTTAACTTACAATTCTAATCATATTGAAGGTAGTCGTTTGAGTCATGATCAAACACGTTATATTTTTGAAACAAACACCATTAACATGGAAGGTGAAATTGTAAATGTTGATGATGTTGTTGAAACAACTAATCATTTTCGTTGTATAGATATGATTATCGATAATGCTAGAGCACCTTTATCAGAAAAACTAATAAAAGAATTGCATTTTATTTTAAAGAACGGAACTAGTGATTCTAGAAAAAGTTGGTTTGCGATAGGTGAATATAAAAAGAAACCAAATGTAGTAGGTGGCATGGAAACGGTTTTACCGGAAGAAGTTGGCGAAAAGATAAAGAATATATTAAAGGAATATAATGGAATTAAGAAAAAGAAATTTGATGATATTCTTGATTTCCATGTAAAGTTTGAGAGAATTCACCCATTTCAAGATGGCAATGGTAGAGTTGGCAGATTAATTATGTTCAAGGAGTGCCTGAAGTATAATATTGTCCCATTTATTATTGATGATAGTTTAAAAATGTTTTATTATCGTGGATTAAAAGAATGGGATAATGAAAAAGGTTATTTAAGAGATACTTGTCTAACTGGACAAGATAGATACAAAGTGTATCTAGATTACTTTAGAATTAAGTATTAATTGTTTGAATATCGTGTAAGAAAAAAGAGGCGTTATTATGGCAAAACTAGAAAGAGAAATGAATTGTAACTTTAATGAATTAATTGTGCATATTGAAAAAGGAATCTTAGATGGCAGTATTTCTGCAACTTTAGAAGATAGTAGTGATTTCATCATTGATAATGCAAGATGTAGCGTAAGAGTATTTGAAAGATATAGTGCTTTTGGTGGCAATCGTTTAAGTTTAAATGTCACACTATTTCAAGTAGGTGATGGACCGATTAAAATATCAGCTATTTCATCGGGTGGTAGTCAAGCAGTATTCTTAAAAGTTAATACTTTTGGTGAGACTGCATTTTTGGAATGTTTAGAAAATATTTTAGATAGAATGTAAGGAGAATTATTTTATGTTAGAAGTTGGAACTAAAGCACCTGATTTTGAATTACCTGATCAAAATGGTGATATGCACAAATTGAGTGATTATTTAGGAAAGAAGGTAATTTTGTATTTTTACCCAAAAGATAATACGCCAGGTTGTACTAAACAAGCCTGTGGTTTTTCTGAATTATCCCCACAGTTTAGCGAAAAGGGTGCTATAGTACTTGGGGTTAGCAAGGATTCTATACCTTCTCATAAGAAATTTGAAGAGAAGTATGGACTAACATTTACATTATTATCAGATACTGAACGTAAGGTTATTGAACTTTACGACGTTTGGAAAGAGAAGAAAAATTACGGTAAAGTTTCAATGGGTGTAGTTAGAACTACTTATTTAATTGATGAAAATGGCTTTATTATAAAGGCTAATGATAAGGTGAAGGCTAGTGATGATCCTGAGAATATGTTGAAGGAAATTGTTTAATGAAAATTATATTATCTCCTGCTAAGAAGATGAAAAAGGATGATGATCTTGGATTTTATGACTTACCTGTTTTTTTAGATAAGACAAAAGAGATTCTTAAATGTTTAAAGAGTTTAAGTAAGAATGAATTAAAAGAAATCTGGAAGTGTAATGAAAAGATTGCGGATGAAAATATAGATAGATTGGAAAAGATGAATCTTGAAGGTGACTTAACGCCGGCAATCTTAGCTTATGATGGTATAGCTTATAAGTATATGGCTCCTTCGGTGTTTGAAGATAGTCAATTTTATTATATTCAAGAACATCTAAGAATGTTGTCAGCCTTCTATGGCGTCTTGAAACCTATGGATGGTGTAAGACCATATCGTTTAGAGATGCAAGCTAAGCTTAGTATGAGTGGATGTAAGAACTTATATGATTATTGGGACGATAGTTTATATAAAAGTATAGTTGATAATGATCATGTGATTATTAATCTTGCTTCTAAGGAATATTCTAAGTGCATCGAAAAATATTTATGTGACAATGATAGGTTTATTACCATTACTTTTTGTGAGTTAATTGACGAGAAACTTGTGACAAAGGGGACTTATGCAAAGATGGCACGTGGTGAAATGGTGAGGTATATGGCTGAGAATAATATTTCTAATGTTGAGGATATTAAGAATTTTAATAGACTAGGCTATGTATATAGAAATGATTTATCTTGTAATAAGGAATTTGTTTTTGAAAGGGTTAGACAATGAAGAAAGTATTATTTGTATGTCATGGGAATATTTGTAGAAGTCCTATTGCAGAATATGTGTTTAAGTATAAGACAAAGGGCATGGATTGTTGCTGTGAATCACGCGCTTTAAGCAACGAGGAGATAGGTAATGATATCTATCCTGGTTCTAAAAAAGTATTGGATAAGCATCATATACCATATGATAGGCATTATGCTAAGAGGATGACTCTTGATGATTACAATGATTATGATGAAATTTATATCATGGATAGTTCAAATGAAAGGTTAATAAATAGAATGTTTGATGATGTTGACCATAAGATTTCTAAATTAGCACCATTTGATATTGAAGATCCTTGGTATACAGGAAATTTTGACAAAGTTTTTGATGAAATTAGTGAGGCGATAGATTGTATAATTAAAACATGGTAGAAATATTTGATTTAACAAGAAAAAAAGAGCTAGAAGTTTATTTTAAGGATATTGAAGAATATTATAAAAAGACTCTAGAGGTATTAGGAATTAGCGATGATTTGGACTTGTCTTTAATCATTGTGGGTAAGAAGAAAATAAGAACAATTAATAGAGATTATCGTAATATTGATAGGGAAACCGATGTTATTAGTTTTGCGAATATCGATTCAGATGATTATGATTACTTATGTGAAGATGTTAATCTTGGCGATATTTTTATTAATACTGATAGAGTTTTCTCACAAGCTAAGAAATATGGCCATTCTATAAAAAGGGAATTTGTCTTCTTGTTTGTTCATGGCATGCTTCATTTATTAGGCTATGATCATATGGTTAAAGAAGATGAAGAAGTAATGTTTGGTTTACAAGAGAAGATTGTTGGTGATCTTAAATGAAAAAGTTTGCCTATGCTTTCACAGGTTTAAAAGAAGCAGTAAAAGAAAAGTCAGTTTTAACTCAAGTAATTTTGGGAACTCTGGCTGTTATTGGTGGTCTAATTATTAAATTAGATTACTATGAATGGTTAGCTTTTCTTATTTGTATTGGATTAGTTATCAGTTTAGAGATTGTTAATAGCTGTATTGAACGAATCTGTGATATGTATAAAACAGAATATGATGAAAGAATCAGGGTTATCAAAGATTATGCAAGTGCTACTGTGCTTGTTGCGTGCATCTTTGCTCTTATAGTTTGTTTATTTGTATTGATAAGGAGAATTGTATAAATGAAGGAATTATTACTTGAAAAGGCTTTTGAAGCTATGGAGAATGCATATGCACCATATTCTAACTATAAAGTTGGTGCTTGTGTATTGACTAATGATGGTACTTATATCAAGGGTTGCAATATTGAAAATGCTTCTTATGGGGCAACTAATTGTGCTGAGAGAACTGCGATTTTTGCGACTTATGCCAATGGCTATAGAAAAGAAGATGTTGTTGCTTTGGCAATTGTATCAAATGGCGATAGATTAGCTGCACCTTGTGGCATTTGTAGACAAGTCTTGAGTGAATTGATAGACTTAGATACACCGATTTATTTAAGTAATAAGTTGGATGAAAAGACAGTTACCATTAGGGAACTGTTACCTATGAATTTTGAGATGAAGGATGTTATCAGATAGATGAAATCAGGTTTTATTGCGTTAATTGGAAAGCCTAATGCAGGTAAGTCTACCTTAATTAATACGATTTTAAATCGTAAGGTAGCTATCGCAACTTATAAGGCACAAACTACTAGAAATTCTATTCAAGGAATTTTGAATAAGGATGATATACAGATTGTTTTTGTGGATACTCCTGGTATCCATGAAGCTAAGAACTACTTGGGCACTTATATGAATAAAGAAGCTTATGCTCAAGCTGACGGTGCAGATATTATCTTTTATTTAGTTGATTCTTCTAAGGGTTTAAATAATGAAGATAAGGCAGTTTTAGATAAACTGTTTAGTTTTGATATTCCTGTCTTCTGCGTTTTTAATAAGATTGATGAAGTTAATAAGGAAAAGCTAATGGAAAGATGTAACTATGCAAGTAGTCATTATGATTTTAAAGAAATCATTCCTATCAGTGCTCAAAATAAAACAAATATTGATGAATTATTAAAAACTGCTGAAAAGTATTTAAACGAAGGACCTTTGTATTATCCAACTGATCAAACTGAGGTCACTTCTTTAGAATTTAAGATTTCAGAGATTATTAGAGAAAAGATTATCCTTTTTACTTCTCAAGAAATTCCTCATTTTACAGCTGTAAAGATTGATGAATTCAAGAATTTAGATAATAAGGCGATAATTACAGCTTCAATTATTGTTAATAAGGAGTCTCATAAGGGCATTATTATTGGTAAACAAGGTTCTATGCTTAAGAAGATTAATATGTCTTCTAGTAAGGATATCAAGGAATTACTTGGCAAGAAGGTCTATCTTAACTTGTTTGTGAAGGTTGAGGAAGACTGGTTGAATAAGTCTAAGAAGTTGTTTGACTTAGGTTATTTTAATGAATGATAAGGTAGAGGGTCTTGTATTAAAAATAAGTGATTATAAGGAAAATGATCTTTTGATTGACTGTCTAACTAGAGATCATCTTTTCTTTTCTTTTGTAGCTAGGGGTTCAAAAAAAACTAGTAGTCATCATCATTTTTATAATTTTTGTTTATATGAATTTTTAATTGATTATAAAGATAATAAGACGATGTATACAGTTTATGATAGAAAACTATTGGAGAATTATTATGACGATAATATGAAACTGATGGCTTTTAAGGATATCTTAGCTGAAGTATCTATTAAGTCTAAAGAACTTAGAGACTATGATATGTTTGATAACTTATTGTTTGTGTTTAGGAATATAAATAATAAGAATTGTTATTTGTTGGGATCGCTTTATTTATCATATATTTTAAAGATATCAGGTATTAGTCCTGAAGTAGATAAGTGTGTAATATGTTCAAATAAGAAAGTTGTTTCTATTTCAAAGCGACTTGGTGGTTTTGTATGTTTGAATCATGTTCAAGGAGAAGATTTGATGGAAGTGGATATCTTGAAGAAGTTTCGTTTGATTAATAAAGCTTCTTTTGAAAATTATGATGTAATTAAGGATATTGAATTTAGTTTTGATGATTTTAAATTGTTGGTTGAATTTTACGAATTGAACAGTGAAATCAACTTAAAATCTTTTAAAATATATAGGGAATTGTTTGGATAAAATGGCGAAGAAAAAGAAAAGAAAACTTAGAATTGGTAGATTGATATTCTTGATAATATTATTGTCTTTTATATTGAGCGGTTTGATTTATGCTTTGTATAAAATCGAGAATAGAAATGAAGTATTTGATAAAGAAGTTACTATCAATGAAATAGATTATAGCGATATGAAGGAACTAGATTTGGATTTATATTCTAAGTCTTACATGCTTGTTCGTTTGAATGATTTTAAGGTTCTTTATGGCAAAAATATCTTTGATAAGTTTTATCCAGCTTCATTAACTAAAGTGGTTACTCTTGATACGGTTGTTAAGAATACGAATGATTTAAATGAGTTTTCATCAATTTCAAATGATGATTATACAAGATTAATTGAAGCGAATGCTTCTTTGGCTGGCATTAAAGTTAACTATGATTATACTTTGAAGGATTTGTTGTATGCTTTGGTGTTACCTAGTGGTGGTGATGCTGGCTTAGCTTTAGAAAATTATTTTAGTAGCCAAGGGAAAGATCTCATCAGTTTGATGAATAGTAATCTAAGTAGTTTGGGCATTAAAGACTCTCATTTTACCAATACTACTGGTTTACATGATGAAAGTTTATATACAACTTTAGATGATTATGCGCGTGTTGTGATTGATACTTTGAATAATGCTGATGCAAAGGAAATCTTGAAGTCATATCGTTATACTTTGGATGATGGCATTACGGTTAGAAGTACTTTAAGAAGTTTAGAGAATTATTTTGATGAGATTACGATATATGGTGGTAAAACTGGTTTTACAGGTGAGGCAGGAGAGAATCTAATGGTTCTATATTCTACTGGTGGCAGATCTTATTTGTTGATTTTAGCTAGCGCACCTGGTAATCCTTATGTGCCAAATGAAAACTATCATTTTATTGATGCGGTTTCTGTATTAGAATATTTATATAACTAATTGTTAATTGTTAATTTGAAATTAAGAAGTGGTGGGAAGAAATATGAGAATTGTAACTGTTGGGACTAGTAAAATTTGTTCATTATTAATTGAAGCTTTTAAAATGGCTAATGTTGAAGTTTTTGCCTGTATTGGTAGAGATGCTACAAAAACCGAAGAGTTCGCAAGAGCTAATAATGTTAGTTATAATGCCAATGATTATGATGCGGTTTTAACTTCAGATATCTTTGATACTGTTTATTTAGCTCTTCCTAATCATCTGCATTATTCATATGCGAAGAAAGCCTTACTAGCAGGGAAAAATGTTATTTGTGAGAAACCTATGTGTTCTAACTTGGAAGAAGCGAAGGATTTGGTTTTATTAGCCAATTCTCAAAAGTGCTTCTTATTTGATGCGACTACTACTCTTCATAATTTAGCTTTTAAACAATTGAAGGATGATATTAAAAAAATTGGTCGTATTAGAACGGTTAATGTGGATTTTTATAAGTATTCTTCTAAATATGATCGTTTTAAAAATGGTGAAGTTACTAGTGCTTTTAATCCTGAGATGTCAGGTGGTGCTTTAATGGATTTGGGTGTATATAATCTTTCGTTTATTATAGGCTTATTTGGGTTGCCTAAGGCTGTTAAGTATTTCCCTAATATTGAAAGAGGCGTTGATACTTCTGGTGTTGCGATTTTAAAGTATGATGATTTTATTGTAAATTCTATTAACGGGAAAGATGCTAATGGTGGCAGTGGCTTTTCTATTAGGGGTGAAGAAGGTTATATTGAATGCAACATGGCGCCAAGTAATTTTAACGAATATCGTATTTATTTAAATGACGGTACTATAAAAGAGAGAACTTTTGTGACTAAGAATCAATATCTTGATGAAATTAATGATTTTAAATTAATGTATGATTATAAGAATTATCGTAAAGCTAATGATTATTTGATGTTAACTTTACATAACATGAAGATACTTGATGAATTAAGAAAATCAGCAGGTATTGAGATTATTGGCGAAAAGTAATTTAAGAAAAAGCACTTCGTTTAACCGATTGTATATGGTTAGCGAAGTGCTTTTAAGTTATAAAGCTTTTTAGAAATTAAGTCAGCAATTTCGGTGAATAATTCTTCATCCGCGCTACCGAAACGATAATATTGATTAGAATCCAAGTCAAGAACTCCAAAAATCTTATCTTCATACATAAGTGGAATTACAAGTTCACTACATGATTCACTATCACAAGCAATATGTCCTTCAAATTTATGGACATCAGGTACATTTAGTAACATTCTTTTTTCAAATGATACGCCACATACACCTTTGCCAACTTTAATTTTAGAACATGCTACTTTACCTTGAAATGGTCCTAAGATTAGTTCGTCATTGTTATAGAAATAATAACCAGCCCAACTGATAAAAGGAATTTCATGATAAATTAGTGCACTGATGTTTGATAGAGCACTAAGAATATGTTCTGTTTCTAATATTTCTTTTGTTTGTTCAATAATAATGTCGTTCACGACTACTATTGTATACTATTTTTTAACTGCTTTAAATTCGTTATTCTTATCAAGTTTGCTGATGATAGCAACAACAACGATTAAGGCAACAATTAGTGTAGCTAGGTTGTAGTATAGGTTGTAGTTTAATGAGAATAACCAAGATGCTAATGAACCTGCATATGTTGTTTCTGGGAACCAGTAGTATACACCAGATAATACGTGTGATAAATATTTAAGAATCATAGCACCAGTAACACCAATGTAGATATTATTAATCTTACCAATTTTAGGAAATGCACTTGCAAGACCTAATAATGAAACTGGTAGAATGTAGTCGAATAAGTATTGTGGTATAGATACAAACCATGAACCGCTAATACCTAATACTAAGTTGATTAACCAACATAATAAGCCTGTGAAGATACCGGTTTTGTAGCCAAATTGATAAGATGCCATTAATACTGGAATTACACCAAGGTCGATATTACCGCCATTTGGCATTTGCAAGAATGGGATTAGGCCAGAGACATATTGTAGTACTACAGCTAGGGCAATGTATAGACCTACAAAGACGATTTTTCTAGTTTTTTTGTTCATAAAATAAAATACCTCCGAATGAATCGCAGGCGTAAGGTACTCAAAATATTTTTGAAACTCCCTACGCTAGCATTAACTAGTTCAGGTGATAAGGGTATTTCTCAGCAATTACTTGCACCCCTGTTCACAAATGATATTATAACCCATTATAATTATGTTGATGAAAAAATGTTATATAGTATCTGGCTTTAATCCAATTATTAAAGATAAATATGATGGTTTTTTAGTTGGTGTTGATAAGGGTTGTCTATATTTGACTTTAAGAAATATTGAAATGGATGTTGGAATAGGTGATTTTGATTCGGTTGCTGATGATGAATTAGAAATAATTAAAAAACATTGTGGAAAGTTGCTTAAGTTAAATCCAATTAAAGATGATACAGATATGGAACATGCACTAAAGTATGTTGAAGAGCTTGGCTATAAAGAAATAGAAGTATATGGTTGCTTAGGTGGTAGACAAGATCATAACTTACTAAATATTAAATTATTGTATTTGAGTGGTTTGGATATTACTTTATTTGATGAAAAGAATAAAATGTTTTGTTTAGATGAGGGCAAGCACGTTGTTTATAAAAATGAATATAAGTATTTATCATTATTTGTTTTTGAAAAAGCTAATGTAAAATTAGAAGAATGTTATTATAATTTAGACAATATTGATTTAGATATCAATGATAATTACACTACCAGCAATGAAATTTTAGATAAATTTTGTACATTGACTATTAATAAGGGAAGGGTGCTGATTATTCAAAGTAAGGATTAGGTGTATAATGAATTCTATGAGTTTTAAGGATATAAAAGTAGGAGATAGTGTCTTTGTCCAATCTTATAAACATGATGGAAGTTTGCATCGTACATGGTCAAAGGCTTATGTGATAGATGTTTTTGATAACTGTGTTGTAGCGGTTACCGACCATACCTGGGTTGTGGAAGCAGATAAACGTAAATGGTTAACCAAAGAACCTGCTATTTGTTTTTATTATAATGATGTTTGGTTCAATATAATTTCGATGGTTAGAAAGACAGGCATTTATTATTATTGTAATTTGGCTTCTCCTAGTTTATATGATGGCGAAGCGGTTAAGAATATTGATTATGATTTGGATGTTAAGGTTTTTCCTGATGGATCTTATATGATTCTTGATGAGAATGAATATCATTATCACGCCAATAAAATGAAATATTCTGATGATATTAAGAAAATCATCGATAAACAAATGAATAAACTATTAAATATGATTAAGAAACAAGAAGGACCATTTAATTTTTCTTGTATTAATGACTATATAATGAAATATTTCGAATTGATATTTGATGAAGAACAAAGGGAGAAACAGTGATTTCTCTTTTATATTAAGTATTTGTAGAAGGAAAGAGAAAAATTTCTACTTTAAGTAAAAAACAAAAAAACAATTTTTCTATTGCATATACCACCTTTCTTTGGTACTATAAGTAGGCACTTCTTGAAGACCTAAAGATGTCTAAACAAACATCTAATAAATCTTCAA
>URCJ01000042.1 GCA_900546285.1 uncultured Solobacterium sp. | reverse complement strand
GCAGCTTTTCTTGACATATCATCATAATTTGTTGCCTTAATTAATTTGAACATTTTCTTTTCCCCTTTTCTAAAAAAATAGAAGCACCATAAAGCGCTCCTATTATTATATAACCTAAAGTTGTGCTACGCCCTTACAATAAGTTTGAACTACTGAATAATCATCATTTAACACAACAATATCAGCATCCTTACCTACTTCAAGTGAACCCTTACGATCATCAACACCTAAACATCTTGCAGGATTAATAGTACAAGAATTAATAGCGTAGTTAAATGGAACCATTGCCTTCTCAACAAGAATTCTTAAACCCTTATTGATATTTAAAGTTGAACCAGCCAAATTACCAGCCTCAACCAAATGAGCAGAACCATCAGGATAAATAACAATCTCATTGCCACCAAAGATATGCTTAGAGCCAATAGGAGTACCCTTAGCCATAAGTGCATCAGAAATCATGATTGAATAATCAGGACCCTTTGACATAAAGAAATTATTCAACGCAGCATAAGTAGAATGATTGCCATCACAAATAATCTCACCATACATTGTTCTAAGTCTATAAGCAGCACCAACCAAACCATTAGCACGATGAGTAAATGGAGTCATGCCGTTATAAACATGTGTCATTGACTTAGCACCATGTGCAAACGCATCAACAGCTTGTTCATAAGTAGCAGCACTATGGCCAATAGAAACTACAACACCATTTTCACTACAATATCTAGTCAAAGCAAAATCATCATCTTGCTCAGTAGCCATAGTAATATATTTAATATGGCCTCTTGCAGCCTCTTGATATCTCTTGAATTGTTCTACACTTGGCTTAACAATATATTGTTCAGGTTGAGCACCCTTATACTTCATATCAAGATATGGACCCTCAAAGTGAATACCTAAGATTTCAGCACCCTTATATCCTTCTTCCATAACATCAGCTACATTTCTCACCGCATTAGTTAATACTTCCTCAGATTGAGTAATAGTAGTAGCCAAAAAAGCAGTAACACCCTCATCAACAATATGCTCGCTCCAGTTTCTTAATCCTTCAGGATTGGCATCATTTGTATCAAATGTATAAGCACCATGACAATGGATATCAATAAAACCAGGAACAATTCTTAGTTCTCCATAATCCTTATCAACTTCCTTTGTACCATAAGGATACATTTCCTTGATCTTACCATCTTCGATTTCTAATTGAAAAGGAAAGAATTGGTCAGCAACCCATACTTGTTTACTTTGAATAATCATATTTTTACTCCTTCACAGTATTAATTATAGTTCTTTTTGTCTAAACAAAGAAGGCATATCACTTTTGAACACGTAATCTTTATTCTTATATCTAAAGGCCAATTCATAGGCATGAAGATATAATCTCTTGGCCTTTCTACCGCCATAATTCTTATCCCCAACAATAGGATGACCAATATCCTTAAAAGTAACCCTAATTTGATTCTTTCTACCCGTCTTAATATCCACTCCAAGCAAGGCACTATCCTTATTTTGTTTAATCACCTTATAATCAGTAATACACAAAGAGCCTCTTTCACTCACATAACCCATATTAAATTTGTTGTAGGCAATATGATTCTCAATATGACCACTAGGATCATCAAACACACCCTCACACAGCGCATAATAGCCTCTTTTATAAACTATATCATTCCAGTTTTCCTGTAACTCATCTCTTAATTTTTGTTTCTTACAGAAAACCAAAACACCACTAGTATCCTTATCTAGTCGATGTAATATGAAAATCATATTATGTTTATCTATTGACTTAACATATTCTCTAACCAAATGATAAGCGGTTCTTTCCCTCTCCTTATCATTACTAATGCTCAACAAACCAGCAGGCTTATTAATACAAACAAAGTCATCATCCTCATAGATAATATCCAAGTCACTCTTCTTAACACTATCTCCAATAACCATTGCATCACCTACATTAAGTTTATAGTCAAACTTACTTGTAGCTACTCCATTGACAACAACTTTATTATTTAAAATCTTTTTTGCGACATTCCTTGAATAATGTAAATCATTAATCAAATACTCAAGTAATGTTCCCTCATGTCTTATTTTTATTTCTTTCATTCTATTATTATATAATGATTAGACATAAGGAGGAAATTATGAACGACATTAAAAAAACATTAAAAATCGCAAGTACACTTGAAATAGCACTTGGCGCATTACATCTACTATCACTTATGTTCTTATTAGAAAAAGAATTATTAAATGCCTTAACACCACTTGGTAAAGGACTATTATTTGGTGTTGATGGACTACTTATTCTATTAGGAATCATTGGACTTCTTTCTAAACAAAAGAAATCATTAATCGCAATCATCCTTGGCATCATTACGGTAATTGTCCAAATGCTACAAGCATTCGCTCTAATGTCTAGTAGTCACAACTTCATTGTTGTATTCTTATCTTGTATCTTACTATTTGTAACCATCCAATACATTGGTGACAACATTAAAATCTATAAAAAGAAATAAGACTATAAACTAAATTGTAGCTTTTTTAATCAGTAACACATCAAAACAGCCTACATAAGTGTAAAAGGAACCAATATGATAACAATAAATATCACAAAAGCACGTAGCCAATTAAACAAACTTGTAAGCGATGTTAATGTTGGTTTTAATCCAATCACAATTGTTAACGACAAAGGCAATAATGCGGTTTTAATCTCTGAAGATGATTGGAAAAATATTGAAGAAACATTATTTCTATCAAGTATTCCTGGATATGTAGATAATATTCTCTCAATTGATAAGAACGAGGACTGGGAAAAGGGCCAAGTATATAACCCTGATGATGAATGGTGATTATAAGCCATGAAGGATAAAAGAAATCAGTTTAGATGAGATTGCTAAATAAAACATAAGGTTAATCGAAAGTATGTTCTTTTATTTTGAAAATATTTTCAAAAGAAATGAAAACTTTTCTAAAAGATTATTGACATTAAGTCAAGCTGAGTCTTAGAATGAAATTGCGTTGAAGTAAACGAGTATTCTACTTTGGCATTATAGAGAGATCGTGGTAGGTGCAAACGATTATGTGGAGGTAAAAGAAAACTTTATGGAGCTAGGAAACTACGGGAAAGCCCGTTATAGCTTAGGACCTTGTTGGAGGTTTATGAGGTTATTCTAGTAATAGAATAATAAATTAAGGTGGTAACACGATTATAAGTCGTCCTTATTGGGGACGATTTTTTTTGTCCCTCAAGCTAATCGATGAAGGGAGAAAACATATGAAAAAATTATTAACAATTCTATTAGCTACTATCTGCTTATTTGCACTATGTGCATGTAATTCGGGCTCGAACCTGGGCTCAAATCAGGGCTCGAATCCTATCAAGGTCGGCGTTGTCCAAACAACACAACACCCTGCGCTTGATGCAGCTACTCAAGGCTTTGTAGATGCATTAAAGGAAAACGGTATCACAGACGTTGATGTTCAAAATGCAAGCGGAGAAAGTGCTAATTGTTCTACAATCGTAGGTAACTTTGTTGCCGATGGTGTTGATTTAATCATGGCTAATGCTACTCCAGCTTTACAAGCTGCTAGTGCTGCAACTGATACAATCCCAGTACTTGGAACATCTATCACTGTATACGATGTAGTATTAGGTGGTAGTGTTCCTAAAAATGTTTCTGGTACTACCGACTTAGCACCACTAGATGAACAAGCAAGCATGATTAAAGAACTATTCCCAGATGCTAAAAAAGTTGGTATCTTATTCTGTTCAGCAGAAGCTAATTCACAATACCAAGTAGACAAGATTTCTAAATTCTTAAATGAAGATGGAATTGAAACTGTTAACTACGTGTTCAATGATTCAAATGATATTACAGCCGTAACTGAAAAAGCAGTAAACGATAAGGTTGATGTAATCTACATTCCAACTGACAATACAGCCGCAGCTAATACTCAAGCTATTGCCAACGTTGTACTTCCAGCTGGTATTCCAGTATTTGCCGGAGAAGAAGGCGTTTGTACAGGATGTGGTGTTGCTACCCTTACTATCTCTTACTACGACATTGGTTTCAAGACTGGTGAAATGGCAGCTGATATCCTATTAAATGGAGCCGATATTTCTACAATGGAAATTGAATCTGCACCTCAATTCGTTAAGAAGTTCAACAAGACAAATGCTGAAAAACTAGGAATCACTATTCCTGAAGACTACGTAGCTATCGAAGAATAATTATGCTACTAGGATTAATTAACTCAATGCCAAGTGCCATTGCCCAAGGTCTAATCTGGGGCATAATGGCCATTGGCATTTATGTCACTTATAAAATATTAGATATTGCCGATTTAACCGTAGATGGCTCATTATGCACAGGTGGTGCAACATGCGTAATCCTTCTAGTAAACGGTTGTCCAATGTGGCTAGCCCTTATCTGTTCAATTCTTGCCGGTATGCTAGCAGGACTTATAACAGGTATCCTAATCACTAAACTTAAAATACCCGCAATCCTTGCAGGTATTTTGACACAATTAGCCCTATATTCTATCAACCTACATATTATGGGATTTGGTACTACTTCATTTTCTAAATCAAACCTGCCAATCAGTGTTGATAAATATAATTTAATAGTATCATCGAGATACGTTAGAGAATTATCATTAAGAAACCCTATTATTGTAGTAATTCTATTTGTTGCCATCGTAATAGCTATTCTATATTGGTTCTTTGGAACTGAACTAGGATGCTCTATAAGAGCCACAGGAGCCAACCAATTCATGGCCAGATCACAAGGCATCAATACCGACAAAACAAAAGTAATTGGCCTTGTAATATCTAACAGTTTAGTTGCCCTAACAGGTGCCCTATTATCTCAATACCAAGGCTTTGCGGACATCAACATGGGAAGAGGTGCCATCGTTATTGGCTTGGCAGCTGTTATTATTGGTGAACAAATATTTGACAAAGTATTTAAAAACTTTGCCCTAAAACTATTTGCCTGTGTACTAGGTGCCATCATCTATTACCTAGTGATCCAATTTGTCTTAAAACTTGGTCTATCAACCGATGATCTTAAAATGTTAACAGCCATTGTAGTAGCTATCTTCTTAGCTATTCCTAATTTAAAGAAAGGAACAAAATCATGTTAAAAGTTGAAAATATCTATAAAACATTCAACCCTAATACTATAAATGAAAAGAAAGCACTTAATGGTGTTTCACTTACACTTAATGATGGTGATTTTGTAACTGTTATCGGTTCTAATGGTGCAGGTAAGTCAACTTTATTAAACGCTATCGCTGGTATTTGGCCAATAGATGATGGAAAAATTATGATTGATGAACATGACATAACAAAACTAAAAGACTTCCAAAGAGCCAAATATATTGGCAGAGTCTTCCAAGATCCAATGACTGGTACGGCTGCCACTATGTGGATAGAAGAGAACATGGCTCTTGCCAAAAGAAGAGGCAAGAAAAGAGGCCTAAAGATTGGCATCGAAGACAAAGAAAGACAAGAATATAAAGAACTATTAAAACAATTAGATTTAGGCCTAGAAAATAGATTAACAACTAAAGTAGGACTGTTGTCAGGTGGTCAAAGACAAGCCCTAACCCTACTTATGGCAACTATGCAAAAGCCTAGACTATTACTACTTGATGAACATACAGCTGCCCTAGATCCTAAGACTGCTAATAAGGTTCTTGAAATAACTGATAAGTTAATCAAAGAAAACAATCTAACTACTTTTATGGTTACTCACAATATGAAAGATGCACTTAAATATGGAAACAAGATTATCATGATGTGTGATGGTAAAATCATTTTTGAGGCAGAAGGTAAAGAAAAAGAAAAACTAACTGTTAAAGACTTATTAGATAAATTCGATACAGCAGGAGGTGTTGTATCTGATTCTATGATGCTTGGATAAAAACAAAACACAATATGAATTAAGAAACGACATTAGGGCTCGATCAATATTCAAGTCCTAATCTTTTTAAATCATAAACCAAACTAATGATGATCATCTGAGTGGTGTTCATCTGGATGATGAGTCGCAACTGGATCTTCTTTCGTTATAGTTTTATCTCCATCATCATTTTTACCACAAGCAACTAAACCCACCATTAAACTAAGCAAAAGTGAAATAATTATTATTTTTTTCATGTACTAACTCCCTTATCTTTAAAATAATTCAATAATAAAACCCAAAAATCGATTATTTATAAAAATCTCCGTTTCGATACCTATAAGGATTTAGTTTTAACATAAATTACCTTTCTATTAACATTATATTATCATTGTAAACGATTGCCTAGTTTTAACTTCAATTTCGCCAAAAGAAAAGGAGCAAATGCTCCTATTTCAATTTTTCTAATAATTTTTTAGCTTCAACAAGCCCTTCCTTACATGCTTTCTTATTAACCATGGTGCAGTCAACATCTTCATACATATTAGTAGCGAACTTGATATCCTTAAACTCTTTATAAGCTAATGAAGCCTTGCCATATTCTTTTTCAAGATAAGTATCAACAGCAGAATACCAAGAAAGAAAATCATATGAGTTATATTGAACATCATCCTCAATAAACTTGTTAATACCAAGAATTAAACTATCAATACTATTCATCTGTCTTCTTCTTTGTAGTTCTTCTTCTAGTTGTTTTCTTAGGTTCAGGTTCGAGCCCAGGGTTTGAGCCCGTAGTTTCGTTCTTTGGTTTAGACTCAACATCTTTAGCCTCAACCTTAGTTTCAGATTCGAGCCCAGGGTTTGAGTCCATAGCTTCAACCTTGGTTTCTGTTTCAAGACTTTCTTTCTTAACTAAACGATTATCAACAACAACCAATTTGCCATCAAGAACATCCTTAATCTCTTCTGCAGTAATTGTTTCATTCGCAATAAGTGCATCAGCAATCTTAATCAAATCATCCTTGTGTTCATTAATAATTTGCTTAGCGTGTTCATGACAAGAATCAATAATCTTTCTAACTTCAATATCAATCTCATAAGCTACTTGGCTACTTGCATTAGCAGGAGAATTGTAGTCTCTGCCAAGGAAAACAGTTGAATTACCACTGTTATATTGAACAGGACCTAAATCAGACATACCATATGTTGTAACCATATCCTTAGCGATACGAGTTGCTTGTTGGATATCATTTGAAGCACCAGTAGTAATATCTGAGAAGAAGATTTCTTCAGCAGCTCTACCACCCATATAAGAAGTAATTGTATCAACTAATTCCTTCTTAGAATTTAAAATCTTTTCTTTTCTTGGGGTAATCAAGTTATAACCACCAGCACTACCACGAGGAATAATTGTAACCTTTTGAACAATAGCACCATCAGGTAAGTTCAAACCAACAATGGCATGACCAGCCTCATGATATGCCACTAACTTCTTAGTATGTTCATCATAAGTTCTACTCTTCTTAGCAGGACCCATCATAACTCTATCGATTGCTTCATCAACTTCTTGAGTCTCAATTAAATTCTTATTTTCTCTTACTGTTAAAATAGCAGCTTCATTTAATACATTTTCTAGATCAGCACCAGAGAAACCAGGAGTACGTCTTGCGAGTGCTTCCAAGTCCACATCATCAGCAATCTTCTTATTACGAGCATGTACCTTTAGAATAGCCTCTCTACCCTTTAAATCAGGTAAAGAAACAGTGATTTGTCTATCAAAACGACCAGGTCTTAATAAAGCTGGATCTAGTACGTCAGGTCTATTTGTAGCCGCAATAACAACAACTCCATTGTTGTCAGACATACCATCCATCTCAACCAACATTTGGTTAAGAGTTTGTTCTCTTTCATCATGGCCGCCACCCATACCAGCACCACGTTGTCTACCTACTGCATCGATTTCATCAATGAAAATCATACAAGGAGCAGTAGCCTTTGCTTGCTTAAACATATCTCTAACTCTACTAGCACCAACACCAACAAACATTTCAACGAAGTCAGAACCACTAATAGAATAGAAAGGAACATTAGCCTCACCTGCAACTGCCTTAGCCAACAAAGTCTTACCAGTACCAGGAGGACCAACAAGAAGAATACCCTTAGGAATACGAGCACCCATAGCCGCAAACTTCTTAGGAGTCTTTAGATACTCGATAATCTCAGCCATCTCTTCTTTTTCTTCATCACAGCCAGCAACATCCTTGAACTTAACCTTGATGTTATCTTCTTTTCTAGCTCTAGACTTAGAAAACTCAAACGCCTTATTGTTACCAGAAGCAGCACCCATCTTAGAAATCATTAACATGCCAAGTCCTGCAAACAATACAATAGGCAAAATAGAACCAAGTAAAGATAAGATAATGCTAGTTTCATTAGCATCCTCAACCTTAACACTTGCATTTGAATCCTTTAACTTAGAAATAAGCTCATCAGTAGTTGTCTCAGTCTTTGGAACATCACTTGTAAAACTTACTTCCTTGCCATCAACAGTATAAGTACCACTAACATTGATGATATTATCATCAACTAGTAAAGTAGCCTTACTTACAGTCTTAGTCTCTAATACTTTATTCAATTGTGAATAATCAATTCTTGTAACTGTACTTGAAGACATTGGATTTGTAAAAAACAAAGCCACCAAGAACGCAATCGCAATCAAATAAGGAATATAAGTACTAGGATTTGGTTTTTTATTTTTGTTATTTGGTTTAATCACACCATACCTCCATTTATTAAATAGCTTCTTCTTTAATTACACCAATATAAGGTAAATTACGATACTTTTGGTTATAGTCCAAACCATAACCAATCACAAACTCATCAGGAACTACAAAGCCAATATAGTCAGCCTCAATAGCCTTCTCTCTTCTAGCGGGCTTATCCAACAAAGTAACAATCTTGATTTCCTTTGCGCCCTTATTCCTAAACATCTCTGTTACCTTCTCTAAAGTCTTACCAGTATCAACAATATCTTCAACGATTAAAACATCTCTATCAGTAACTGAACCTTCAATATCCTTAATAACTCTAACTTCAATAGAATTAGTACCAGAATAACTAGAAACATCCATGAAATCAATTTCACAATCGATATCAAGTTTCATAACAAGTCCCATCATAAATGGAACTGATCCCTTTAATAATCCTACAATAACAGGAACACTATTCTTTTCTTTATAATACTTGCTAATTTCATCAGCAAGTTCCTTTTCTCTCTTTGTGATTTCTTCACTAGAAACTAAAATCTTTTTTACGTCGTTATGCATATTTTTTTCACCTCGGTTAACTTTATAATTTTAACATATACATGTTAGCATTTTTTGAGTAATGATTAATATCACAGCCTATATTTGGCACAAAAATAGCAGTTCCAGCACTATTTACAATCACAGGCCACATCTTTCTCTGCCTATAAGAGATCTTATTATCAATAAAGAAACGATTTAACTTCTTAGTACCATACCGTAACTCGATGCTATCGCCCTCTTTATAATTTCTAATAGTTAAAGGAAAATCATCTTCACTTACATTAAAACTCTCAATTGTCTTACCACTCTTACATAACTTAAAATACTTGGTCTTAAAATATTTTATATCCGATAATTCATAAACATAGTCAGCTTCCTTTTTATAAACCTCTACATAACCGTATTCTAAACACAAATACTTATCTTCAATAAGAACTTCAAAAGACTTAGTAGTACTTATTTGTCTTATCAATTCATCAGCCTGTTTTCTAGAAATAGAAATGCCCAAGAATATTCTTAATAATCTAATCTTATCTTCAAATAATAGAAATTCAGATATAGGAATTCTACTTCTCTTATTTATAAAAGCTATACATTCCTTATTCAATATCCTATTCTCTTTATTCAATGAATTGATTTCTCTAACAACTAAATTCTTTTCCCTTAAAGACATCTTCTCAATCACATCATGCCTTATTCTATTTCGCTGATAATCATCACTCAAGTTAGATTCATCAATACCATATACTATTTCATTACTATCACAATAGTTCTTTAAATCATCTTTGGTATACTTCAACAAAGGCCTAACAATCTTAATTCCAAAGTTCTTAACACTTTTTTTCAAACCATAATAATAGACATGACTATTACGCTTCTTCTGCATAAGATAAGTCTCAATTAAATCATCTTTATGATGAGCCAACATCACACAATCAAGATCATATTTATCAATAATTTCTTTATAGAATTCATATCTAAAAATTCGAGCATTCTCTTGAAAATTACCACCATCTACTTCTACATAATCCTTCTTGAAATAAGGAATATCATATTTTCTACAATAATCCTCTACTATCAATTCATCACGCAAAGCGCTATCCCTATGATGATAATTAACATGAGCTACATACACCTCATATTTATCTTTCATCATATCTAAAAGAGCCATTGAATCTGGCCCTCCTGATACTCCTATAAGAACTCTTTTTCTCAAGCCTTCCATATAGGACATAATTATATACTATAGCCAAAATAAAGCACCTTATTTCACCTAAAATTCAGCTAAATAAAAGCTCTAATCAACGACTAGAGCTTCTTGAACAATAATTATTTAACACTTGTATTAGATACTTTATATACACAAGCACCCTTAGACTCAGACCAGATCCAGTTAGTTGAACCCATTTCTTCATCACAAGTGATAATACCATCAGCATTTAAGTCCTTAGGACCAGCCTTACTTGGACTACTTACTGTAGGCTTAGTTTCAGGTTTTGTTGAAGGAGTTGTTCCACCACTAACAGATTTATAACCAACTACAACATAAGTAGAGAATCTATCGGTCTTAAATGTTAAGATATTTCCTTCTAATGTAGCATCCAATAATGTTACTTCATCACCATGGAATCTAGCAACCTTAATTACCTTAGCGTTCTTTAATGTTTTAACATTTTCATCGCTTAAAACCAAAGTAATTGTAATCTCTTTATCCAACTTAGTGATATTGGTTTCAGTTCCGTCATCTTTAATTGCAGTTAATTTTAAATCCAACGGAATCTTATAAGAAACATCTGCCTTATCTTTTTCAATTACAGCCTCAATCTTCTTAACTTCATTTGGAGTTAATTGTTTTTTAACATTAGCATTAACCGCAACACTTTGAACATTTTTGAATTCTTCAGTCTTCTTTACGATATCTAAGTTTTCTTGATTACCTACAACAGTTGGTTCTTTTACTGTAGCTTGAGTAGCCTTAACAACAATTGTTTCACCATTAGCGTTTTTACTTAAACAATATCCACTTGCTAAATATGAAGTCATATTTTTTGGATAAGAATTAAATGTACCACCATCAATTTCGATAGGTCCATCATAAGATACAAAACATTCTTCACTGTTTCCAAATCTTCCACCATGAATAGTTAATTTACCTTCTGTAGTCATAATCCATGGTACATTTGGAGTCTTTCCAGAAAGGAATTCGCCAGAATTAATAGTTAATTTAGCAGTGTTATTAATCAACGCTGATTGTTTTAATTCTTTACTTGTTGTTCCCATAAATGTAGGACCATCAATTGTTGCAACACCCCCATTATAAAGAATGAACTCATCTTCTGCACTATTAGTAATTTGTCCACTGCCCTTAATTGTCAATATACCTTCATTAAGAATTGTGTTATATTGGCTACTAGTTAATTTGTAATTTCCAATATCTAGAGTGATTTGTGAATATCTACCAATACGAATTGATTCATCTTGGTCGTTCACTAAAGTAATAACATCACCTCTGTTAGCCTCATCGATTGCTTCTTGAATTGAAGAATATTCTTTAGCACCATTCTTAGCTACAATTTTTCCTTCAGTTGGAATTAAACTTTCACTTTGTAGGAACACAGTCCAATCAGTTGTCCAAATTCCAACCCCACCAGTTGCACCATAACCATAAGATACTGATTTATCAACATTATTCCAACTTGTTTTTGTGTCTACGCCAAATAATTGAATGTCTTTAGATTTAATATCATTTTCTCTATCAAACACATATCTATATGTAACTGCTAGACGATATTCTTTTCCTGTCTTAAAAACACTATCAGAAGTTTGAGAGTAATGTTCTCCGTTATTTTTATCACACCAGTTTAAATCGTAACTTGATGGATCAACTGCCTTGCCATCTTCTCCAATTAAAGAAATCTTAGTTTTATCAACTTTGGTAGTTTTGCCAGCAACAGGTTGTGGAACTTCTCCAACAAGTTTTAAAATCTTTTGTTGATTTGGTTGATATTTAATACCAGTAGTGATTTGCACCGGATCACATTCAAAAGGTTGTTCTTTATGTTCTTTGCCATCATAATAAATTAACACAAATTCATATTTTCCATCAGCAAAGCCTTTATCGACTAATGCTTGCTTACTAACCTTTAATGTGGTTTTGTCAACCATTTCTATGTACTTTTCTTCGTTAACTGTACCATCTTCATACTTATTTGTCTCATTCCATAAAGTTCCTTGCCATCCAAGACCAATCACAGTCATTTCTAGATAAGAACCAGTAACAGCATTACTTTCATATGTGCTCAATCTTCCGTTGTACAAGCTCTCAATTAAATCTTCAGACCCCTTAATAATCAAGTTACCAGCATCATCTTGATAAGCGCTTAACTTAACTTTGTTGTATTTGATAGAAAAAGATTCATCTTCATTCTTGAAAAAAGCATAACCTTCTGGAATATATTTCTTAACACCATACATTCTGACTTCTTCAGTAAAGAAAGTTCCACCATTTAGCACAAAACAATTATCATTATCTTTTGATTGATAAAAATTTAGTTTGCCATTGCCAAATATTCCATCATTAATAGTCATAATAGAGTCGGCTGAAGCAGAAGTAATTATTGTTTCTACTTCGTTTGTATCAGCTGTAAATGTTCCTGAATTGATTGTTGCCTTGTATTCATTGATTACAATGCCTGTAAAATTTTTGTCACTATGTTTGCTAGCAATAAAATCAGGGCCATCAATAACAACAGTTCCTCTGTTATACAAAACAAAGTTTCCACTTGTAGTATTTAAAATTTTACCATTGCCTTTAATAGATAATGTACCCTTGTTTTCAATTGTTGATGCATTAGCATCATCATTATCAATTGTCTTGCCATTCACATTCAATACAACATTTGATGTTTCTGATACTAAAATGTGTTCTTTAACATCCGTAAGTAATACTACTTCATCACCATTTTGAGCCGCATCGATTGCTGCTTGTAATGTTGCATATTCAACATCACCAATCTTAGCAACCTTAGTTTCTGCTTCTTGAGTTTCATCTTGTACTTCTACAGGAGTCTCTTCTAATACTTCGCTTGCATCTTCCGCATTAACGCAAAAAGCACATGAAAAGACCATCAACAAGCACAATAAAGCAGTTGTAAGCTTCTTCATATTATTTTCATTCCTCCCTATAATATTTAGCTTGCTTATAAATTAATTTCCAAATCTACCCGAAATTTGTTTATAACCGCTTTCATGTTACCCCCCCCCCGTGTTATTTTGTCAATGACATAAAATCTCACTTGACATAAAATCTGTAGAACGACACGATAATTGTTAATCGACACATTATTTTAGCCACTTGGCGACACATTATTTTAGCCATTAGTTCTATGTGG
>URCJ01000041.1 GCA_900546285.1 uncultured Solobacterium sp. | reverse complement strand
TTCAATTTGTTATCCAAATTTAAATGTAAAAGTTTGTGCAACTCATGCTGGTTTATCAGTAGGTAAAGATGGTGCAAGTCACCAAGCTATTGAAGATATTGCCATTATGCGTGCACTACCAAACATGAAAGTATATGTTCCATGTGACCAATACGAAACAAAAGCACTACTTGACCATGTACTTACAGAAAAAGGCCCATGTTACATCAGAATGGGCAGAGGCAAAGTTGATGATGTTTATAATGAAAACACAAAATTTGACTTCTCTAAAATCTCTGTCTTAAGAAAAGGAAAAGGCATTGTATTATTCGCAACTGGTCTAATGGTACAAGAAGCCCTAAAGGCAGCAGAAGAAGTAGATGCAACTGTAGTTAATGTATGTTCTATTAAACCAATTGATAAGGAAGGTATCTTATCAATGCTTAGTTCACATAAGAAAGCTTATGCTCTAGAAGAACACAATATCATTGGTGGTCTATTCTCTGCTATTTCAGAAGTAAAGGCTCAAAGTGATATAACGACTCCTTTATATCCAATTGGTGTAAATGATGTCTTTGGTCAAAGCGGAAAAGCAAGTGATGTACTAGATAAATATGGTTTAACTAGTAAACATATTGTTGAAAAAATTAAGTAAAAAGAATAGTTCTCCTTATTCATTTTATATAGCCACATTATGTGGCTTTTTTAATTTCAATATATCATTTACTTCAATATCTTCTCTAACACATAAGCTATGCCATCATGATCATTATCACCACAAATCATATCAGCCACTTCCTTGGCTTTATCTTGACCATTAGCCATACAAACACCCAAACCACAATTCTTCAACATTGTAATATCATTTTCCGCATCACCAAAGGCACAGATTTCATCAATATTAAGACCCAACTTATCACAAAGAACTGTCTTAATAACGCTACCCTTATCAATACCCTTATTAGTAAATTCATAGAAGAAATCAGCAGAGAACACCGAACACAAATCATCAAAACCCTCACTCAACTTATCTTGATTAGCTCTTAAATATTCAGGATCACTATAAGTTAATACCTTAGGTGTATCGTGGTCTAAATAGCTTACTATATCTTCTACTTCATAAATAAGCAAGTTGTTCATTCTAGTTTCATACTTCAAGACATTAAAAGGCTTATCACGATAAGTAATTGTATTATTGAAACAATCCTCACAAATAACATGATTATCTTCTTCTAAAACATAAACAAGCTTATCAAACTTAGACAAATGCTTAATTAAATCTTTAGCTCTATCCTTATTCAAGAAATTACTAAAATATTCATGCTTACCATCAGCACTACTAACCCTAGCCCCATTATAAGAAATAAGTAAACCATCATGCTTATCAAGTTCTAATTCCTTCACAAACTTACTCAAGCCATGAGTAGCTCTACCACTTGCTAAACAAACCCTAACACCATTCTCTTGTGCCCTTAAGATAGTTTCTTTAGTTAACGGTGTAATAACCTTTTCTGAATTGGTAAGTGTACCATCTATATCAAATATCAATGTTTTAATCATTGCTCCATTATAGCAGTTAAAACAGTTGTTTAAACAACAATATTAAAAGAGGTACTATGACCTCTTCTAACTATCTATCCTTATTTTTCTCTTTTAAACAATAAGCACCAATACCTACCCAAACTACAGCCAAAGTAATAATTAATACCTTAGAACCTGTAGGCAAAGGACCTAAATCAGTACTCAAGTTACCTATTTGATCCAAACGATACAAAGACCTTACATCCTCAAACAACTGATCAATAAATTCACCGTTTACATCCTTACCTCTTCTAGCACCCTTAACCGTTTCCTCAATCAATTGACCAGCTGCATTTCTTAAAGAAGCCGAACCATTAAAGACACTAGTAGTAAAAGTATTATCGATATTATCAATCAACAACTTAACAACATCAATCTTTATACTATAATGCTCAAGATTATCTTCGCCACCTCTACTCAAGTAATCCTGATAACTAGGATCATCAATCGCCTTAGTAGTAACTGGAATATAGCCTTCAGTCTCACTATAACTAATTTGAATATCATTACTCAACAAATATTGGGCAAAAATCCAAGAAGCCAACACCTCATCCACGTCACTCTTATTAAAGATACAAATAGAAGGACCCTGAGAAATCATTGTAGGATTATCCGCGTCTTCTTGAGGAACCTCCCTTACAACCGTTTCAAACCTAACAAGCTTCTCTTCAGGAATATCAACCAAAGGCGCATCAGTTCCCATCCAAGTAGCCCCAGCTGTTGAATCCACCGCAAAGATACACTGACCAGCATTCAAGAAATTAGCTGGATAACTAGAAATCTTAAAAGTAGAGAAAGCCCTAGACTCTGCATGCTTAGCAATCTCCAACAACAATTCCTTAGTAGTATCATTGAAAATCTCGATATTACCATTATCATCAGAATAGCCGGCACCACTTTGTCTTAAAAGCTGAATCATCATATTATCAGTAGACTTATAGATAAAAGGAATCATCGTCTTTTGACCATTAACTAAGAAATTACCATCCTCATCCTTAGCCATAGCCTTTTCACTAACCTCAAAAATGAAATCCCAAGTTACCACATCAGGTATTTCATAACCTAACTTCTCCACAAAATCTTTATTAATATATAAAGCCTCTGTAGACCTCATAAAAGGCAAGGCATACTGATGTCCATCGATCACTCCCTCATTCAAAAACTTAGAAACAATCTCATCCTTACTTGGACCATCAAACTTTATTTCACTACCACCAAAACCATACTTAGCATCATCCATCAACTCATCAAGTGGCACAACCACATTATTACCAGTCAAATAAGTCGCAATATGATCAGGATAAGTAATACATACATTAGGAGTAGTATTAGTAGAAATATTAGTAATTACATCATTATAAATTTGACCATAATCAGTATATAAAGACAAATTAACCTTGATATTTGGATAAATAGCCTCAAAATCACTAATAGCCTTCTTATAAATAGCTACCTGATTCTTATTACTATCATTCTTCGCCCAAAAAGTAATCTCATAAGTTTTACTAGAATCATAGTCTTCAGGAACTGTAAAACCCGTTGTTTTAGCTTGACCATGACAAGCTGTTAAACAAAATAACACTAGAAGTAAACAAATAAACTTTCTCATCCTTTTGTACCCCCTCTAGAAACACCCTCCATAATCTTCTTATGGAAAATCAAGAATAAGACAATCAAAGGAATCGAAATAAGAACTACCGCTGCCATCATAGCTGGCACATTCTCTCTACCAAAACCACTTTCTCTAATTGTCTGAATACCATTAGAAACAAGGAAATACATCTCGTTATCCGTAATAAGTCTTGGCCATACATATGCATTCCAACATTCAATAACCTTAAGAATAATAACTGTCACAATAGTAGGCTTACAAATAGGAATCATCACCTTAAACAAATACTTCAAATCACTAGTACCATCAACCTTAGCAGCCTTATATAAAGAATCCGGAATCTGTTGGAAATTCTCCTTCAACAAATAAATATAAAAGACACTAGTAACACTTGGAAGAATCAAACCCGTAAAAGTATTTCTCAAGCCCAAATTTGTAATCGTCACAAAATTTGTGATAATAACAAGTTCATTTGGAATCATCATCAAAGAAAGAAAAGCCGTAAAAGTAAAATTCTTACCCTTAAAATCCAAACGTGCAAATGCATATGCCGCAAGCACTACCACAATCAACATTAATGCAGTAGTAACTACTGTAAAAATCAAAGTATTCAAGAAATACCTTGCCAAAGGAACAGCTGTAAAAGCCTGCGTGTAATTCTCAAGTGTTGGATTAGACACAAAGAACTTTGGAATATATTCACCATTATAAGTACCATAACTCTTCAAAGAAGTTAAAATCATCCAATAGAAAGGAAACAATACGATAATAGCCCAAACACCCAAAAAGATATAAATTATAGTCTTCAAAAGACCATCCTTAAACTTAGCCTTCTTATAATCCGTATTATTCATAATTAACCCTCTTTGAAGTCAACAAATTAATCACCGTAATTGTCAAAACTATTACAAACAAAACAATCGCAGCCGCACTCGCAAAAGATGGATAACCACCAGAAGCACCATACAACATATCATAGATATAACCTACAATCGTATTCATACCAGTCGCATTCAAATCTGTACCAAATATCGCAACTACATCACTATAAGCCTTAAACGCACCAATAAAACCCGTAATAATCAAATAGAAAATCATTGGTGAAATCATCGGTAAAGTAATCTTGGTGAAAATTCTAAACTTAGAAGTACCATCAATTCTTGCCGCCTTATATAAGTCCTGATTAACACTAGCTAGGGCACTTGTAAGAATCAAAATCTTAAAAGGTAAAACTACCCAAATAGTATAGAAACACAAGACAAACATCTTAGCCCAATATGGTCCATCGATAAAGTCAATTGAACTATAACCTAATGAATTAATAAGCACATTGACTAAACCATCAGAATAAGCTGTCTTCTTAAACAAAATCATAAACACCAAACCAACTGCCAAAGTATTTGTAACATATGGCAAGAAATAAATAGTCTGGAATAAATCCTTTAACTTCTTAATTGAATTCAACGCCAAAGACACAAGCAACGCAAAACCAGTTGACAAAGGTACTGTAATAATAACCAAAATAAATGTATTTTTTAACGCCTGTAAAAAATAAGGATCACGAAGCACATATTGATAGTTATAAGCGCCTACTCCCTTATAAGTACCAGAGGCAAAGTTATAGGCCTCCTCAAAGGAATAAACGAAAACATCAATAAGTGGATATACCATAAAAACGCCAAGAAAAACCAAAGCCGGCAACAAGTATAACCACGCTTTATAATTGTTTTTCTTAAACATCTAAACGCTCTTCACTTTCTTTATCAAAGACATAAATCTTACTAGGCTTAATCTCAAACTTAACCGTCTTTGAATCTTCATTAACTACAGTATCACTTGGAATAATAGCCCTAACATCCTTATCAGAAACACAATGCTCATTATAAGAAATCACACTATGATCTCTTCCCATAACATCCCTTCTAATAAAATCGCAAGTTAAGACACCACTATCGCTTACTACTAACCCTTCTGGTCTAATGCCAACATAAACATCTCTATCACTAGACTTAAATTCCATAATCTTATCATCACCGATATAAAGATGATTATTCTTAACTCTACCATCAAAGACATTAATAGCTGGTGTACCCAGAAACTTAGACACAAACAAATTACAAGGATTATCATAAACATCCTGTGGCTTACCAATTTGTTGCACAACACCAAGCTTCATAACCACAATCACATCAGAAATAGACATAGCCTCCTCTTGGTCATGAGTAACAAAAATGGTAGTAATACCTGTTTCCTTTTGAATACGTCTAATCTCCTCACGAGTTTGTAAACGAAGTCTAGCATCCAAGTTACTTAACGGTTCATCTAGTAACAACACATTAGGAAGCTTAACCAAAGCACGCGCAATTGCCACACGCTGTTGCTGACCACCAGACAATTGCTTAGGATAACGATCCATATACTCTTCAATCTGAACAAGCTTAGCAGCCTCTATAGCCTTAGCCAACATTTGTTCCTTAGATAATTTATCCTTACCCTTTAAATTCTCAAGTGGAAAACAAATATTCTCCTTAACAGTCAAATGAGGATACAACGCATAATTCTGAAAAACCATACCAACACCTCTATTCTCAGGAGGCATTTCGCTAACATCCACATCATCAAAATAAAGCTTACCTGAAGTAGCACCCTCTAAACCACAAATTAGATTCAAACAAGTAGACTTGCCACAACCTGAAGGGCCCAACAAGCCAATCAACTTACCATCAGGAATCTCGAAACAGAAATCATTAACCGCTGTAACATCCTTACCAGACTTAGTATTAGCCTTAAATACCTTCGTTAAGTGATCAAAAACAACCTTCATAAGTTACTCCTTATTGCCTAGCTTTAAATTCACAAACTTCACAATACTTGTCAAAGTCTCCTTAGGCACAAACCTTGTAGCCACAGCAGCGCTCTTATACAAGATACCATCAACACACAAACCACCACCAGCATCAACCTTACGCATACCAGAATCAGCTAATTGCTTAACATTTCTTGTGAAATACTTCTTCTTAACATTAGACATAGTCACATTAGCACGATTCCAGAAATTAGTATCAATAGGACCTGGACAAATAGTTGTAACCTTAACATTATATGGCTTCAATTCTTCTCTTAAAGCTAATGAGAAATTAAGGACAAAGGCCTTAGAAGCATAATAAACAGCCATATAAGGGCCTGGCATAAAACCGGCAATAGATGCGATATTCACGATATGACCAAATTCCTTTTCCTTAAAGTAATTACCAAAATAATAAGCCAATGTCATAAGACCCTTATCATTTAAGTCAATCATCTTTTGAAACTTTTCAACATCACCATCAAGGAACAAACCAAAGTCACCAAAACCGGCATTATTCACAAAACAAGAAACATTTAAATTATTAGAAATTACATAATCATAGACAGCCTTAGCACCATCGTTCTTAGACAAATCAGAAATCAAAGTTAAAATATTAACATTATACTCCTCATTAATTTCTTCCTTAGCCTTCAACAACTTTTCCTCATTTGTTGCCACCAACAACAAATCAAAGTCTCTCTTGGCAAATCTTTTGGCAAATTCCTTACCAATACCAGAACTTGCCCCCGTAATAACAACATAGCTCATAAATTAATCTCCTATCTTTGCATATCGTCTTGCGATCCAGCTACATACACTATCCAAACCTGGATAAATTACTCTTTCTGAAATATTAATATAATCAAGCTTATCTCTTATTTCTAATTTATTTTCCTTAGGAATTATTATCTTATATAAAGAAGAATCCTCTTCTACTAAATCAGATATCAAAACTTTAGAATTAGAGCAAATAGAGAATAAAGAATACTGATTAATCATTCTATTATCACCACTTGCAGGTTCAAAGAATAGAAAGAAAGGATCTGAACTTAAAGCTTCAAGTTCACCCAAATTCTTCGCATTCCTCTCTAACAAACTAACTGTAAAAGAACTCATATCTCTTTTAATTAATTCAGACTTCAAAGGTTCTGGCATCCTTTTTAAAGATTCATTAGTATCAATACAATAGATAGCACCATCCTTATCATAATCATTTAAATTAACAGTCACAAAATGAGCTGCCACCAAAGGTGAATAAGTCCAATCTAACAACCTTGTTGGAAGACCAAAGTGCTGACCGGTCGCCAACATTTGCCAGAAAGAATTAATATCCTTTAGTTCATCAAAGCCATACTTCTTAAAAGACCTAATAATATTCTTCTCTAAGTTAAGATTATGACCACATTCACGATTAAGAGTTGTAATCAAAGGATAATTATCATCAGAAACCCCTCTATAAACATAATCATTACGATAACGATGTATCTTACTATCGTAACAATCCTTAAATACTAAATTTTGAAGTTCTTCAAAACTATGAATAACAACTTCTCTCATCTACAAACTCCTCGCTATACTTTCAATTTTATTTAAACGATGCTTAAGACCCGACTTAGAAATAGACTCCCCATATCTTTCCATGTACTCATCACATAATTCATTCAATGAATAATCCTTACAATCAAGTCTTAAATCAATGACATTCTTTAGCTTCTCATCCAACTCTTTATACTTATCAGCATCTTTAATCGCCAACATATAATCTATCTGCTCGTTGGCAGCTTTTAAAGACTTCATCTCATTAGCAATCTCACAATTATCGATTCTAATAAGCGAATGCTTAAAATCTCTTTCAATTCTAGCATCTTCAAACTCCAACAAACAAGCAGTCGTACCAATTAGTTTCAAGAAATCCGAAATCACTTCCGCCTTCTTTAAATAAACAATTTGCTTATTCCTTCTTGTAGAAATCTTAGCCTCAATGTTAAATCTAGCTAGTAATTTAACCACAAAGTTGGCATGATCAACATCATTTAAAGCCAACTCCAAATGATAATTCTTATTCATCGGAGAGTTACAAGTACCATAGGCCAAGAAACAACCAGCCAAATAGTTTTTAGCACAACAGTTCTTCGCAACTGTCAAATAAGAAGGATGCGACAATAAGCCATTCTTATATAAACCAACATCTTCAAGTATCTCAATACCACTTCCAAGTGTCTTAACAATATAAATATTATTCTTCTTTAAATTATTCTTCTTAATAACACTTAATTCGGTATCCACCTTATACAATTTTTTTAGAAGATAAACAATACGCTTCTCACAAGTTGGATTCTCACTCCTAATTAGAAGTTGCATCCCCTTGTTAGAAATAGTCAAAGAAGAGGTCAACTGTAAAAGGGCACAAAGCTGTGCCTTCTTGCAACAATCATCCACCTCAATAGAAGCTATCTCTTGTTTTATAGAACCTGTAAAAGACATTAAAGCTTCTCCAGTAATGACTTAACAACTTTTCTAATCTTAATTGGACTATGTCTTACATTATTCTTAGAAAAATCTAACAAACTTCTAGAAATAACCTCTACTCCATTATTTCCTTCGTCCTTGACTTCAATTGCCTCTTCCACAATATATCTAGCTAAAATATCCTCAGGAATCTTATCCTTATGAGTAACCACTAAATCAAGTGGCACATTATGTCTTCTAAAGGCATCCACATGTTCCTTAAGATTATAATTGTAAGTCTCACCCCTTTGAGTCATCGCATTGACAAAATAGATCTTCTTAGCTTTAGACTCATTTAGCGCATCATTGATATCCTTAATAATCACATTAGGCATAATCGAAGTATATAAACTACCAATACCATAAATAATCAAATCAGCCTTAAGTATCGCATTAATAGCTTCCTTATTACCAGGCACATCATGATCATAAAATACCTTATCAATATGCATTAACTTAGAAGGAATATTAGCCTCACCCTTTTCAATAGAACCATCCTTATATTTCGCATATAAAGAAATAGTATCCAAACTAGAAGGAATAACCCTACCCTTAGTCTTCATCATCCTACCCATTTCCTTAATCGCAACAGGCAAGGAACCATTATTAATTTCAATTAATGCAGCCAATACTAAATTACCTAAAGAGTGACCAGAAACATCACTTTCATCTTCACCCTTAAAACGATACGCAAAAAGCTCATTAAATTCTTTAGAATCAGATAAAGAAACTAGGACATTACGAATATCACCAACAGCTGGAATATTATAAAGTTCTCTAAGCCTTCCTGTAGAACCACCATCATCCGCAACCGTTACAATCGCACAAAGATCTACATCATTAAGATTCTTAAGAGCTTTCATAATAGTTGCCTGGCCATGTCCTCCTCCAATCACAACTACTCTTTTCATCTCTTTTCTAGCTCCCTATGTTTAATATGAGAAACATATTTATTCTTATAATAATCATACAAATAGTTCGCAATAGTAACGCTTCTATGTTGACCACCAGTACAACCAACACAAATTGTCAAATGACGCTTATCACCATTGTTGTCATATGCCTTCAACATGAAATCAACATAATCGATTAACTTTGCAATATATTCTTGTGTCATCTTAGAATTAAGCACAAAATCCCTAACCTCAGCATCATTACCAGTCTTCTCTTTTAAATCCTCGACATAAAAAGGATTATCTAAGAAACGCACATCAAAAATCACATCACAGTCCTTAGGAATACCATTCTTAAAACCGAATGACACAAAGCTCAATGACAAGTTCTTATCTTCAATATCATTCAAAGCTCTATTTATTTGATCCTGAAAAGCTCTAACAGGAAGATTAGTAGTATTAATCAAGAAACCTCTATCCTTATATTTGTATAGAATATTCTTCTCAATATCCAAAGCCTCAGATAAAGTATCTGCCACATTGTTTGTTAAAAGCGGATGAATTCTTCTTGTGAACTTATAACGATTAATGATAGTCTCCTTATCTGCATCAATAAGAATTAAAGTCACTTTAAAATTAGTATTAGTTAATAAAGTAACCGCCTTATCCAAGTCAAAAGGAGATATTGTCAACACAACATTTTGATACTTAAAAGAATCATCATTATCGATTAAATTAATTAATTCCTTTAATAGCTCTGGAGGGTATTGGTCTATACATCTATAGCCCTTGTCTTCCAAATAATTAGAAGCAGTGGTTTTACCAGCTCCGCTAACTCCACTTATAATAACAAGCTTTTTCATAATACATTCATTGTATCACACGCTTATTTGTGTACCACCACTAATTGCCAGCCTGTATCTCTAAAATAATATCTCTAAGTTCTGCCGCTCTTTCAAAGTTTAGAGCCTTAGCAGCCTCGTTCATTTCCTTAGTCAAATCCTTGACCAACTTATCCTTATCCTTGGCACTATGATTCTTCTTTTTCATATACTTAGAAATATTCTCTTTATTCTCTTTACCATGAATAACTTCAGCCACTTCCTTAATAATAGTCTTAGGCACAATCCCATGTTCTGCGTTATAAGCTTCTTGAATGCTTCTTCTTCTATTAGTCTCAGTTATCGCCTTATTCATTGAATCAGTCATCTTATCCGCATACATGATTACCCTACCATGGGCATTACGAGCAGCTCTACCAATAGTTTGTATAAGTGACTTCTCGCTTCTTAAAAAACCCTCTTTATCTGCATCTAAAATAGCCACCAAAGAAACCTCAGGTAAGTCCAAACCTTCTCTTAATAAGTTAATGCCAACTAAAACATCATATTCACCTTTTCTTAAATCATGAATAATTTGGCTTCTCTCTAGTGTCTTTGTCTCATGATGTAAGTAAGCTACCTTTAGATTTTGTTGTTTCAAGAAACTAGTTAAATCCTCAGCCATCTTAACTGTTAAAGTAGTAATTAAAGTGCGCTCATTTACAGCTATATTCTTTCTAATCTCTTCCAACAAGTTATCAATTTGTCCCATTGTCTTTCTTACTTCAACACTAGGATCAAGTAAACCAGTAGGACGAATAATTTGTTCAACCACTTCACCAGCCTTTTCTAATTCATAATCGCCAGGAGTAGCACTGATATAGATTCTTTGCGCATCTATCTCTTCAAATTCTTCAAACTTTAGTGGTCTATTTTCTAAGGCACTAGGTAGTCTAAAACCATACTCTACAAGAGTCTCTTTTCTTGCCCTATCACCATTAAACATACCCTTAATTTGAGGTAAAGAAACATGTGATTCATCAACCACAATTAAAAAATCCTTTGGAAAATAATCAAACAAGTTATATGGTCTTTGTCCAAAAGTTCTATGATCTATATGCATCGCATAATTCTCAATACCAGGACATACACCAGTTTCTCTTAGTGCCTCTAAATCATAACGACATCTTTGTTCCAAACGTTCATACTCTAATGGTTTATTATTATCTTTATAATACTTAAGCCTTTCCTCAAGCTCTTTTTCGATTCCCTCACAGGCAATATTAATATCTTTCATATCTCTTGCATAACCGGTTGCTGGTGGGAAGACATATAAAACATAGGCATTGATAATATTTTTAGTAAGAGGATCAATCTCACAAATTCTTTCTATCTCATCATCAAACATTTCAATACGCACAATTATCTTGTCATTATGGCCTGGTACCAGCTCAATAACATCACCCTTAACCGAAAAAGTACCACGTAAATGATCTATATCATTTCTAATATATTGTCTTGCGATAAATCTTTTAATTAGCTCTTGTCTATCGATTGTTTCCCCTACCTTCAAAGTAAAAAACATATCCTCATAATTAGTAGGATCACTACTTGCATAGATACAGGCAACAGAAGCCACCACAATCACATCACTTCTCTCTAATAATGAATTATAAGTAGACATTCTAAGCATATCTATTTCATCATTAGTTACTGCATTCTTCTCAATATAAGTATCAGTCTTTGGCATATATGCCTCTGGTTGATAATAGTCAAAGTTTGAGACAAAGTATTCAACGGCGTTGTTTGGAAACAAAGCCTTAAACTCTGAATATAATTGGCCAGCTAAGGTCTTATTATGAGCAAATACTAAAGTGGGTTTGTTTACTTCTTGTATTACATTGGCCACAGTAAAAGTCTTACCAGTACCTGTAGCTCCTAGTAATACTTGTTCATGTTTGCCTTCTTCAATACCCTTAACCAACTTATCAATAGCCTTAGGTTGATCACCAGTTGGTTTGTATTCACTTACTAATTCAAATCTTCCTTCTTTGTACATACATCTCTTTCAAAAGCTTCCTCGATATATTCACAAATATCTTTCGCAACATATAATCCTTCACTTTCTTCTAAAGTGATTGGAAGTGTCAACATTAATTCTTTATATAAAAGCGACTTAGCCATCTTTAACTTACTTGGATCTTTTAGATAATATTCTTCTAAATATTTATTACCAGCTAAGAAACCATCGCTTTCTTCAATTGGTAGTTGATACTTAGGAATAAACTCATATTCCATTCCCTCATCATTGTAGTAGATAGTATCACTTAGCTCTTGTCTTATAAGAGAATCTAATAATAAAGCTTTCGCATTCTTAAAACCCTCATGACTTAAATAATCATTACAGATATCTACATATTCTCTTAGATTTTTCTTATCCAAAATGGATACGGCCATTAGTTGTTTTTCTTTTGAACCGCCAAGATATTCAACGATTTCTTCATCACTTAATGTATGAGCAACTGTATCAACAACTAAAGTATCCTTGATTTCCATAAGCTTTTCTTCAAATTCCCTAGGAACATAAGCTTGATTAAGCTCATCATCAACTATTCTTCTGACTTCATCTTGTTTATTATCTTTTAATAATTCTTCTATTTTTTTTAAAATTTCATCATAATAATTCATGACTATATGATACATCTATTTTATAATTAATTGATACGGAGGCGTACCCAAGTGGCTGAAGGGACCGCACTCGAAATGCGGCAGGTCGTTAACACGGCGCATGGGTTCAACTCCCATCGCCTCCGCCATTTAACTTTATGAATTTTATTAACTCTTATAAAAGACTAGAACAACTATGTAATGACATGTTTAATGATAAGCATGGTGTTTCTATTTATATAGACAAAATGATTAACACTAGTAATGGTTGTTATTATGTTGACGGTTGGAACGAAGATTTAAAACAACTTAAGCATTACCGTTGGGTAAGAAACAAAATTGTACATGAACCTGATTACACTGAAGAAGATTTATGTGAACATAATGATGAAGTATGGCTCAGCAACTTCTATAATAGAATCCTAAATCAAAAGGATCCTCTTGCGTTGTATCGTAAACAAGCATATAAAACTCAAAACAAAAATAAGCGTGTATCTATACAAACAAATCAAACATACACGCAATATAAAGAACCTTCAAAAGTATCACCAATTCTAGTTACATTGGTAATTATTGGTTTTATCATCATGATGATATTAAGTATCCTTTACTTTTTTATGTCATGATACAAGAAGAATTAATCAGCAAGCTTAATGCCAAAGACTTATTTGACAATAAGTTATTAGATAATTTAACTCCAGGTACTTTTTTTACTCTACAAACAATTCATAAGTATCTTTTTAATAATGTCTTTGACTTTGCGGGTAATCTTAGAACAGTTAATATTGCCAAGGGGAATTTTCTTTTTGCACCCTTAAATTATTTAGAGAACACACTACAAAATATCGACAAGATGCCTCAATCTACATATGATGAAATAATTGAAAAGTATATAGAAATGAACATTGCCCATCCTTTTAGAGAAGGCAATGGTAGAAGCACTCGTATATGGTTAGATCATATTCTAAAAGAAGAACTAAATAAAGTGATTAATTGGACTAAGATAGACAAACAATCATATTTAAATGCCATGATTGATAGTCCTATTGATGACACTAAAATCAAAGAATTATTAAAAACTTCTTTAACAAGCGACATCAATAATCGTGATATTTATTTAAGAGGTATTGATCAAAGCTATTATTTTGAAGATTTAAATGAATACACACTATCAACCAACAGAATAGCTAAACGCAGCCAAAACGGTTGCCATTAAAGATGTCAACCGTTTTGGCCTCCCGGGCTTTCAATGTAGTAACATTACTGAAGAAGTTGTTTATTTAAAGCATTCACTAGATATAACTTGTTATAATGATGGAGTATTAAAGGAGCATTTTAGATGAATAAAAAATTATTATGCGTTTGTGCATTATCTCTATTACTAACAGGTTGTGGCGATTTAGCTACTAGCAATGTAGCCGAAGGTGAAACCGTTACAATCGACGCCACTGA
>URCJ01000040.1 GCA_900546285.1 uncultured Solobacterium sp. | reverse complement strand
ATTATTTCTATTTCGTTTGTATTCTTATCTGCTGTCGCAACGCAACGATATGCAAGTTATTTACATTGTAACTAAACGTCTCAACGTATCAGATTCCTTCACAAGAATTTTTTAATGATATCAATCATCGCATCATTATTACAATCTAATGGCGATACATAATCTACAATACTCTTCACTTTATCACAGGCATTAGATGGACAAGCACTATGGCATCCTCTCTTAAACATTGACAAATCATTTTCATTATCACCTATCGCTAGTACCTCATCTGGTTTTATATTTAGCAGTTTAGATACTATATCAATTGCGTTTCCTTTAGAAGTATCTTTATGATGGCATTCCAGAAACCAATAATTAGAATATTCGCATACCATATTGTTCTTATCGTTTATAAAATGTCTTACATCTTCTAAATGATCTTTATTGTAATCTGAGAAAGCTATCTTATAAACATATTCTTTCTCTAAAAGTTCATAGAGTTCGTCTTTAGTAACCATATTAATCTTTACACTAGTAGGCATGTTGGAATTTTCTGTAATATAAAGTCCTGAATCCAAATATAGACGAGGAACGTATCACCCTACTATATCCATAACCTAGTAAATCATATGCATCTTTCTTATCTAAACAACAACTATAAATTAGTTTCCCATCTATGATAATATAGGCTCCATTGCCACATACCATATTAGATAAATCTATATACTGTTTAATGGGTTCCATGTTATAAGGAAGTCTTCCTGAATTCACAATAAAACATGCATCTTTTAATCCTTTTATAAAATTCATAGTTTTATTAGATACCGTTTTCTTGCTATCTAATAAAGTGTCATCTAAATCAAAGAAGATTAGTTTTAACATAAAGGCTCTAGTTTATTTAAGTCACAAACAGCTTTTAAGATTAGTTATTTTTTCTCAACTAAAATTCCTCATCATCATCAGAAATGATTAACTCACATTTATTTAGAGCACTTCTTCCAGTATCAAGAAGACTATTAAAATCAAATGTATTTAAATCTATTTCATTTAAACGATGGCCTAGAAATTCCATAATAATAGGAAGATTCATCCCACCTATTAACACCACTTTAGAAGAAATATATCTAAAAGCTTGATTGCATGGAGTACCACCTATTAAATCTGCAAAAACAACAACGCCATCTCCAGAATCTAATTCTTTAATTTTATTACCAATTTCTTCGCCAAAAGTATCTGGATTAGTGTTTTCTGATAAACAAAGCGTTTCTAATTGTGGGATCTCACTCCCAAAGAACATTTTTAAACTACTACTGATTCCAGACGCCATATTACTATGGCTTATTAATAAAATGCCGATCATTTTTTGTTCCTTTCTTTTACTCTACTGCTTTTCTTACAAAACCATCAGCACTAGCTAACTTTTCTTTTGCGGTATCTAAATCAACATTCAAAAGAATCATCACAATAGCTTCCTTACAATGATTATTAGAAATCTTTAAAGCTTCATCAGCCTTTTCCCAATCACAATCAGTAGCAGCCATAACAATTTGTCTACATCTTTCAACAAGCTTTTCATTAGTAGCCATAACATCTACCATTAGATTCTTATACACTTTGCCAAGACCAACCATTGAAGCTGTTGATAACATATTAATGATTACCTTTTGGCAAGTTCCTGACTTAAGTCTTGTAGAACCTGTTAATATTTCAGGACCAGCACTAACCTCAATTGGATAATCAACCATAGCACCAATCTTAGTATTCAAATTACAACATACACAAGCTGTCTTAGCGCCAATCTCTTTAGCATACTCAATACCACCGATAACATATGGTGTTCTACCAGATGCTGCTACACCAACAAGTAAGTCCTTACTAGTAAAATTATTATTCTTTAAATCTTCTACACACAATTCTTTCTTATCTTCCGCGCCTTCAACTGCCTTAACAATAGCACCATAGCCACCAGCAATTAAGCCTAAGAACTCATATGTACAACTAAATGTTGGACCACACTCTACCGCATCGATAATACCTGTTCTACCAGAAGTTCCTGCTCCAACATAGATAACGCGACCACCATTTTTCAAAGCTACAATCATAGCCTCGACTACTTTTTCAATTTGTGGTAAAGCTTTCTTTACTCCTGCTACAACATTTAAATCCTCTTCATTCATAATCTTTAGGATGGCCATTGTAGAAAGTAAATCCAAATCCTTTGTCTTTTCGTTTCTTTGTTCAGTACCTAAATTTTTAATATTTGTCATATATCCCTCCATTTAATATTGTTTATAAAAGCCTCAGAAATTAACCCGAGGCTTTTTAAGATTAGGTTGATTATAATAGTTAACGCTAAACGTTACTAGATAAATAATTTACATATCTAGAAGTAATTATCTCGGGACGTGTTATAGATGTTCCTACAACTACAGCTAAGGCACCAGCTTTAATAGCTTCCGCTGCTTCTTCTTCGGTTTTGATTTTTCCTTCTGCAATTATTGGTGTATCTGTGATTTTAGTAATTTGTTTAATAAGTTCAAGATTTACAGAAGTTACATTTTCAGATTCCTTTGTATAACCTGACAAAGTTGTTGAAATTAAATCAAAATTCAAAGGTAATATATCTTTAGCCTCCTGAAGTGTAGATATTTCACCCATAATAAGAACATCTGGATAGTTTTCTCTTATCTTCCTTACTATATCTTCGACTTTCTCATTATTAGGTCTTTGTCTTGGCGTTGCATCTAAGGCAACGATCTCAATCCCACAGTCCAATATATCTTTAGCGCTTTGGTAGGTAGGAGTAATATATACTGGATAATCAGAAAATTGTTTATTAATGCCAATAATTGGTAAATTAACTTTTTCTTTGATTTTAGTAATATTATCAACCCCAGTCGCTCTAATGCCAGCTGCGCCACCTTCTTCGGCTGCTTTTGCGAATGCTGCCATTATATCAGCGCCATACATCGCCCAACCTGGTCTTGCTTGACAAGATACAATCAATTTGTGTTTAATCTTTTCTAGTACTTCATTTTTCTTCATATTAGAAAATTTGTAATAATTTACCTACAATACCAATTGCGAAACAAATGACAATGCAGACATACATTCCTTTCTTTTTCTTATTTAAAATTTGATAGAAACATAAAACTAATACTAATGACAATAGTCCTGGAATAATTGAATTAATTGTGGTTAAAAGATTTACTTCCTTACCACTAATATTCCAAATAACATTTAATGGAACGCTAACAAAGCCTACAGTCATAGCACCAGTTACCATCATACCTACGATTGTTGCGCCACTTACGAACTTGTCTAATAAGTTGTTGCTATTCATCTTAGATACAAGAGAGATACCAAACTTATGTCCATATTTAATGAATAACCAACGAGAAGCAACGTTTAGTGCAACATTTGGAATAATAAATACAAATGGAGCAATCGCGTTTCCTTCAAGTGCCATACCAGCAGCAAGAGCTGCGAATATTGTCATAAATACTGCTTTAAAAATTGAATCACCAACACCAGATAATGGACCCATTAAAGCTGTTTTTGTTGAAGCAATTGCTTCTTCAGAAATATCTTTTCCTAGCGCTCTTTGTTCTTCAAGTGCTAATGTAACACCCATTACTGCATTTCCTGTATAAGGGTGACAATTAAAGAATTCATTATGACGTTTTAAAGCAGCAATTTGATCCTCTTTGTTAGGATATAGTTTTTTAATGGTAGGAATCATTGCATAACAGAAACCAAGTGAACAGTATCTTTCATAGTTGATTGATGTCATTGAGAAGAAAGAACGCCAGAATGTTTTCTTTAATTCTTTATCCGTTAATAAACCAGCAGTGTTTTCTACCACAGGGCTTTCTTCCTCAAAATCATCAAACTCATCATCGGATGAAGATTTTTTATTACCTAGTTTATAGATTGCCACAGCAATTACTAGAGCAATTAAACTTACTGCTGTTTGATTCAAAGATAGATAACCAACTAAGACGAATCCGCCAAGGAAGAAACACCAGTAGTTCTTGAAGTCCATCATCTTTAAAAGCATAGCCATTCCGACTGCAGGTAGCATCTTAGAAGCAACAGTTAAGCCGCCACTTAACCATGCAGGCATTGTGCTAACTAAGTTAGATACGAAATCAGAACCAAAGTAAACAGCTAAGAAGCTAGATACAAAGAATACTGTAAAGAAAATTGGAATACCAGCTAAATGTGTTCTTTCAACTCCCTTAATGTCACCAACTTCTATATATTTATCAGCTTTGTGCATCAAATAGATATTGATGTTCCAAGCTAACATAATAAGTAATTGAGCAAGTGTACCAATTGGAAGTGCAAGCGCGATACCAACAGATGGATCACCACTTGTAATTGCAAATACGGTAGAGATTGTACCAGCGATTTGTGCATTAGGTGGAACGGAACCGCCTATTGGTAAAATACCCATGTACATAAGTTCAACTGTTGCACCAACAAGCAAACCAGTTTTAACATCTCCTAAAATTAAACCAACTAATGGCCCAGCAAAGATTGGTCTTGATATCATCCAATAGCCGTAACCATAGTTTTCAGTAACTAGTAGCGCAATAAAAGCGCTAAGTAAAAGTGCTTGAATAATACTCATTTTATTCTCCTAATTTTTAAAATTTACAAACTAAATCCAATTCAGGGTCCGATGGAGTAGTTCTGCCATCAACATAAACTCCCTTGTCATGGATTTTTAAAATGATATCTTTGGTTTCTTCATCAAGATAAACAGTGTTAGTATATTGTTTTCTTCCTTCTTTAAAGTAAATTCCACCAACATTAACACTATCCATCTTTATTCCGTGTTCCAAAAGATATAAATATGATTTTGGATGCTTAGCTACTAGAAAGAACTTCTTGTTAGGATACTTATTTAATATTTCTACACTTTGTTCTTCACTAGCTACAAAGCATTTCATGCTTTTCGGACATGCCATTTTTAATAATGTTTTTTGCATGTCATCTTTTGCAGATTGGCTATCAATCGCAATAACTGCATCACTTGGATATGCCTTTGTCCATGAATATGCAACTTGACCATGAATTAGCCTTTCATCAGCTCTTGCAAGCGTTATCATTTTAATCAACCTCCTAAGTTCAATTTAATAAAATAGTATTTTTAATTCAATTATTTACAAATATTGTGGAATAAAATTCCCTATTTTGTAATAGTTAGGGTCTTTTTTAGCATCTCGAAGGAATTATCAAAGTCTAATGAAATACAAGTTGTGTACAAAAGATCAACCATATATAGGGTTGCTGTTCTAGATGCTATAGCACCATTTCTTAGATTACTTTCCTTTGACGTTACAAAAAGATTATAAAGCGTTTTATTCATTAGCTTATTCTCTGTTCTACTTGTTATTGATACAGAAGGAACATTATTATTTTGAAGAATGTCTGCTATCTCTAATATTTCCTTGGTTTCGCCAGAATATGAAATCAATACTGCGAAATGATTTTTATTTGAATTGATTGCTTGAATCTTTTGTCTATCTACCAAAGATAAACATCCAATAATTTTACCTATACGCATAAATTTGAATGCAGCATCAAATGCAATATTATTACTTGCACCTACACCATAAAAATCAATAACATCCGCTTTCATAATTCCTTTAGCAACATCATAAAGAACTTTTTCATCCACCAATAGACTAGTTTCTTCTATAGATTTAACTGTTATATCTGTTATCTTATTAACGATATCTTTTACTGTGTCAGTTTTCTTAAAAGTTGCATTATCTAAAATATTAATGTTCATATTTTCAAATGTCTTTAATTCACTTGCAACTTCAATTTTTAAATCTGAAAAGCCTTGTAATCCAAGTCTCTTACATAATCTCATAACAGTTGGAGGTGAAGTAAAGCTTTTAGATGCTAACTCTTGAATAGACATTTTAATTACTTCATCAGAATTTTTTAGTATATACATTCTAACTTCATTCTCTGAATTTGGTAGTTGTTTGTATTCCCTTAGTTTCAATAATACGCTCATGATGAATGCCTCAATCTACTTCTTTTTTAAAATTATAGCTCATTAATAAAAATGAAATTAATAAAATGATGTGCTAAGTATAAAACTCGATTAGTGATAGTTCATATATATTTAAGTAGTCTTTAAAGTTGCCGCATCTAATTTTTTTCTATTATTAAATTCACCATATTTGGTTTGCCTTAAGAATCAAGAAGATAATATAATTTCTATAGATATGGCAAAACAATATGTAGTTATTGATAAAGAATTCTCTAAGGATGTTGATTATGGAAATGATCCTTATTTAACTAACTGGCCAGGGCTTTATATTTTAGAAAATGGAAAGAAAGCTTATGTTGGACAATCAAATCATTTGATTCAACGTATGTCTCAGCATTCCAAAGATCCTAAGAAGACTCAATTTAATAAAGTCCATTTTATTTATGCCAATCATTTCAATCAATCAGTTACTTTTGACTATGAATCTAAATTAATCAAATGCCTTGCTGCTGATGATGTTTTTAATATCACTAATGAGAACGGTGGTATCGCAGATAAAGACTATTTTGGTAAGAAGGATTATGATAAGGAATTCCCAGACCTATGGAGAAAACTTGTTAAAAAGGATTTAGCTAAAAAATCTCTAGAAGAAATATTTAATTCTGACTTATTTAAATATTCACCTTTTACCGAATTAAATAACGATCAAAGAGAAACTGTAGATACTATAATTGAATGCTTAAAAAACGATGATGTTTCTAGAGTAATTGTTAATGGTATGCCGGGAAGCGGAAAAACCATTGTTGCAGTCTATTTGATGAAATACTTAACTGATGCATCACTTTCTAATGATCCAGATGATGAACCATTGAAAAACCTTAAAATAGGTTTTGTTGTTCCTCAAACTTCATTGAGAACTACTATGAGCAAGATTTTTAAAGATATTAATAATCTCTCACCTAAACAAATTATTTCACCAATTGATGTTACAAAAGAAAAATATGACATTTTAATTGTTGATGAAGCACATAGATTACACCAATATAGAAATATTTCTTATATGGGCAAATTCAAAGAAGCATGTGAAAGAATTGGCCTTGATACAAATGCAGATGAACTAGACTGGATTTTGAAACAATCTAAACATACTGTATTAATGTATGATCAGAACCAAGTTGTAGGTCCTTCCGGTATCGATAGTGATCGATTCAAAGATAAGTTCACCAACGAAGATAATCTAGGTAAAATTCAATACACTACTTTAAGAACCGAAATGAGAGTTGCCGGCGGCAACGACTATATACGATTCGTACAAGATTTAATCAATGGTGTTTTGGATTACAAATATGAAAGTGAAATATATGATTTAAAACTGTTTACTGATTTTTCTAAGTTTGAAAAAACACTTTATGAGAAAGAAAACGAGTGCGGATTATGTCGAATGGTTGCAGGCTATGCATGGCCATGGATTAGTAAAAATGATAAAAGCTTAAAAGATATCACAATCGATGGCGTTTCTCGTATGTGGAACAATAAAACTGAAGGTTGGATGCCAATGAAACAAGCTATTGATGAAGTTGGCTGTATTCACTCCATTCAGGGCTATGATCTAAATTATGCCTTTGTTATTATTGGTAAAGATTTGATGTACGACAATTCAACACATCAAGTTTACACAAACAAAAATAATTATTTTGATAAGAATGGCAAAAGAACTTTGAAAGATAATAATGAATTATTAGACTATATTAAAAACATCTACTATGTTCTTCTAACTAGAGGTATTAAGGGTACTTATATCTATGTTTGTGATGATAACTATAGAGATTATCTAAGTAAATATATTGATGTAATAAAATAAACCCACTTACAAATTGTGTTAATAAAGTAAGTGGGTATTTATCTTATTAATCTATTTATATGATGTTATTCTTGTTGGAAATTCTTTGACTGCCTCTTGTAGTTCTTCCTTAGAAACCTTAGTTGTATGATCAGAATATAAAATTTCAGCCGTGCATCCTTTTGACTTTAATATTTGTGTAAACTCAACAGCCATTTTTAATATTTTTAGTCTATCAGTACCATCATTGCGTAAATGAAAAGTTTCTTGTCTCCACTTTTCTGAGTTAGCTTCTTTATATATTACGTAATAACACTTAAATTCAGGATATCTAATTCTCATTTTCTCACACTTAAAATCATCCTTTTTCTTTCTGTTAAGCCACCATATAATTTCACTATTTCCACTAAGGTTTTTCTTTGAACATTATCAGGACACAACGCTTGAATAAATTCCTGTAATTCATTCATCTTCGCCACCTGCTTCCAACATTTTTTGCACCGCCTTGTCAAAATCAGAAACAATTCGTTGATGTTTGTTAAACTCATCATATTCTGCTTCAGCTTTTGCTCTTGCTGTCTTGGCTGAAATACGACCTTTCCCCTTTAAAATGTCATATTTGCGGAATGTCAAGAATTCGTTGATACTAAGAGCAAATTCCTCCATGGTAAATGTGTTTTCACGCTCAATCAAATCTTCTATATAATCAAAATAACCTGTCACGGTTCGTTCTAGTTGTTTAATTTGCTTTTCACTTAGATAGTTCTTTGCAATGGAAACATCATATTTCAGAATTCTGCCATCCGGTGCATTTTTCCATGTGGTAAGACCCATATTTTCTTTTGTTCTATCTGCATGGCTGTAAACAATTTCTGCTGCGGTTTGTCCTGTAATAGCATAATGAAATTTGTTCTGAACCATAGCATAAAAGTCATGAGTAATCTGTGCATTCTTATCATAGTCGATACTACACTCTGCAAAAATATCTGTTACCTGTTGCCATATTCTACGTTCACTTGCACGGATAGAGCGAACTCTTTCCAATAATTCTTTGAAATAGTCTTTGCCAAACGCTGTTTCCCCCTGTTTTAAGCGTTCATCATCCATGGCAAAACCTTTAATCATATATTCTTTTAATACGCCTGTTGCCCAAATACGGAAACTTGTTGCACGGCGAGAGTTCACACGATAACCGACGGATATAATTGCATCTAGATTATAAAACTGAGTAGGGTATTTTTTCCCGTCTGCCGCAGTTGCCGAGATTTTCTCGGTAACTGAATTTTTATCTAATTCACCATCAGCAAAGATGTTTTTCAAGTGAAATGAAATATTATCCGTACTACATCCAAACAACTCTGCCATTCCTTTTTGATTCAACCAAATGGTTTCATCTTTAATTAGTGCATTTACAGAAACATCTTCTTCAGTAGATTGATATATTAAAAATTTAAACTGTTTATCCATACATTACACCTCAATTTCCGCAATAATCTTATCTACATCTTGTTCTTTCTTATTATCAATTGCCATAATATTATTCTCCCTTTAATTATTTAATTACTTCCCTATACACCTCATCAATGATGCTATATAGGTAACAATAAACAGGTTTAGAAGTTAAAGATTCAACATAAGTTCTATAACCATTCAATTGTTCATCATAATGTACATCATCAATTGTTTTAGTCTTATAATCAATGATCACAATTTTGTCTTCGTATTCAAGTAACAAGTCTATAAAACCATGTTTACCATCATCCATGAATTCATATTCTTTAAAGATCTTAGCTTCTTTAATGTTTTTAAGTAGTGGTGAATCAATAAATGCTTGTATTTTGTTTATATATTTATTATCTACACTTGTATAATCAGGATTCTTAAAATCCAACATCTCAAGATAATAGTGAATCTTAGTACCAAGTTCCATTTTATCTAAAATATCTTTAGTAATTAAACCTGCTTGTTTAGAAAAATGTGAAGTAATTACTTCTGTTGGTATAACCTCGATATTGGGTTTTAATACTAGCTTGTTTGATTTTGTAAGTGTTGTAAACAAATCCTTTTGGATTATATTCTCCTTAATCTCAGGAATATCTTTATTAATTATAAAATCACTTAAATCATTCATAATGTAAGTCAACATAGAAGAATAATTCTTAATAGAAGCCTTAGTAATATCATCTAAATTAGTATCAGTAGGTTCAATCTTATCATCAAAACAATTGACAATAATCATCTTTTCCTTAGCTCTAGTTAGGGCAACATAAAACAACCTAATCTTCTCACCAATATCCTCAAGATCATAATTATACTTATACAACTCTTTAATAAAAGTATCCCTAAGACCCCTATTATCTATAAACGTTGGCATGATAATACCATGATTCTTATCAAACAAGAAATCACCTTTCTTATCCTGTTGATTAAAATCATAAGACAAACAAGGATAATAAACCACATTATACTCAAGTCCCTTAGACTTATGATAGTTAGTGATTCTTACCGCATTCTCTACTTCACTACCAATCCTAAACTTAATGTCATCCTCTCTATCAAACACATCAACAAGATAATCATTAAAGTCCCTATAGGTATAACCTAGATTATTTAAGTTATTAGCCAACTGATACAAATAATCAATCTTCACATTAGAGGCATGAACATCCTTAATCTTAACAAGCTTACTATAAACATCAAAAGACTCCATTATCTCATCTAAGATATTCGAAATAGTCTTAGTATCGATATTTGTTTTAATATCGTTTATTTTTATATAAGTTGGTGAAGTAAATATTTGATTGTTGGTAATATTATTAAAAATATCCTCATCACTTGTCTCACACAAGAAACTTCTCTCTAACGAGATATATGCATGCTTATCATAATCAGCCAACAACTTAAAAATACTTCTAATAACCGTCAACAAATCAGACTCAGACATCTTCTCTTCAGTCTCAATAAAAGTAGGAATATTATTAGCCGTCAATACTTCCTTAAACACATCAAACTTACTAGACCTATCCATCAAAATAGTAATATCTCTATAATCACATAAATGATCCTTTAGCTTGAAAGTATTAACCCTACTTTTAATATCATCCGCAATAAGTTGAGCCTCTATATATGCACTGTCTATTCCCTTTTGCTTCTCATAAGACAAAATCTCACAATCATACTTCTCATCCTTTAAATAAGATAAATTACCAGCTATTAGTTGGTGACCCCTTGTATAATCAGCACCACCAACACTTGAGGACATCGTCCTATTAAAGAACAAGTTAATATCCCTCAATACCTCATATCTACTTCTAAAGTTATTAGTCAAATCAATCTTCTTACCATTAATACCCTTAGAATAATTCTCATACTTAGTTCTAAAAATATCAGGATTTGCATATCTAAAACGATAGATAGACTGCTTAATATCACCAACTACATAAACATTATTATTAGATATTTTGCTGATTAATAGCTCTTGAATATCACTAGTATCCTGATACTCATCAATCAATATTTCATAGAAATTATTCTTAATAGATTCTCTAATCTCATCATTTTTATCAACAACCTCAATAGCCAACTTAGCTATATCAATAAAATCATAGAAATTATTCTCTTTCTTATAAATATTAATTCTTCTATTCAATTCCTCGGCCAAATCTAATAAACAATTAACATAATCTTTATTTATAAGGACATCATTTATAAGAGTTGACTTATCATACTTAGTTAATTCATTGACTTCCTTTATTATGTCCTTAATCTTATCCTTTAAGGCTAAGGCATCCTCATCATACTCTTCCTTATTCTTCTTCCTAACAGGAGCAATATTAGCTACATAAGAACGTACCTCTTCATAACTTGATAAATTATTAATACCTTGCCAATTGTTAAAGAATCTATTCAAATCATCAAGCTCACTTATTTTATTTAGTAATTCATCAACCTGCTTAAGCTTTTGAAGAAGTAATGATGTATAACTATTTAGTTCATCATTTAAATGAGAAGTTGAAAAGAATAAATCATTATAAGTTTTAATAAAATTATCCCTATCATAAATAAGATCCAACTTTTTATTTAAACTCTTCACAAAACCCTTAACAACATCATCATCCTTAACACAATACTTAGAGATAATATCTTTGAATATATCATTTGAAACATATTGTTGTTCAAAGATTTCTTCTAAAAACTTATCAGTAATCCCATTAATAATATTAGAATCAGCTATATCAATATCTTTGTCTACATTTAAAAGTTGATGATACTTCTTTACCAAGAATAAAGAATAGGCATCAAAGGTCATAATATAAGCTGAATCAATTTTATTTAATTGTGCTTTCTTAAGATCAGGATCTAAAGAATCATCCTCTACTAAAAGTTTAATAACCCTTTGTTTCATCTCAGCAGCAGCCGCATTAGTAAAAGTTAAAACCAATAGTCTATCTACATCTATATTATTAGCTAAATGATTAAAAACTCTCTGAGTTAAAACCTTAGTCTTACCACTACCTGCCCCAGCTGAAATCATGGTGTTATATACAGGAGTAGTAATAGCTTCTAATTGCTCATCAGTATATCTAATCTCCATCTATCACTTCCTCCTTTTTAGTTTCACAATAAACATAATCCTTAATTCTCTTATAACAGATATCCTTATATCGACAATAAGTACATGAAACATTCTTATTATCAATTACCTTTGGATTAATACTAAAGTCATTATTTAGAATACTTGTTGATGCTGCTAGTATTTTATCTTCAACAAGCTTAATCATATCTTTCATATCTTCATCTGATATAACCTTAGAATTCTTAGACAATTCACCATTTTTAGTAATAGCCAATTTAGAAACAACACTAGACTTACCATCTAAATCCTCTAGAATATTTATTCTACTAATATCATTAGAAGTAAAACCACTTAACTTCATATCCTCATTCTTTTGAGTCTCAATATCTTTCTTTTCATCATAAACATACTTAGGTGCTACTAGATGTTGAAGATAAAAACCAATTATCTTTGAAGGATCTTCCTGTAATAAGTATAAATATGAAGGTAATTGTAAATTTAGCCCAAACTCAAAATACTTATCTTCAATCTTTGTATTACCAGTCTTATAGTCCACAATACATAGATTATCTTTACACTTAAGTATCTTATCGATAAAACCTTTGAAGAAGATATTATCTCTTAACTTTAACTTAATACGCTTTTCACACTCTACACTATCAAAATAAGATAATTCTTTTTGTTTAAGAATGATATTAAAATCTTCCCTAATCTCTTCTTTAATCTTCTTGTTAAAATACAATTCCTTAGCACTAGTAAAAGTAACCTGATTATCCCAAAGCTCATCAAAATCTTTAGTATTATCTAGAACCATTTCTTGTAAAACATTATGGGCAATAGTACCAATAGTATTAAAGAAAGTAATATCAGAGTCATCTGGTCTTAAGATATTATCTAGGTAATACTTAAAGGCACATTCATAATAACTTTGCATACTACTGTATGAAAGACACACTTCCTTCTTATTTACATCAAAGCGCTTATAACTATTATCATAATCACCATAATTGTTTCTATCGTATGTAGAATACATTGAATCTAAATCATCATTATGCTCACCATACTTATCAAGATTATCCAACAGTTCACCATATCTATTTTTATTAGCTCTATCACTATGTAAATATTTATTGGTATAAGTAATATAATTCACATCATTAAACAACATTTGTCTTTCATACTTATTAAAAGGCGAATTCTTAGAATAAGACAACATTAGATTTTTAATATTAGACAAGTTACAAATTAAATTCTCTTTAATAATCCTATTCTTATCATTAGTATCATCAATACCTAAAAGAGCACACATCTCATTGTCCAAGTATTTATTATCTTTCTTATATGCTGGTACCTTATCATTGAAGCCTAAATAGAATACATAATCAGCATCATCAAATAAATAATTATTAGAAACTACCTGCACTACATCCCTATACTTCTTATTCAGTTTAATATGTTTTAAGTCTTCAACAATAAAGTCGTAAGCTTCATTTAAATCTAGATACTTATTTAAGATATTAACTAAATCTTTATTAGTTAATTCATTATAAATAGTCTCTCTATCCTTAAGCTTAATGTCTTCTAAGAACTTCTTAGCTGCTTCTGTTCCATATAAGCTATTATCACTTGGATAATTTACTTTAAAGTCATAATAAGAATTATATCTTTTAAAATAATTCTCATATTCATTACCCGCAACAATATAGATATTATTGATGTCTATTCCATTTTCTAATAATTCAAAAATCGATTCATAAACATACTCTAATTCTGATTCAATAGTATCAAACTCATAGATGTTATAGAGTTTATCTATGATAGTACCTTTAAGTACTTTTGCATCTTTTAATCTTATGTCTCCGTAACCGTATACGATAGTATCTTTATTATGTTTGTTAAATAATGGATCTAATATCAATAAGTTTTTATCAAGTAGTTCCTTCTTAATCTTTACTAAATCATTTAGCTTATTATTAGGATAATCCTTATCTTCAACAAAATATAAGCTTTCAATTATTTCCTTGGCATTATTTAGTGTATAGCCATAAGTATCCATCAAATACTTAACGGTATGATAATCATAATCAAAATAATATCTCTTCTTATATTCTTCTAAAGTCATAAAAGATATATCAACAAGACTCTTATTATTAGTAAGTATTTTTTCTTTAATGTCACTAGGACATATCAACAACATATTATCTTTGATATCTATTTGATGCATCTAGTAGTACCTTTCTAACCTCTTCTCTTAAAGATAGAGGTTCTAATAAGTCAACTGACTCAACATATTGAAGACAAAACTTCACGATGTCTTCCTTTCCACACTTGGTATAAACTGTAAAAGTTTCACCTTCATCTGCCAACATTACATCCTTACCAAAAGTATCGATGATGACATCCAAAGCCTTTTTATCACATCTTAACGTAACCCCTGTTTCATCACCACTATACATATAGATCTTATTATTGGCATAAGCATAGGCATCTAGATTCTTAGGCAGTCTTAGATAGTATTCATCTACAAGTTCAATATCTTTCATTCTATCTACTCTAAAGTGAGATAAACTATCATGGTTTTTACCCTTGCCTACCATATAAACCCTATCCCCATTTACTACTAAGAAATATGGACTACGATAATAAGCATCATCTCTAGTATTAACTAGTTTCTTGTTAATATCATAACGAGTATAGTTAAATTTAATTACTTTCTTTTCATTTATAGCTCTACTTATTTGTTCGATATTTAGAAGAAATTGTTTATTATCTTTTTTCTTATTATTAGGCAAATAAACATTCTTAAAATAATCATTTCTCTTATACCTACTTTGAGACGATAACAACTTATTAACTAAGTCTTTACTAGCCCTATCAGGTATAAAGTGTGATGCGTGTACCGCATTACACAACAAAAGAACTTCTGAATGTTGAAACAGACGATCCTTTAAGTAATAACCTATTTTATTTTCATTGTAGTCAGAAATGTCATAACCAAAGTTAATCAACATTTCAATGTTACGATATAGTGTTCTTCTATCAATTGTTATATTATATTGTTTCTCTATTAAGTCAGTTATCTCGGTCCTTGTTAGTGGGTGGTTCTCATCACTGAACTCTTCTAACACTTTATATACAGCAAGAATACTAGTCTTCTTTTCTTCCATATAATAACTCTTCTTGATATTTTTTTGATTCAACTAACATAGCTTCCAAGAAATTTAAATAATATTCCTTCATTTCTCCAGTATCCTTAGACAGTCTTTCTTTCATCGACTCTTCTCTTTTACTATCAAAAATAGGCATGTTATTTTCTTTCTTATATAAAGCAACATTAGATACTACTTCCATTCTCTTTAAGAACAATTCCTTCATTTGATCATCAATCTCATTGATCATCTTACGACATTCCATTAAATCCATATTAAATACCTCTTGATATTATTATACCTTTTATGTGTTCATTTTTTTGTACATCAATTTGTTAATTTTTTAGTGATATAATTTATTAAAGAAAGATCGAGGAAAAATAAAATGGGATTTTTACAAGGCAAGACTGTAATTATTACAGGTGGAGGTAGAGCTACACTAGCTGATGGTAGTTGTGGTTCTATTGGTTATGGTATTGCGACTGCATACGCTAAGGAAGGTGCTAATATCGTTATCACTGGTCGTAATGTGACAAAGCTAGAGGATGCTAAGAAGGAATTAGAAGAAAAGTATGGAGTTAAGGTTCTTCCAATTCAAGCTGATGTTTCATCTGGCAGCAACAATGAAGAGACAGTTAAGAATGTCATTAAGCAAACTGTAGACGCGTTTGGTAGAATTGATGTTCTTATCAATAACGCCCAAGCTTCAGCAAGTGGTGTTACTATTGCCGATCATACAACTGAACAATTTGATTTAGCTATATATTCTGGTTTATATGCGACATTCTATTATATGCAAGCATGTTACCCATACTTAAAGGAAACTAAGGGTACTGTAATTAACTTCGCATCAGGTGCTGGTTTATTTGGTAACTATGGTCAATGTGCTTATGCTGCTGCTAAGGAAGGTATTAGAGGTTTAACTAGAGTTGCTGCTACCGAGTGGGGTAAGGATGGAATCAACGCTAATGTTGTTTGTCCACTTGCTTGGACTGCTCAACTTGAAAACTTTGAAAAGGCATATCCTGAAGCATTTAAGGCTAATGTTAAGATGCCTCCTATGGGTCACTATGGTAATGTTGAAACTGAAATTGGTAGAGTTTGTGTTCAATTAGCTAACCCTGATTTCAAGTATATGAGTGGTGAAACTATTACTCTTGAAGGTGGCATGGGCTTAAGACCTTAATCATTAAAGATGAGGAAGGGGCTGTCCAAAAACCTAAGTGTTAAAACTTAAGGCTGGACAGCCTTTTTAT
>URCJ01000039.1 GCA_900546285.1 uncultured Solobacterium sp. | reverse complement strand
CAATTTTTTAGTTATACATTTAATTCAAAGTTAAGGTTTAAAAAAATTATTGGATAAAATAACATCCTAGATTATCGTGGCAAATCAAATAATGATTGGAACTTCTATGCCTCCTTCTTGTATTCTGATGGTAGCATGAGAATTGGTTCTGGAGATGATAATGGATTTAATAACTATAATCAATATTCATTTGAAGAACATGCAAATTATTGGAAGAAAGCGGATAAATCAAATATAGAAAAATAAAGGATTACCAAATAAGATAATCCTTTTTAAATACATTATTCTAGTTCAAAGGCACCAGTATATAACTGATAATATTGGCCCTTCTTTTCGAGTAACTCTTCATGAGTTCCTCTTTCAATGATGCGGCCATGGTCTAAGACAATAATCACATTAGAATTCTTAACCGTAGATAATCTATGAGCAATGACAAACACCGTACGACCTTGCATTAACTTGTCCATACCGCTTTGTACCAAGCTTTCAGTTCTTGTATCAATAGAAGATGTTGCCTCATCTAGAATCATAACTGGAGGATCAGCTACAGCCGCTCTAGCAATTGCCAACAATTGACATTGACCCTGAGACAAGTTAGAACCATCACCATGTAACATTGTGTTATAACCTTCAGGTAAACGTTTAATGAAGTCATGAGCACCAGCTAATTTAGCTGCCGCAATACATTCTTCATCAGATGCATCAAGTCTACCATATCTGATATTTTCCATTACAGTATCCGTGAATAAGACGGTATCCTGTAATACGATACCTAAAGATTTACGTAAATCAGTCTTCTTGATTTTATTGATATTGATACCATCATATCTAATTTTGCCATCCGCAATATCATAGAATCTATTAATTAGATTAGTAATAGTAGTCTTACCAGCACCAGTAGCCCCTACAAAAGCAACCTTTTGACCAGGTTTGGCATATAAAGAAACATTATGAAGAATCTGTTTGTCGGGATTATAGGCAAAATCCACATCAAAGAATCTAACATCCCCCTTAAGCTCAGTATAAGTCAAAGTACCATCACCATGAGGATGTTTCCAAGCCCACATATTAGTCTTTTCTTTGCATTCAACAAGTTCGCCATTAACTTTCTTAACATTGACAAGCTCTACGTAGCCCTCATCTTGTTCACTTTCTTCATCTAATAATTCAAAGACACGTCTAGCACCAGCTAAACCCATGACAATCGAATTAATTTGAGGAGATATTTGTTGGATATTACCCGCAAATTGACGAGACATGCCAAGGAAAGGTACCACTACCGCAATAGAGAATGGTAGGCCTGAAATGGAGAAGTTTGGTGCACCCTTTTCAATAAAGAAACCGCCCGCAACAGCCACAAAAACATAAACAATATAAGAGACATTATTTAAAATAGGCATTAAAGTATTTGAATACTTATTAGCTAAATATGTTGCCTCAAACAACTCATCGTTTACCTTATCAAAGTCAGCCTTGGTATCATCTTCATGATTAAAGACCTTAATAACCTTTTGACCATTGATCATCTCTTCGATAACACCCTCAGTCTTGGCAACATTCTTTTGTTGAGCAACGAAATACTTTGATGATTTACCACCAATCTTCTTAGTAATAAAGATTGAAAGAACCGCACCCAAGATAATAACTAAAGCCATAGGAATGCTATAGTAAAACATAATACAAAGTATAGTTGTTAAAGTAACAGCCGAAATCATTAACTGTGGGAATGATTGAGAAATCATTTGTCTTAAAGACTCAACATCATTTGTATAGTAAGACATAACATCACCTCTTTGATGAGTATCAAAGAATCTAATAGGAAGTGTTTCCATATGATCAAACAACTTAATTCTAATCTTACTTAAACAGCCTTGAGTAAAGATAGCCATAAGTTGGTTATAGGCAACACCCGCAATCAAACTAGTTAAATAAAATGCAGCTAGAATACCAATCAATCTAACAACATCTGGTTTTATTTGTTCAAAAGGCAAATTATTTTCCCAAGCGTTTTGAATTAAAGCTACTACATTTTGTTGGAAAATAGCAGGAATAGAACTAATTACCGCATTGACAATAATCAAGACAATGATTAGTGGTAAAAGCTTAGGATAGAAAGAAAACAGCATCTTAAATAAGCGCTTAACAGTCGCAATCTGATTCTTCTTCTTACTCATGTTCTTCACCTCTTTCAGTACCTTGTTTATTTTGAGAATAATAAACTTCTTGATAAATCTTATTATTCTTTAAAAGTTCTTCACTAGTACCAATGGCATCAATCTTGCCATTATCCATGACAATGATACGATCAGCATCTTCAACACTTGAAGTTCTTTGAGCAATGATAATCTTAGTAGTCTCTGGAATATATTCTTTCATTGCCTTTCTAATCAAGGCATCAGTCTTAGTATCCACAGCGCTTGTAGAATCATCCATGATTAAAATCTTAGGCTTCTTCAACAATGCTCTAGCGATACAAAGTCTTTGTTTCTGACCACCTGAAACATTAGTACCACCCTGTTCAATATAAGTATCATAGCCCTTTGGCATCAAATCAATAAATTCATCGGCACAAGCTAAATGACATACATGCTTAATCTCATCCATTGACGCATTCTTATCACCCCAACGAATATTATCCGCAATCGTACCTGAGAACAAGACATTCTTTTGAAGCACCATGGCTACCGAATCTCTAAGCACTGTTAAATCATAGTCTCTAACATCTCTTTTGCCAACTCTTACACTACCCTCACTTACATCATAAAGTCTTGGGATAAGTTGTACTAATGATGTCTTAGCACTACCAGTACCACCGATAATACCGATTGTCTCGCCTGATTTAATATGAACATCAATATCCTTTAAGACCGCATGTTCACTTGACTTAGCATACTTAAAACGGACATTATCAAAATCAATTGAACCATCCTTTACAATAGTGACGGCATTTTCAGGTGATACCAGATTAGATTTTTCCTTCAATACTTCACAAACTCTTTCAGCACTCTCTTGTGAGAAAGTCAACATTACAAATAACATTGACAACATCATCAAAGAAGAAAGAATTTGGAAACTATATGTAAGCATAGTTGAGAATTGTCCAATATCCAAAGCTGCACCATTTGTAGTAATGATAGTCTTAGAACCAAAATATAAGACAAATAACATTGTTGAATACATACACATCTGCATCAAAGGATTATTGAAAGCCAAGATTCTTTCGGCCTTAGTAAAAATATCTCTAATATCATTGCTAGCAGCATTAAACTTCTCTTGTTCATAGTCTTCTCTTACAAAAGACTTAATTACCCTAATGCCCTTGATATTTTCTTCAATTGAATTGTTTAAAACATCAAACTTAGGGAAACCTTTTCTAAATAAGGGCATAGTAATCTTAATAATAAATGATAGACCAAAAGCTAAAATAGGAATCACAATCAAGAAAATAATTGCCATCTTACCGCCCATGTAATAGGCCATAAAGAATGAGAAAATTAAGTTCAATGGTGCTCTAAAAGCCATTCTTATAAGCATCATAAAGGCCATTTGAATATTTTGAATATCAGTAGTCAATCTAGTAACTAAAGAAGCACTAGAGAACTTATCAATATTACTAAATGAAAAATCTTGAATGTTGTAGAAAACATCATGTCTTAGATTCTTCGCAAAACCCGAAGTAGCCAAAGCACAAGTTCTACCAGCCAAATAGCCAAATAATAATGAGGTCATTGCCATAGCTAATAAGATATAGCCATAATGTAGTATTCTATCAACACCACAGCCCGCCTTTATTTCATTAACTAAAAGGGCAATAGTATAAGGGATTATAGCTTCCATGACTACTTCGCCAATAACCAAAATAGGAGTAAGAATCATTGACTTTTTGTATTCACGAACGCTTTTTAACAACTCTTTTATCATTAAAAAAATAACTCCTTTCGTATTAACTTACACATTTTACACCAATTATATTTTTCATGTAAGCAAAATTTAAAAAGCCCTTTAAAAGGCTTAACATTTATTATAATTGCCAACCACAATCATCAAAGCACCAACGATAAATAAGATGTAATGAATGTTAGATGGAATCTTATCAAAAGACTTATTATAAATAGAAATAAATAGGATGATTAGTACACCTAATAAGGATAAGAATCTTTGCATATTATTTTCTTTCCAAAACAACGATATTCTCAACGTGCCCTATAGAAGTATATGGAAACATATCAACCGGTTGAATAGTCTTTACACTATAAACATCTCTAGTTAAAAAAGACAAATTATCTCTTAAAGATTCTATACCACAAGAAATATAAATAATCTTCTTAGGCTTAAGTCTTAATACCGACTTTAAGAATTTAATAGAAGCACCACTTCTTGGTGGATCCATAATAAGAGCGTCTAAATGTAAATGATTATTAGCCATATTTTCCATATAATGACCAGCATCATCACAGACAAACTCAATATTATCAATCTTATTATACTTAGCATTCTTAATCGCATCCTTGATCGCAAAACTATTAAGTTCTACGCCTAACACCTTTTTAACATTTTTAGAAGCTATCATACCGATAGTGCCAGTACCACAATAAGCATCAATAATTGTTTCATCGCCCTTAAAATCAGCTAATGATAATGCCGTATTATATAAAACTTCAGTTTGAAATCTATTAATTTGATAGAAACTTGAAGGACTAATCTTAAATTCTAGGCCACATAATTCATCTTTAATATAACCCTTACCATATAAAACAGTACTCTTATCACCTAAAATCATTGAAGTATGTTTATTATTAAAGTTTTGAACAATCGTTGTAACATATGGATTATATTTTAGGATATCCCTAATAAATTGTTCCTTCTTATTAATATTAAAACTACCAGTAACCAGAACCAACATCACCTCACCAAGATTACTAGTTCTAATTAAAAGATGTCTTAGACAACCCTTATATGAATATTCATCAAAAGCACTAATCTTATATTTGGTGGCAATTCTTAATACTGAATCAATTAGTTCATTAGCCCTTTCATTCACAATCATACATTCTTTAATAGGCACGATCATATGGGTAGAACTTACATAATTGCCACAGATTAAACGACGCTTATCATCATAACCAAAAGACACTTGAACCTTATTACGATAGTTTGTGGGATGTTTACAACCAATAATCTCTTCAACATCGCCAAACTTTTTTAATAAATTTGAAGCATGTTCCTGTTTCATCTCTAATTGTTTAGGATAGCTAATACCCTGCATTGAGCAGCCACCACAATATTTACTATAAATACACTTATCCATTTTTGTTCACCTTATTTATTAATACCACAAAACCAAGAAAACCAACAAAACTTGCAACAACCGCCATATATTCCATATACTTAACACCAAGATTATCGATGATAAAGCCTGTTGTTAATGAACCAAACAAGGAACCAAAAACACAAGCTAGAGTTAAGAAAGCCTGGCCTCTTGTGATCTCGTCTTCTTTTAATACCTTAGTAGCCAAAGCTACACCACCTGGCATCATTAATGAGAATGAAAGACATTGAATAATTTGAGTTAAATATAAACAAGTTACATTGCCACTTAATACTAATAATATTGCCTTTGACAAGAACATGAACGCAGCCAGTAGCAACACTTTGTTTAAACTCAATCTTTTAATAAAGAAGGGATATATCAATAAAATACCTAAGTATTCAATAATAGCCTTAACACCTAAAATACTGCCTAAGTCATTACTATTACCACCAACATTTTCAACAATCAGAATCATGAAATTATCTAACATTAAATAGCCATAATAGATAAAACTTAAGAAGACAATTAATAAGACAAAATATTTATTATTCTTAATGAATTCTTTATATGAAATCTTTTGTTTAGTAACAACAATGTTGTTATTCACTATTTGATAATCTTTTCTTAAAAGTAATAAATCACACAATAGACCTAGTGACATTAAGATAAAAAAGATAATAATTATCTTATAAGAAAATAGATTAGATAAATAGCCTAATACGAAACAAAAGATGGCATAAGAAATAGAACCGCAGGCCCTAGCCTTGGCAAAATCTATCTTAATACCACAATATAGAAACTTACTACTTAAAGTATTAATTAAAGGTTCTATACCAATATATAGACTAGTGCCAATGATAAAGATGATTGCCAACAAGGCATTAGCACTGCTAATAAAATAATTACATACAGCACAAATAAAGATTAATAAGGCACAAATAACACTCATCTCAAAAACGCTTATTTTCTTTGATTTATCACAAATATCAGCTAGAAATATTTGTAAGAATATCGCAATAAAAGATGAGGCGGCCAAGAAATATCCTGCATTAGAGGCACTAAATCCTCTTTCCTTCAAGGTATAAACACTAAAGCCATAGATAATGCAAGTTATCGCATGAAGAAAGAAGAAAGATAAAGAATGTTTTAAGTTAATTTGTTTTTCCATACCCAACAATTCTAGCACAACTCAATATATGATTACAGGTTCTCTACTTTTCTTGATTATGATAGGCACAATAACAATTAAACCAAGGAAAAAAATAATTAGATATCGATAATCTGAATTCTTGAAAAAGATATCAATTATCTTAATGATGATTGATGAAATAAACAGATAAAATATCATTTCCTTATCAACTAATTCCCTAATCTTCTTATTAGGAAATAATAATTTTAAAACAATGATAACTACTATCAATAATATGAAAAAGATAAGTAAAGCAGACAACACAAAAGTAATGACTGGTGATATTACAATCTTAATAAGTGTACTTACAAATTTAATGATAAGGGTTCCCAAAAGCCATAGTGGAAATCCTAAACAAAGTCTTATGATAAACGGAATTCTTTCGATAAAACTTTGCCTTCTTACATATTGGGTTTGCATCTCGGCAATTCTTTCGTGATCTTCATCCGCCTTCTTGAACAAATCATCAGAATTAGCCATAAGCATTCCAATCGAAGCTAAAGTGATACTTATACTTAATAATAATTTCTTTTTCCCCATACCACACCCTCATCTATTATTGATGCTAGGTAATAACAATTATTTATATATGTGCACCTGTAACAATGCTGACCATAAAAATAAGTTTATGCACTGGTTTAAGTGCTCAATTAATCTTGTTTCCTTCTCAAACAAGTGAGATCACATCCCATAATAGACTACCAGCTTTATTAAATTAGATCAGTTGTCCAATTAATTTCTTGAATCTTTTGATCAAGTAATCTTAATTCTTTACTTAAAGCGTCAAGATCTTTTTGAAGCTTGGCAACATCAACAGTACTATCAATCTTAATTTCTTTTAAAGAATAACGATCAACCAAAGCACTGCTTTCATTTAAGAAAGCTCTTAAAATGCCAATTTTCTTAGTTAAAACATCCTTTTTAGCCAGTAATGAAGTTAAAGGCGTTTCATCAACTAAAGTAGCTGCATTAGTCATATTAATGCGATAAATATAATCTTCAAGTTGCTTACTCACTTCATCAAGCTCTTTTAATAAATCTTTTGGATCTTCATTAGGCTTTACACCTTCTTGAACTTTCGCATTATTTAAAAGTCTAGTCTGTAATTGAGTCAATCTAGTTTGTAGATCAGCTCTTTCAATTAAAGCAGCTGCAAGTTTCATTATTTTTCCTCCTTCAAGATATATTCCATTGCATATTCTTTTACCTTCATCCCCATTTTATCATAGAAAGCTTTAGCACTATCATTTCCTTCCCAAACATTAAGAGTGAGCTCATAACAACCTATTCTTTTAGCTTCTTTCTTTAAAAAATCAAATAATAACTTACCAGTACCCTTACCTCTTTGACTTTCATCAACACACAAGTCATCGATAAATAACTCTTTGTTTTGGTGCATGGTAGTTGAAAAAGGTGCCATTTTTATTTGACAAAAGGCATAAGCCACAACACCGTTTTCATCAACTACATAAATAGGATTATCATTATCTGCCAGCATATCTAACAACATATCCCTTGTATACTTAGTCTTACCCGATATAAAGATATCAGGCCTAATATTTGCATGTATTTCAAGTACTTGGTTAAGTAAAGATAAGATCTTATCAATATCCTCTTGTTTTCCTCTTCTAATTTCCATTTAACAACTCCAACAATTCATCCTTAGACATACTACTCAATGATGTATTAGCACCAGATAAGATTTCATCAGCTAGATTCTTCTTATCCTCTTGTAACTTCAAAATCTTTTCTTCCAAAGTATCCTTGGCAATCAACTTATAAACAGTAACCGTATTTGTTTGCCCTATACGATGGGTTCTATCAGTAGCTTGGGATATTACAGCTTCATTCCACCATGGGTCATAATGAATAACGATATCAGCACCAATTAGATTTAAACCAGTACCACCAGCTTTCAGTGATATCAAGAAGACCTTAACATCATCCTTATTAAACTTATTACACAATTCTAGTCTTTCTTTCTTATCAGTAGCCCCAGTTATCTTATAATAAGCGATTTTTTTCTTATTTAGTTCTTCTTCCAAAATTTCCAACATTGAAGTAAATTGTGAGAAAACTAAAAGCTTATGACCGCCATCAATCGATTCTTCTATCAATTGTAAACAGGTATCTTTCTTAGCACTACCACCCTTATAGTTTTCCAACAACAAAGATGGATCACAACATATTTGTCTTACTTTCATAAGTTCTGCCAGTATTGCAATCTTACTAGTAGAGAAAGCCTTCTCATCTTCATTTTCTACTAATTTAGAAATCTTCATAACCTGAGCATCATAGATTTCCTTTTGTCTAGAATCGAAATTGGCATAATAGACTCTCTCAATCTTCTCAGGCAAGTCTTTTAATACATCCATCTTTCTTCTTCTTAAGATAAAAGGACCAATCATCTTTTTTAACATGTTAGAAGCATATTCATCTCCATCATTCACAATCGGCGATTCAAAATGTTTTCTAAAGTATTCATAAGAATATAAATAATCAGGCATCAAGTAATTAAAGATACTCCATAGTTCTGACAATCTATTTTCAATTGGTGTACCAGTAAGCGCAAAACGCTTCTTACTATCAATCTCTTTAACAGCCTTTGCAGCACCGGTTGTTTGGTTCTTGATATATTGAGCCTCATCGATTATTTCTACATCAAAACTGATATCTGAATATAAATCGATATCTCTTTTTAATAAATCATATGAAGTAATTAAAACATCATATTCATGTCTATGGGTTAATAAAGCACTTCTTTCATCCTTATTGCCTACCACCATGCCCACTTTAATAAAAGGTGCAAACTTATTAAATTCAGCATACCAGTTATATACAAGCGAAGCAGGTGTTACAATCAATGATTTAATCTTTTCCTTGTTTCTATAAGCTAATAAAGAAATAACCTGTAAAGTCTTACCAAGGCCCATTTCATCAGCTAAAATACCACCAAAACCACAGTCATATAAGACATTTAACCACTTAAATCCATATACTTGATAAGATCTTAAATCAGCATTTAAATCTTTAGGTAGTTCATAAGAACTGATGTCAATATTCTCAAAACGTTTTACATAATCATTAAAATGTTTATCCCTTTTGACGTCGATACTTTCAAATTCATCTAATTCTTCATTTAAAGATAAGATACGATATGAAGGTAACTTGATATCTTCTTTTAAGAACTTCTTATCAGTGATATTCATTTCCTCTTTTAAGCTTAATAACTTAACAAGGTCCTTATCGTTCATATCAACAAATTCACCGCTTCTTAGTCGATGATACTTTTTCTTTTGTTTATAACTACTTAAAACAGCTAAAAGTTCATCTTTTTCAAGATCTGAAATTAAATTAAGATTTAATAAGTCACTTTGAACACGAACACCAACAGAAACTTTTACCTTCTTTTTAACACCTAAAGAATCAAAACGAGCTGTAGAGAATACTTCACCATATTCTCTTAATTCATTTAAAGAAGTTAATAGATGATATAAACATTCATCATTTTTAATACATAATTCATCATCCTTATATTCTTCAAAGTCATTTAAAAGGTATTCTAAAACATTTTTTTCTCTTTCAAAGTCTCTAGTTCCCTTTTTATCTAAAATATTATATTTATCTTCCTTATAATAAACATCACACTTACAAGTAACTATTCCATCCAAGGCATCCAAATAAAATTTAAAAACAGGACGCACAGGAACATTCTTTATTATTTTGTCTTCATCTTCGATTATAAGATTTTGATAAGTCTTTAATTTAGGCAAAATATCATAATAAAAATCGCCTAAATTACTAGCACCAATCTTGATATCATTTCCGTTTAATCCATAGATCACATCAACTATTTCATTATCATTTAGGATTCTTGAAAACTTATTAGGTCCTATTAAATATTTATATTTTTCACCACTGAAACACGAGAAAGATGGATGACTTATCGTCACACTCTCTAACTTATCATTAACAATTTCAGGACTGATAGTAATAGGTAAATCATTATTTACAATGCTTAAGTTAATCAATGATTTATCCTTTTCATCGTATTCTTTATAGATTAGCTCTACTTCCCTACCATAAGATAAATCAAATAGTTTATCTATCCTAGTTTTATCTAAACTTATAGAAGAATAAGAGGGATTAGCCACGTAATATCTACGATTTATATGATTGTAAAAAGAATGAGATTCTTCAATATAATCGGTAAGATATTTAAATAAAGCCTTTGAATCTTCAGCTATATCATCCTTACTAAAATCTAGAGTAACTTTAGTACTTAAATCATATTTAGCACTTCTTTTATAACAATCAATGAAATAAGAAAGATCTTTGATATTCAATAGCTTATCTTTGCCAGCCTTAAACTTTATTAAATATTCATCCTTGTCTCTATCAAAAGTAAAAGATGGGATAAGATGAATACTTTCACTTCGTCCCATTATATTAGAACTACGTTTTTCCTTACTATAATCCAAAAAGTTTTGACCTAGTCTATTAGTCTTATCAAACTTATGGTCTACAAAATAGTCTTCAACCATCATTAGGGCAACAGCCTTATTTGCACACAATTTGTATCTTTCATAATAAGGCCGTCTCATGCATTCTTGACAATGACAATTAAATAAGATGATTCTATTAACAGTGAATTTAAAATTAACATAATCTCTACCACTACCAATTAAGAAATTATAGGCAACTTCATCATCATAAAAGTTCTTATTATCTAAAATCATATTAGGCTTATTTAGACAAATAGTCTTAGCCCTCTTATAAGTTTCCTCAGACATATAATAGTCACCCATTAAATTTTCGATATCAATATCTGATTTAGGATTATTAATATAAGTATATCTTGTATCCTTATAGCTGCCCTTTAAGACATCAGGAAAAACCTTTTCTATTTCAAATAAAGTAGCAATTATATGTTTACAATAACCCTTGTCCCTGTATCTTGGACAGGTACATTTTTGAGCAGTTACTTCACCCTTATTATTGATTACAGTAGTAACTTTATATTCAGAATAATAGTCTGATCCTGCAACTTGTGCAGTGAAAATGTTGTTGTCACGGTCAATAAAAAGGACTTTATTCATTTCAAAATAATCTCTGCCCTTTTCTAATTCCCAATCATTAAATTTATCTTGCCAACTCATGAAACAATTCTATCATTTATTTAGCAATTCCAACTTCAAAATACTCTTATTTATTTCTTCGCCTAAATCAAGCGTTTCAATTTCCAAATCTTTTAAAGAAGTCGGTAAACCTATTTTCTTACACCACTTAAATACTTCATTAAATTCTTCAGCCGTCTCATGACACAACTGCACTAAAGTACCATAGGCTACTTTTTCACCATGCATCTTAGGACAATCTAATTTATAACTAATTTCATGTGCTAAATTGGTACCACACTTTTCAAAGCCAATTCCTGATAAATAGATATTAGTTCTAATGATGATTTCTTGTAACTCACCTATCTCTTTATTCTCAAAGCCCGATATTGAATCTATTCCGTATTTCATTAGATTATCAAAACATTCCCTAGCCTCATCATTAATCTTGCCATTAGCTCTAGCCTCAAAATAAGTAGATAAGGCATCTCCCATACCGGCTATCGTTAGTCTTGTTGGGCATTTGATAATAATGCTAGTATCAACTAAAACTACATCAGGATTTTTATCAAGATAAAGATATCTATCCAAACTACCATCTTCATGATAAAGAACAGACAAGGCAGTACAAGGCCCATCATTTGAAGCACTTGTTGGAATGATAATTAAATATTTCTTATTAAAATGAGCTAGAGCCTTGGCCACATCTAAAATCTTGCCACCACCAAAGCCAATAACTACATCATAATCTTTCAGTAAAAGAGATAATTTTTCAATTTCCCCTATAGTACATTCACCATTAAAGATTTCTACCTTAAAATTATTAACATTATCAAAAGTATCATAGCTTCTCTTATCAGCCGTCATGTATACTTTATTATCTTTGAATTTGTCTAATTCTTTTAAAGCACCAGGATATTGTATATATTTCATATTTAACCAATCATCTTCCCAATATTATTGTAAGTGTCATCAATCTCGGTGACATTTGACGTATTATCTTTATTACCGCTAAAAATCTTTGTTTTTATGTCGCCTTTATGATAATAGACTTCCACGCCATACCAATCCCACGAATCATTATTCTTATTTTTACTGACAACCTTAAGACCATCACCTATTAAGCCCGCTTCACTTACAATTTTTTCAATTTCATCATTGTAAACAGCCCAATCTTTGCCATTTTCTTTTCCATTAATTCTAACCGTTGTGTTGGCACCGCAAAAATAAGTATTATGTGCTTTTGCGTTATCAGGATAACCAGATGGCCAACTATTTTTATCTCGTGTAACGATGACCCAAATACCAGAAGCTTGGCCTGCTACATTAGGTGGCGCTAATTCAATAGTTCCATCATTAACAGCTGTTGCAAGTACTGATTCGATAGATCTAGCAGTATGCAAGTCCTTAGCTTTTCTAGATTTTTCTAATTGAGAATTTAAAACAGGAATCGCAATACCAACTAGTACACCTATAATAGCTATAACAATCAACAGTTCAGCTAATGTGAAACCCTTCTTTTTATTTAGCATATTATCCCAGTAGTTCGCTTCCTAATTCCCAACTTTTTATTAATTCTTCGATATAAAAATCACTATATTCATAATCTTCTAAATCAAGTGGTTTATCAAAATCACCATAAGTCTCAAATTCCATATTCATAGGAAAGCGCTGTTCGTCGTTTTCTTCATTAGAATTTGGATCTATCAGGCCTCCAAAATAACGCCACATGGTGTAGTGATCATTTTCAAAGATTCCCTGTCCTGCACCCTTTACCACAAAAGCTAAATCAGCTTCTTCTTCATCTTCATAATAAGCATTAACTTTGCGTTTCATGACTTTACAATCAAAATCATAGTTTTCGCCAGTATCATAACAATACTCAAATTTATCTCCTAAATCTGATAAATGATATTTACTCATTGGCAAAAAATATTCATCTTCCCAACTATCAAAAGCATATGCTTCCCTTTGACCTTTTATTCTAAATAAATAAGCATGTTCAAACCAAGCGTTGATACTACAACCAATAAGCGCTCCAAGTGTTAATAAATCAGGATTGCCTTTAACAGCTAATACTCTATAAAATCTTTTAGGATCATCTTGACTACTAATTTTGATTTGTGTATATTCCATATTATTCCTCTCTTGTTTACTAACTATATTGTATCAATTAAACTAAAGAAAAACCGATTATTACTGGTGTTAATCCTTATAAGTCTCCATTTAATTTAATAGATTCTTTACTTAAAACAGCACATTGTTTATAAGCCTTAATCATCTTCTCTTCATCAAGTGGCTTTCCTAAGTGCTTATTCATACCAGCCTTTCTACTTTCGAAAACATCATCGGAGAAAGTATTAGCTGAGACTGCAATTATAGGCACCTTCTTAGCATCTTTTCTATCTAGGGCTCTAATTTCTCTTGTAGCATCCAAGCCATTCATATTAGGCATTAGAATATCCATATAGATTACCCCAAAGTAGCCTTCCTTAGACTTCTTGAAAATATCAACAGCTTCTTTACCATCATATGCACAAGTTACTTCCATACCATTATCTTCCAAGAAGAATTTCGCAATCTCAATATTCAATTCATTGTCATCTACTAAAAGTGCATGCACGCCCTTGGTAGGCACATCATCACAACAATTCTCACTATGAATTGTTTCCATATCGCCTAATTCAAAAGGAATCTTAATTATTGCGGTTGTACCAACACCTTTCTTACTTTCAAGCTTAATACTACCACCCATTCTTTCAATCAGCTTCTTAGACATAGCTAAACCAAGACCGCTTCCCTCATATTTAGTTCTACTTGTTTGATTTTGTTGCGAGAACATATCAAAGGCATGCTTAATAAATTCATCAGTCATACCCTCACCTTCATCCTTACAATACAAAGTATAAAGAGAATGCTTATCATCTATTATCTCTTCGTTTCCCCAAACGGTAATTGTGCTGCCACTTGGTGAGAACTTAACTGCATTACTAGCGATATTAGATAGAGCCCTACCTAAATATACTGGATTACCAATTAAAATAGAATGTTTAAAATTAACCTTATCCCAATCTACATCATACTTAATATTCTTTTCAGCAGCCTTATCATAATAAATACGATTTATTTCTCTTATGAAATCAATAAAATCAAAGGTCAATTGATGATCCTTCAAATCACCACTTTGTAGTTTATTCATATCCAAAATGTCATTGACTAAAGAAACTAGATATTCTAAAGACTTCTGAGCCTTATCTCTTAGTTGCCCTTGCATAATAATATCATCAGAATATTGATTAGCCATCTTAACCATACCGATAAGGCCATTTAAAGGAGTACGAATATCATGGCTCATTGTCTTTAAAAATTGAGTCTTCATATCCACTTCTTTCTTAGCCTGTTCAGCCTCAAAATACAAGTTCTCCTCAGTTCTCTTTGTATCACTGATGATTCTAATCAAACATAAGACATGGGTTAATCTACCGCTTGCATCTTTTCTTTTTGCGACAAAACGCATACGATGCCAGTTACCATCATTCATCTTATATTCAGTAGTAACAAACTCTTCATCTTTTAGTCTTTCCTCTAAAGTTTTAACATCCATAAAAGGTCTAACTAATTCACGATATTCAGGAGCTACTAAATTATCACAAACAAAATTAAATTGTTCAGAAGCACTAGCAACATCCTTTTTCAAATAATGTGATATATCATCACTAGCGATTTCTTCAATCATATCATTAATAATATCAACACGATAAATCGCATTAAAAGTCTTTGCGATAGCTGAAATGATTTCATTTTGTTTCTTAGTCTTATCTAAAGCGTCCTCTAATTGTTCCTGAATAGCCTTTTCCTTAACAAGGATATCATCGACAAAACGGAAACCTAAAAGAATAAAGAAATCATTTTCATCCTCATATATCTTAATGCCTTGGATCGCAAAATATTTTTGACCTAAATTATTTGGAATACTTTCATAATAAAAACTAATCTTATCGTTTTTATTTAGTTCTTCCTTTAAATGAGCACAAGAAACCCAATCCAAGAATTCTCTTCTATTCTTTTCATCTAAGTAACAATTCGCATAATAATCAGCACATTCATCAAAATTATCAAAAGATTTTTCCTTAAAAACAACATCAGCATTAGTATCCTTGACAATCTTAAGTTTCTCAAAAGTTCCCTTGTTTAATTCAATATAATATACCGCATTATAATCGGTTGTTAATTTATCTAGAATATATTTATCTCGCTTAATCTTAGTTAAATTATCTTCTAATTGAATATTATTTTTTCTATTCTTAAAAGAAAGCGAACAAACAATGCCAAACAAAGCAAGCATTATCATGCCAATAGTCATTACAACAACAGGATGCATCTGAATAAGCATCATTAAAGTCATATCAGAAGCCTTATACGAAGTATAGTTAGAAGCTATATTATCAATCGCATCTTCACCTTGTGCATAAATGCCCTTTGTTAAAATACCAGCTAAAGCATAATTGTTTTCATTAGACACTAACATACGATACTTGAAAGAATCATTGTTAATATAGTTATAAATTAAGCTACCACTAGCATCATTATTAACAAATTCCTGAGCCATATAATAGTAGGCAAAAGTAATATCAGCCTTGCCATCTCTTACAGCCTTCATTGCCTCTTGTCTTGTATCAAAATATATCTTCTCAGCATTTGGCGCATATTCCTTTTCAATCTCATTACTAGCAGAACCCTGCTTTACAGTAGCGATTGTTTTAATGTCACCCTTATTGTCTTTTCGCATAATACTAGCAACACCCATTGTGATATATGGAGCACTGGCTCCATAATGATTTTTTTCTATAATGGGATCACTTACCCTAGCATCAATTGCGATATCAATTGAATCAGTATGACTTTGATACCAAATATATTCGTTTCTATCCTTACAAATAACAAACTCATAAGGTAGACCAATATAATCAGCCACATTCTTGAAAAAATCAGGAAGAATGCCCTTCATTTCGCCATCTTCAACATAAGAATACGGTCTTCTTGTAGGATCACATAAAACCTTAAGAGGCTTTTTATAAGAATTGATAAGTTCTTCTTCAGAAGGAGTAAAATTTAAAACCTTAATATCATAAGAAGCATAATAACGATTAAATAATTCTCTTTGCCAGTCACCTTCTGCATTATTTATTTGGTCTATCGCATAATTAATCTTATCCAATAATTCCGTATTACCCTTCTTAACTATTGCATAAAAATCTTGTGGTTCAAATTTCTCAATAATTCTTTCATTATTTGTTGTACGCATTGAAGAAGAAACAAGGGCATCAACCTCACCATTTTGTAGTCCTTCTTCCATATCTTTAAACACTTCATAATAAACAGGTATATAAGAAAAGCCTTTCTCGTCAGCAAGCTTTTCAAAATCATTATTTCTACTATTGCCCTTCAACAAACCAACTCTTAAACCATCATATGTATTATATTTTTGACCAATAACCTTAGTATTATCACTTCTTACTGTAATCATACATTCATTGGTACCAATCGGCTTAGAATAATCAAATATTTCTTCACGTTCAGGCGTTTTTCTAGCAGACGTCAGTAAATCAATCTCACCATCTTCCAACATCCTTTGCATATCTTTCCAACCTAGTTCATAACCAACATAGTCGTATTCAGCATCTAAGTAACGTGCCATCAAACGTAAGAAATCATAACCATAACCACTTTTGTCACCATCTTCATCAATCATATGGTAACCATCCATATGGAAAAAACCAACACGAATAGTTTCGTGTTTATCTTTGGCAACAATATTGATTGGACATATTGTCAAAACACATAAAAAAGTAACTAATAAAGTAACTAGTTTTCTTAAACACCAAAACTTCTTAAACATTTCATTTATTTTCATTAGAACATCCCTTATATTCTTAGATGATTTGTATTTCTTTTATATTTATATTATCTAAAAAAAGAAAAGTTTAGTCTATAATTTTTTATTAGTTATCCACATTTATCAACACTCAAATGGGAAAAATATGGGAATTTTTAAAACTATGTAGATGTTAAAATGTTACCTGCAACCGCAAAGGTAAGGGTTATTTCTGGTCGGCTAGATCAGGATGCCGTAAGTCCTGTTATTAATAGATTTATTTATTGATTATGGGAGTATTCGGTATGAATAGTTATGAAATAATTATGATTATTTTAA
>URCJ01000038.1 GCA_900546285.1 uncultured Solobacterium sp. | reverse complement strand
GATAAAAAAATTACAAAAGTATATATTTGGTATTTACAAAGTATATATTTAGAAATATACTGAAATCAATCTAATAGCTCAAGCAGATTTGAAAACATTTAATTAATGGGAAGGTGGATTATGAACAAAATAATAATTGCATCTCATGGGGAATTGGCACTAGGAATGAAAAATACTGTTGAATTCTTCGGAGGAAGCGGAGTAGAGTATGTGGAACAAACATTAACAGACACAGGATTTGAAAATAGAGTTATTGAAATCTTAACAAAATATAAGGATGACAACTGTGTTGTCTTTACAGATCTATATGGAGGTTCTGTTAATCAATGCTTTTTCAAGAATCTTAATGACTTTAATTTCCATTTAGTCACAGGTATGAATTTGGCAGTAATTCTTGAATGTGTTCTAGCAAGTGTTGAAATTGATGAAGAGTTTATTAGGAACGCTATTGAAATGTCAAAAAGTCAATTTTGCTATATGAACGATCTTGTTAATATGGCTTCTGACGATGATGATGATTAAAAAGGAGGGAATAATTTTATGATTCAATTAGTAAGAGTTGATGGCAGATTAATACACGGAATGGTAGCAGTTACTTGGTGCGGTGTATACAAGCCTTCAGTATTGATCGTAGTAAATGACGAAGCTGCAGGAAACGAACTACACAAAACAACTCTTAAACTTGCAAAACCAGCTGGTGTTGATAAGTGTCTAGTGTGGGACATGAATAAGGCTATCGAAAGATTAAATGGCACTAAATACGATAAGGAAAAGGTGTTTATTTCTGTAGCTACAGTAGAGGACGCTTACAAATTGTCAAAAGCTTGTCCTAAAATTCAACATATTAATATTGGCCCTGAAGTTGATGGAACAAAAGGTAGAGTAACTACTGGTAAAAAAGAGATTAGTGATGGTGTTTATATCAACGAGGAAAAATATAAATTATTGGAAGAATTGCATAATGAAGGAAGAGAAGTTTTTGCTCAAATAACTACAGCTATGCCAAAAATTGAATGGAACGAAATCTCAAAGAAATTTAAAGAATAATAATTTTTAAAAAGGAGAAAAACAATGATTTTAAAAGCATTATTAGTTGCTTGGGTTGCTGCCTATGGTCGTATTGAACAGGGTTGGTTAGGTCAACAAATGATTGCTAGACCTATATGGTTATGTACTTTAGTTGGCCTATTATTAGGTGATGTTAAACAAGGAATCATCATTGGTGGGTCTCTTGAATTAATCTGGGCTGGCGTTGTACAAGTAGGTGCAGTACCAACAGAAGTAGTAACAGGTTCTACAGTTGCATGCGGTCTTGCGATATTAAGTGATTTGTCTGTAGCTGAAGCTGTTACAATTGCTATCCCTATCGGATTATTGGCTACTTTAATTGGTCAAATTAACAATACAATCTCAGTTACTGTTTGGTCACCTTTAGCTAATAAAGCTACAGAAAAAGGTGATACAAATAGTATTTGGTGGATTGGACTTGCAGGATGTGCTACACAGGCATTAATGTATGCTGTTGCAGTATTCTTAGCAGTAGTAGCTGGTTCGGAAGCTGTTAATGCTATTATTAATTCAATTCCTCAAGTTGTTCGTGATGGCTTAGCAAACGCAAGTAAGATCTTACCAGCTGTTGGTATAGGTATCCTTATGCAGTTTGCATTCGATATCAAATATGTTGGTTTCTTCATTCTTGGTTTCATTTTACCAACATACTTAGGCTTCAATAGCGTTGCAGTTGCTCTAGCTGGATTCGCTTGCGCTCTAATTTATTTCTTCTTAAAACCAAACGAAGTGGAGGATGACTAAATGGCTGAAAATAAGTTAGCTCTAACAAACAAAGAGTTGAATTCTGTATTCTTACGTTCATATCAAGCATTAGGCTGTTATACATATGATAAGCAACAAGGTATTGCTTATTTAAGAGCAATGATTCCAGCTTTAGAAAAGCTTTATCCAGATCATGATGATTTAGTTGAAGCGATGAAAAGACACAATACAATGTTTAACACTACTTGCGCATTTGTTCCTTTCTGTTTAGGTATATCATGCGCAATGGAAGAAGAATACGCTAACGATGAATCTGGACAAATGGATCAAGAAAGTATTGGCGCTGTTAAAATCGCTTTAATGGGTCCTCTTGCCGGTATTGGTGATAGTTTCTTCTGGGGAACATTTAGAATGATTGCTTGTGGTGTTGGTGCTCCAATGGCTGCAGAAGGAAATGTAATTGGTGTTATCTTATATCTATTGTTAAATCTAATCCCATCAACATTAACAAGATGGTACGGATTTAAACTAGGTTACTCTGGAGGACGTCAATTCCTTTCTAAGATTCAAGCTGATGGTACTTTAGCAAAATTAACTGAAGCTGCCAAAGTATTAGCCATGATTGTAATTGGGGGTATGATTCCTCAAATTGTTAAATTCCCTATCGCTCTAACCTTGTCAATGGGTGGTGGCGAATTTGTACTAGCTGATGTATTAGAAGGCATTATGCCAAACTTACTTCCTTTATTGCTATCATTAGGTGTTTATAAATTCATAATGAAAGGCGTTAAACCAAACACTATTATCTTTAGTTTATTAGGCTTAGGTATTCTATTAACATTATTAGGAGTAATGTAATAAATAAAGTGAGTGGAAACACTCACTTTGCTTTATAATTATGAAAATTAAAATATTATTAGTTGTCGTAATGATTATAGCGACATACATTTACAAAAACTATAGCCTAAATAAACTACTAAAAGAATTATATAAACTTGCCTATGTTGATAAAGATGAAGATGGCTTTCTCTTACAATTATCTTCTCTACAAGCTCAAATGTTGATGTCTAATACATCAAGAAGAATGATGGAATTGAACTATTGGATATATAAAGATAATAAAGAAAATGTTGAAAAAATTGCAAGTCAATTAACAAAACAAAAAATGAATACAAACAACACTATATCATTCTATAGCTTAGTTATCGGATATTTAGCTGACAAAAAAGATGCTAAGGCTCTTGAATATTTAGATGAACTTAAAAGTAATTGTAAGAACATCAACGATCCAAAACAAGAACTATTAATTAATGACTGCGATATGGTTTGCAACATTTACATTAATCAAGATACAAATTTAATTCCTACAATAGAAAAGATACTTGAAGGAAATATTGATAATGAAGCAAAATCAATATATCAGTACAGATTGGCATACCTATATAAGCTCAACAACAATATTGACAAATGTAAAAGCCTATTAGAAGAAGCAATGGACAACACTTCTAATATAAAATCAAAAAACAAAATCAAAAGTATTTTGAACGGTGGGTGTAAAGTTCTATGATTAAAGCGGTATTTTTTGACCTAGATGGAGTATTAATTAATAGCGAAGTCCAAGAACATTCTTGGACTAAAGAATATCTTGATAGTAACAATATTGCCATACCTATTGAAAGATTTGAAATGCTTATAGGAACGCATAAAAAACAAAATGTTTGGAAACAATTAATTAAAGGCTACGAAGATAAGATCATAGATGAAGAATCATTTAAAACCGGATTACGTGCATACAAGTTTTCAAAAAGAAATTTATTTGATTATAATCAAATTTTATTTCCAGATGTTATTGATTATTTAAGTTTTCTTAAAAAAAGAAACACTAAAATAGCGTGCGCATCTAGTTCGAATATCAATTATATTAAAAACGCGCTTTCAAAATGTCAGATTCTAGAGTTCTTCGATCTTATTTGCACAGGCGATGACTTCGTAGAAAGTAAGCCTTCTCCTGAAATTTATTTATACTGTATGAATTCATTTGGCTTAAAACCGGAAGAATGCCTAGTTGTTGAAGATTCTGTTTTTGGCATTGAAGCTGGAAAACGCGCCAACATGTTTGTCATCGCAAGAAAAACACCTTTTAGTTTTAGCCAAAAAGATGCTAATTTAATTTTTGATGATATAAACACTACTAGGTTTTTATTCGATGAACAAAATACATAAAATACCAGTATATAAAACTGGTATTTTTTATAAATCCTTTATATCAACTACCTTGATACCCTTTTCTTTTAACATCCTAACAAAGATTCCATCTCCCTTTATCTTATTACCGGAGAAAGTACCATCATATATTTCGTTAATACCGCAACTTGGACTTCTTGATTGTAATATGGCCATATCAACATCAGATGAATACTCCAGCGCTTTCTTAGCACCCATTATAAATTCTGAGGTAACATCAATACCACCGCTATTAATGACCCTATCACCAACAATCTCTGAAGGAAGTCTTGGTGTAGGTAGTCCTCCAATAACCTCAGGACATACCATTATTACATCATGACCCTTTAAAAATTCATGTAGCTTTTCACTATAATTGTTACCACCATTATATTTACAATTTTCACCCATTAAACAAGCACTAACTAAGATTTTCATACTTATTCAATTATATCAGTAGGATTAACATTCACAAACAAAACCATTGCATCATACATTGTCTTAGGAGGCTGAAAGATTCTATAGCTTTGAGGAATCAAATAGAAGCCTTCTCCTAAACTTCCCATATAAATATAATCAACATCTAATTTTGATGTATCAATAATTCCTACTTCCTTACCACTCATTTTTAATGATTTAGTTAAAGGATCATGAGAATAGAAAGTCCTAACAATTCTTCTTCCCATAAAAGGTAAATTACACTTAGACTTATAAAAATCAGTGCCAATGACATAATAGCCATTCTCTTCCTTTAAAGACAACAACTTACCCATAGAATCATATGAACCCCACTTAGCAACATGTTCATTATGAGCGCATATAAAGACTCTATCTTCTCTACTTAAAATCCACTCAACATTTTGAGCCATATACTTATCCCTTAATAGACTACTATCAAGTTCCTTATTTTGTCTTTTAATCTCTTTTAGATATAAGTTAATATCTTCATCCAAATATTCTTTATCTAAATATTCAGTCCTTTGCATATCAAAACCATCGAAATTAATATCATCATCTAAATGACTCAAATTATAATCACGCATATAATCAATAAGATCCATCATTTCCTTAGTCTGATAAATCTTAAAACCAATCTTCTTAACAGCCTCTAAAGTACTTCCACTACCACCATGGATATAATCATTAACCTCTAGGCAACCACCAAAGTCACCCTCTATCGCAAAAGCTCTTACACCATTTTCTTCTACTAACTTCTTAAATATACTCAGTTTAAGTTCCTGAAACTCTTTATTACCATGAGTTGCCTCGCCTAAGGCTATAATCCTCTTATCAGCAGGTATTACAATCTCATCTTTAAACTCAATACCATCAACATAATCCCCAGTAGTAAAGCCACCAAAGTAACAATAAACCATGACTAAAAAAGCCATTATTAATAAAATTATCTTTTTCATCTAATCAAATCTTCAGGCGATACATTAAACAACTTTGCCAAGGCAATTAAATTAGAAGTACTTGGATCAGAACTTCCATTTTCCCACTTAGAAACAGCCTGTCTACTAACACCAATCGCCTCTGCCACAAACTCTTGTGTCATCTTGCACTCTTCTCTATGTGCCTTAATATTTTCACCTAGACTCTTCTTATAAGTATTCTTCTCTTCTCTAATACTTTTAGAATTAATAAATTTAATTAAAGCTCTTATCAACAATAAGAAAGCTACAAGAACACTTATACCAAGTAACAATACAATTCCAAATACTATATATCCCATACTTTTCCTCCATGCTTAAATGTTAGCTTTCTTATGATGTTTGCTCTACCAACTATTGAGCAACTTTCAGTTACCTTTGTACACTTTATTAAATTTAACCATTTTTATCATGATTTTCAACATGATAGAATGATAAAAAAATAAGGAGGGCCAATCATGACTGAAATTATCAACACAACTCCTCAAATCGGAAGTAAACTACGCAGTAAGAACATCCTAAGACTGCCTGAATCTATATCTAGTGCCAGTGGCATTATTATTAATGGCCGTAAAATTAGAAGCTTTGTCTTCACAACAGACCTAGCTATTATCAGAAACTGTGACGCTGATGCGGTATTTGCGGTATACCCATTTACTCCCCAACAAGCAATCTCTGATGCCATCATAAAAGCATCATATATTCCAGTATTTTGTGGAGTAGGTGGTGGTACTACCAAAGGCCTTAGAACGGTATCCCTTGCCAAAGACGTTGAATGCCAAGGAGCTATGGGTGTTGTACTAAATGCACCCATATCAGACCTCAACCTATTAGCTGTTGCTAAAGCCGTGGACATTCCTGTAATTATCACGGTAACGAAAGAAGACACCGACATACAAGCAAGACTTGATGCAGGTGCTGTAATTTTAAACGTAGCCTGTGCTCAAAGAACTCCTGATGTAGTAAGAAAAATTAGGGAACAATTCCCTAATGTACCTATCATTGCCACAGGTGGCAAAACCAATGAAACTTGTAGAAATGTAATAGAAGCTGGAGCTAATGCAGTAACCTATACTCCACCTACTACTCAGGAACTATTTAAAGAGATAATGGTTAACTATAGGGATGAATAAGGAACTTAAAAAGAGGCGCTCATTTTATTTCAACAAATGCCTCTTTTAATATACTCGGTTATTACTAACCTAAATCTTTACCATTAGTTCCAATTACCGTCTTATACCAATTGTAACTCTTTTTTAAATATCTATTTCCTGTACCGTTTCCTTCGTCATCAAGGTCAACATAGATAATTCCGTATCTCTTTGACATTTGACCTGTTCCATTTGAAACAATATCAATCGGACCCCACATAGTATAGCCGAATAGATCAACACCTTTTTCGATTGCTCTTTGCATAGCTTGAACATGCTTTCTCATATAATCAATACGATAATCATCATTGATTATATTCCCTTCCTCAACGGTATCGATTGCGCCTAAACCATTTTCAGAAACAAATAATGGCTTTTGATATCTATCATAAAGATCTTGTAACGCTAACATCAAGCCATCTGGGTCTACTGACCAACCCCAGCCTGTTTTTGGCAAGTACGGATTAACAATACCTTCAAGAGTGTTTGTATCAATAATCTTTTCAGCTGCTTCTGTTTCTTCAGCAGAAACAACTCTACTTCTATAGTATGAGAATGTAATGAAATCTACAGGATAAGACGCAATGATTTCCTCATCACCTTCTTCGAAAGTAATCTTGATATTATTTTCTTCAAAATATTGCCAAATATAGTCAGGATATTTACCTCTTACTTGAACATCTGAGAAGAAGTATTCTTTTCTCTTTTCTTTTTCAGCAGCAATTACATCCTTTGGATTACATGTATAAGGGTATACTGTCTTATATGCGATCATAGCACCAACCTTAGCATGATTTGAATGTTGATGAACATATTTAACAGCTAAAGCGCTCGCTACAAATTGATGATGAGCTGCTTGATACATTCTCTGAAGAAGATTTTCACTGTCTGGATAGATACATGCTGCATCCCAACAAATAGGTTTTACAGCCGCATTACCAATTTCATTAAAAGTTAACCAATAATCAACAACATCATCTAAATTATCTACGATTGTCTTTACAAACTTCATATAGAAATCAATGAACATACGATTATCCCATCCACCATATTTGTCAACTAAGTTTAATGGTGTTTCATAATGTGAAATAGTAACCATAACCTTCATTCCTAAATCATGACAATATTTGAACATATCATGATAATAATCCAAACCTTTTTGATTAGGGGTTTCTTCCTCACCTGTAGGATAGATTCTTGTCCAGTTAATTGAAGTTCTGAAAATATTGAAATTAGCTTCAGCCATTAATTTTAAATCACTCTTATAAGTGTGATAGAAATCAATTGCTTTATGTGTTGGATAATAATCAGCATCCCTTCTTAAACCACCAAAGAAACCTCTAGCTTTAATATCAGCAGTAGACATTTGCTTACCATCTTCAAGATAAGCTCCTTCACATTGGTTAGCAGCTACAGCACCACCCCATAAAAATCCATCTGGGAAATTCTCTTTAACTTTTTTATTTAAAATTGGCATCTTATTCTCCTTCTTTCTAATATTTTGCAACCACAGTTTTGCCCTTTGTTGCATACCCTTCGGTAGTTAATTCCATTTCTTTTTGGCAGTCTGGAAAAATCATCATTGTTGTTAAATCATAACCTTCTTGTTTAAGTTCATAAGAATCCATCTTAATTATCTTGTCTCCACATTTAACATTTGCACCTGTATCAACGAATTTTTTGAATCCTTTTCCTTTTTTGTTAACGGTATCAATACCAATATGTACTAATATCTCAACACCATCTTTATTCTTCATTCCAAACGCATGCATAGTCGGGAACAACATTGTAATCTCTCCATCGCAAGGAGCAACAATCACGTCATCATCAGGAACAATAGCTACGCCCTTTCCCATCATGCCTGCAGAAAATACTTCATCTTTAACAGTAGCAAGTGGGATTATTTTTCCGCTTGCTACTGAAGCAAATACATTTGGATCAAGAATTTCTTTTTTTAAAGAAAACCCAAACATTTTTACTTAATACTCTTTCCGTCGTACAAGATATAAGTGCAAACAAATGATACAACAAATGATACTGCAACACCGGCTAAAATCGCACCCATTGTCTTTTCAAAAATCACGACACCAAGAATAGAAGAATATCCCATTGCAAATGCTTTTGCTCCCATAAATCCTGCAACAGCACCACCTGCAACACCACCAGCAACCAAACTAATCATAGGTTTCTTTAAACGTAAGTTAACGCCATATAATGCTGGTTCAGAAACACCTGATAACATAGCACCAACACCAGCAGAAATTGCAGTAGTTCTAAATTCTTTATCTTTTGTTTTCAATGCAACTGCCATACAAGAACCAGCTTCAGAAATATTATGTAAAATCCAACCAGGTCTGAAGACATTATCGTAACCTGTTCTAGAGAACAATTCCATCATAGGAGCTACTGGTAGCATATTTACGCCCATCATAACCAAGAATGGTTGAGCTGCAGCAATAATTCCAGGAGCGAAACCACCAACATGAGCTTGTAACCATATAATACCAGCAACAATCCAAGAACCAACAACATTACCAATAGGCCCTAATACTAACACTACAATTGGGAAACCAATCAAGAATACACATAATGGAGCAAATACACTTCTTAATAATCCAGGAATAACCTTATAGAAGAATTTCTCCAAATATGCGCATAGAATAGCTGCAAAAATACCTGGAAGTAATGTACTACCATAAGTAGCTAAATGTACTGGAAGACCCAACATCGTGATTGGTTCTCCAGCTGTCATTATTGCATCAAACGCTGGATAAACCAAAGTCAATGCAATAGCCATAGAGAATGCAGGATTAGACTTTAGCACTTTACTTGTACCATATGCTACTAATACAGGCATGAAATAGAATGGAGCACTAGACATAAAGTTTAGCATTGTGTATGCTGTAGTACTTGCTACAGCAGGGAAGAAGTAATTCAATAAAGATAGAATTACCTTCAACATACCAGCACCATATACAACAGTGATAAATGGTGTTAGTGATTGAGACATGAATGTTATTGCCTTTTCAAAATAGTATTTGAAGTTCTTCTTACCACTATCTTTAACAAGATCTTCATCAAGATTCTCATCAATCGGAGCCTCTGTCTTTACTGAATAATTCTTTTCAAGATTATCAAACACAGGGAATAAATGTTCACCTAAGATAATTTGATATTGTTGATTTCCATACACAACACCTAATACACCAGGCAAATTTTTAATCTTTTCATCATCCGCCTTATTTCTGTCATTTAAATATAGTCTTAAACGTGTTACACAGTGTGTGATTGTTTTAATATTTTCGACACCACCAACATATTCTACTATTTGTTTAGTCAAATCGTCATAATTGATTTTAGCCATTTGTATTTTCCTCTCTTTGCAACTCATGCAATCTTACAATATGAATCATTAAATAAATGCAATCTTCATCAGTACATCTGTATTTGAACTTTTCATTTATATATTCGCTTATCTCACTAATACATTTTTCTACACCCTCATACTTAGTAACCAGTTGGCCAAATATGTTTGTTAGTTCACTACTTCCATTTGAAGTTTGAGAACTCACTATCCTACTTAAGAAAAACTTTAAATGAATGATGTACCTAGAATACGCTAACGAATCTTCATCTATTTGTTTTCCCAGGTGTTTCATCGTAATATCAACTATACGATTTACACCTTCAAGCAATTCCCTAGTTTCGATATTTGTCTTTTCCTGGGAAGCTACAATTAAATGGAACGCAATAGATGTTGCTTCGTCCTTTGAAAGTTCAACATTTAGAGTTTGATTAATATAATTAATAGCGTACTTACCTACTTGATATTCTTCTTTATAAAATCTCTTAATCTCTTCATTAAACAACTTAACCGTATTATTTCCTTCTCTAAATTGTTTAACACTGAAATCAATATGATCAGAAAGACTTACAAGTAAATTAACATTGTATTTTTGTTTTAAAGTACTAGTAGCATAATCAATGATATGCTGAGCTACTTCAACAATTTCGAAAGAAACCTCTTCAAATAATGTTAAATTAAGATTCTTTTGTCTATCCACATAAACATAAGTTTTCATCACTTCATCAGGATAAACAACATCATTCTTACTCTTTTTGAAGCCAAGCCCCTTTCCTATCGCTATCATTTCACGGCCGTTTGAATCTTTAACGATAATAATGTTGTTATTTACAACTTTAAATGTTTTGTACACTTGGTTATCCAACTCTATCATGTTTCCCCTTTCTCAATACAAATTAAAAAGACAAACTAAACAGCCAATCTATTATCTCAAATAGACCTTCGTAGAGTTTGCCTTAATAGCTTAGATTAAGTAACAAATCTTAATTTGTATTTACAATTTAAGTATAATTGAAAGCGATTTCAAATACAAGAACATTTTAGAACTTTTTCATCAAAAAAGAGCATTTTTCAGCTCCAAATGTATAATAATTACTATTAAAATCTCAAAATATAATGCTTATATAAGTACTACCATCATCGACAATATCCAAAAGAATAGCTTAATGATTGTTGTAACAATCTTAAACGCTATGATAAACGGTAACAAGAATAAATAACAGATAATCTTTGTCATAAACATATTATCTAACAAAGTAATTATCTTTATTGCCACCTAAAAGGGGTAAGTTACTTCTTACCCCTTCTCTTAAAGTCTTCCTTAGCTTCATAATTCCATTCTCTATCTAATACACCAGAAGATCTAATAGATGAAATAGCTTTACCAACACAACAGAACTTAATATCAGTGCCTTCTTCATCATTTACATAATTAACAGTAGACTCTTCATCAAAACCATAATCTCTTGCTGTTTCATAAGCATCAATATTAGCTGCTAAAAAGATAAACTCCCAACCATTTTCCTTACACTCTTCTATCATTCTTTTTGTTTCACTTAAAGAATATTTATGAGATGCATTCTCCATACCATCAGTAGTGATAATAAACATTGTCTTATCAGGTATATCTTCTTTTCTAATATATCTATGCACCATCTTAATATGCTTAATACTAGAAGCCACCGTATCAATTAGAGCTGTAGAACCACATGGTACATAATCCTTTTCAGTTAATTCCTTAACATCCCTTAAATTTACCCTATCATGAACAACTCTTTGACTATTAGAGAAACATACAGTAGAAACTAAACACTCACCATCTTCTTTCTTTTGTTTCGCAATAGTAGAATTAAAACCACCTATTGTATCCTTCTCTAACCCACGCATAGAACCACTCTCATCTAAGATAAATACTAACTCGATCATTTCTTTTCCTCCTTTAACTTATCTACATCTAAATAATAAGTTTTATTAAAAGTTAAAGGGTAAACCACGAGTTTACATTAATCATATTTAGATCCAAGATAAGGCAAATCCTCATTAATCAATATTTCATTAATCTTATAAACATCATATATTTCATTCTCTATAAAATACCTAACGATATAATCATGCTTATTACCCTTACTAAAAGAATAACCAGCCTTCTCTATAAAATCATCGGCCTCGTCAATATTCAACCTAAGTCCAATACACAAAGCCAACACATTATTCTTCTTAGGAACCTTGCCTTCATTGTAGATACCATTAAAAGCCTGCTTAGTTAAATTAGCGCCCTTATATACATCAGACTCTATTAAATCCTTCTCTTTTATCAACCTTCTTAAACAATCATTAAAAGACTCATCCTCTACAAAATCCACAAAACTAAACTCTTTATCTAAAACCTCATGTTCTGATAGTGAACTGCCTACTGGCATACTCATAAAGCCAAAGGCTTTTGAAGGAACTCTTGAACGATGAGCTCTAACCTCATTATAAATGCCATTATCCTCTAAATAATTATGAATATCCCTATATAAACTATTAGAAATATCAAAAGCTTCCTTATCATAAACCAACAAATAAACATCCAACTCATTATCATAAATAAAGTTAGTAATCACATTAGTTGCTACTCTTAAAGCATCCTTCTTAGGATATCTAAAAGAACCAGTTGATATTAAAGGAATCGCAATACTCTCTATATTATTATCGACTGCACACCTTAGAACATTCTCATAACACCCTATAAGTAATTCTTCTTCATTATGCTTACCATCAACATATATAGGACCAAATGTATGAATAATATACTTACAATTCTTCATATTAAAAGATGAAGTAATACAAACATCACCCACATTTAAAGAACCATGTCTCTTACACTCTGTATATAATTCCTCGCCTGCTACATCATGAATTCTCTTATCGCTACCACCTAAATGTGTATAAGCATCATCTGTTGGATTCACAACTGCATCAACTTTTACTCTTGTAATATCTTCTCTTATTATTTGAAACGGCATATTTTTATCCTCTTACCAATATAATAACCGATTACACACCCTTTTAAAAAACCCTCAGCAAAGGGCATAAAGATTATAATTCTTCAGTCTTAAAATTGTTGTAGCCTTCATAGTAATAACTATGATCAATACCTTTCATAAAGTTTTCTTTGCTATTAATTTCATTTGTCAAAGCGTTCTTTAGTAACACTTTAATTTCTATATCCTTAATTGGACTGCGCTCCATTGCAAGTAAATAGTCTTCTTTATCCACCTTGCTCCAATCTACAACCTGATTAATTTCTGTTTTTAAAATATGATCAAGCCAAATCCTAGCACTTCTACCATTTCCCTCTCTAAAAGGATGAGCCACATTCATTTCAACATACTTTTCTATTATTTCATCAAATGTAGATTGAGGCATATTATCAATGTTTGATAATGAAACCTCCAAATACATTAATGGCGCAAAACGAAAATTTCCTTTTGCAATATTCACTGAACGCACCTTACCAGCAAAATCATAAATATCGCTAAATAAGTATTCATGAATTTTTTGTAATGTAGAAAACTTCCCAGCTGGTAAAGTATCAAGAATACCACTTTCAAAAAGTTCAAGAGCCTTCTTTTTACTGATACGCTCTTCTTCCCTAGCAAGATCTGCGGGATTTGTTAGTCCTAATTTATTTTCAAGCGCCATAGTTATTCCCCTAACTTTTTATATGCTTCCAGATTTTGTTCTATCAATTTTTTGGAAATTGTCTCAACTTCTTCGTTATCAGCAATTTCAAATTCTTGATTATCAACAGTAGAATCTTCTACACTAGTAATTTCAGAAACTTTAGAAAATTTTTGATTGTTTTCAGTCATACAAATAGCTCCTATTAGTAATAATATTTTACTCAAAATAATAACTTTAAAAAAGAAGTATAAACATCTAATAATATAGATTTTCCTGACCTTCTTAATCCTGCAATAACTTTAATAATACGAATATCCTTAACTAATTGAACCTTGTTTAAATGGTAGCTTCCTTTTATAAGTTTCATAACTCATATCCTCACAATGGTTATATCATTTCGCAAAAATGAAATTAATTCAAAAATGCGAAATGAAATAATAATAAAATATGATGAAAGAAGGCAAATATTCAACGATTTAAGCAATTCATCAACTATTATCCTTAATTAGACGTTAATTTACTCATTTTTTACTCGCAATCATAGCAAAAATACCTCTTATGAAGTAAAAATAGGCTATTTTTACTCGCAATTAGCCATAAAATGACAGTTAGCGAGTAAATTTAGTACGATTTTACTCGCAATAGTGTAAAATATACAGTGTAAGGAGTAATTCAATGGAATATTTATCACTATACAAAGCTGGTTTTATAAATGATATTAACGAAAAAGAACTATATAATAAACGTTTTAATGCACCTAATACAATTCATTTTCCAATAGAAGTTAATGAAAAATCATCTTTTCTATACTTAAATAGCGAATTACTATCATTGCTAGAACAAATACAAATATTAAACACAAGAATTATCAAAAAAAGATTTGAAGCTTCCACCGATTTAATTGACGCATGGGAACTGTATCATTCTCTTACTAGAGAAATAATGATTACCAATGAAATAGAAGGTATTGCTAGTACTAGAAAAGAAATCACTGAGCTTCTAGAAACAAAGAAACCTAAAGAATACAAAAGACTATATGGTCTAGTTAATAAATATAGAGACATCTTATTAAAACCAAAAGAATTTGTTCCAATTACCGATTCTTCTAAATTAAGAGAAGTCTATAACGATATCCTAATCCAAGACATCGAGAAGAATGATCCAAATAACATTCCAGACGGTCTAATCTTTAGAAGAGGCATAGTAAATATTGTTTCTTCAACAAAAACAATTCATAAAGGAATTTATCCTGAAAGTAAAGTAATTGAAGCTGTAGACTCAGCCCTAAAAATTCTTAATGACAATAAATTACCTTGTATCCTAAGAGTAGCCATCTTCCATTATTTCCTTGGATACATTCACCCTTTCTATGATGGCAATGGACGTATATCTCGTTACATATCTAGCTACTATCTATCTCAAACACTAGATCCTATTGTTGCCTTAAGATTATCTATCGCCTGTAAAAACAGACAAAAAGATTATTACGAAGCATTCAAGATTACTAACGACACTAGAAACCTTGGAGACATAACTTACTTTGTATTGCTATTCTTAGATATCTTTAAAGATGGACTAGAAGAATATTTAGATGATTTAACAGATAAAATCGATAGATACAATTATTATCATAATAAAGTATTAGAAATTGACCTAGATAAATCAGATAAATCAATCTTAAACATAATCATAGATTACACATTATTCTATCTAAAAGACGTTGACTTGGCTACATTAGTAGATGTTACTAAATTATCAAAATCAACAGTATCTAAACGTTTAGCAATCTTAGAAGAAAAAGAACTAATAGTAAGAAAAAGAGAAGGACGAAAAACAACATTCACCTTCAACTTAGAAACATACTAGTTTCATAAGCACCTTTATCGTTATTGTATGAAGGTGCTTTTTAGGGTAAATTAATATATGATTTTTATAAAATTTTACCCTAAATTATTGTTTTAGGGTAAATATGTGCTAATATTAGAGTAATAATTTACCCTAAAAGGAGATACTTATGAGCGAAAAAGACAATATACAAACACTACTAAACGAAAAAGCTGACATTCAATCAAGAATCAAAGTGTCTAATTTTGATGGGAGTATTGAAGTAAAAACATTAAATAATGAAAAATATATTTATGTAAGAAAAATGGAAGGTGGCAAACATAAGTCTAACTACATTGATAAATATAGTGATGAATTATATGCCATGGCAGTTAATCAATCTTTAGAAATACGTACCCTAAAGAAAAGATTAAGACAAATAGAAAAAGAATTAGCTAAACTTGGATACAGTGAAATAGAACTAACACCAAGAGTACAACTTAACATCGATTTTGCGCGTGCTAATGTTAAAACCCTAATATATGACCAAGCTGTACTAGAAGGTGTTTCTACCACATTCCCACAAACTGAAACAATACTAGAAAACGGCATTGTCAACGGTGTTAAGGCAAGTGATGTCTTAAAGATCTTAAACCTTAAACATGCTTGGGAATTTATAGTTGATCCTGATGTTGTTGCATCACCATCCAACTATTACTTACTAAGTAATATCGCAAGACTAGTAAACGAAGGTTTCTACCAAAATGGAGGCTCAATTCGTAATGTTCCTGTAAGCATTGGTGGTTCTACCTATATACCACCAATCCCACTAGAATTAAGTGTAAAAGAAGATATAGACAACATTATCCATTCAGACATAGAAGACATTGATAAAGCTATAGAACTAACACTATACTCTATGAAAACCCAAATCTTTATCGATAGCAACAAAAGAGCAGCCATAATTTTCGCAAACCACTTCATGATTTCAAAAGGACTTGGACTATTAGTTGTCCCTGAAAACATCGTAAGCGAATTCAAAAGACTTCTAATAGCTTACTATGAAGGAAAAGATGAAGAATCTATTAAAATATTCTTAAAAGAAAAATGTTGGAGACAATTTTAAAGGCAGTTATAAACTGCCTTTAAAAATTACTCAATGGGTTTCAAATAGAAACCACCATAGAAATCCTCGGTCTTCAACACATTCACGATAACATGAGGATCCTCTTGACGCATCAAGTTAACCATCTCATCAACCTCATAACCACTTACAACAGTATGAAGAAGAGAAATATTCCTACCTGAATAACCACCAACACCATCTACTCTACTTAAACCATGACGATAATTCTTCATCAAACACGCAATAACCTCATCCGGCTTAGAAGTAGTAATCTGCAAAGTAACTCGTGCATAACGATGATAAAAAGTCTCAATTGTCTTAGTAGAAATAAACTGGAACAAAATCGAATAACCAGCATTCTCCCAACCAAACATAGCACCAAAGATAACTAGCATAGTCGCATTAAACACGAAGACATAACTAAAAATTGATTTATTCTTCTTATTACTTACATACAAGGCAATAAAATCAGTACCACCAGTAGACGCATTAGCCTTCAAGGCAATAGTTGTCATGATTCCATACAAAGCACCACCAAAAATAATATTCAACAGCTTATCATCAAAAACCATACCAAAACGTAATACTTTAAGAAAGAAAGAAGCTAAAAATACTTCTAATAACGAAAAGAAAGTAAAACGCTTGCTGATGCTCTTGCTACAAAATATCGCAACTGGAATATTTAAAGCCAACATACCAAGGGAAGTAGAAAAAATAAACCCAAAGAAAGTACTTGTAATCTTCTCAATGAAAATCGCAACACCAGTAAAACCTGAGCTCAACAAATTTAACGGCCTCATAAAAATTTGAATAATCGAAGCCTGCATAAACGCAGCCAACAACACTGCCAAAAAAGTAACTAAATTTCTAAACGATTTATGAGTATTAAGCTCTTTTAAATTCATATACTATTCACAATCTTTCTAACCAATTCTTCATCAACAACATCATAATCATTTTGATGAGGCTCACTCGCAAAACAATAATTCACAAACTTACCACTTGTTGTTGAATCATTTCTCCAACCCTTACAAGAAGAATGAACCTGACTAATGCCAGTCTTATCCATCATCTCTTTTGCATTAGTCGCATTCATACCACTACCCGCAAGAATCTCAATCCTATCGCCATACTCTTGTTGTAGGTGTTTAATCATATCAATACCATCCATTGCCTTAGGCATCAAACCACTAGTCAAAACACGATCAACACCCAAATCAATCAAGATATTCATGGCTTTATCTGCATCAATCACACAATCAAATGCACGATGGAAAACAACTTCTTT
>URCJ01000037.1 GCA_900546285.1 uncultured Solobacterium sp. | reverse complement strand
GCAGCTTTTCTTGACATATCATCATAATTTGTTGCCTTAATTAATTTGAACATTTCTATCTCCTTTATACATACATAATGCATACCAATTATAGCACATACATTTAGTAGCTTGGCTGTATCTTACCCTCTAAAACTTGCTTCTGAATATCTAAGATTTTATCCTTATCAATCAATTCCTTAATTAATGCGATAAGTTCTTCTCTATCGCTCTTAACAACCAAAACAGCATTAGTACTATCAAGCTCCGTTTCAAGAGGAACATAATTAATATTTAAAGCCTGGCCATTTGCTTCACCGATACACATTATTGTTGCGTCGATACTACCATCCATTATCTTTTCAAACATCCTCAAATATTGAACTTCCACAAATTCAACATCCTTATTTACACATATATGCCTAGTCAACTTTGTTTGATCAATAGAAGAAGGATCAATACCAATCTTCATTCCATCTTTAATTTCTTTTTCATCATTATTTCTAAACATCACAACATGTTGTTTTGTATACGAAAAAGGTCCGAAATCAACAGCAATCACTACATCATCATGATTTTCCATATGCTCTTTAGCCGCCAACTTAGATACAATTGCAAAATCATAACGACCACTCGTTAACATTTCAATTCTAGTCTTAGAACCCCTCATATAAGCTAGATTTACAGGAATATCATAAGAATTTTCCATTTGTGCTATCAAGCCTGAAGCCAAACCCTCAAAACGTTTAGTATAAGGCAAAGGCATAGCCCCAAATATATATTGGTCACCTACATAACACAATAATTTTTTTATATCTTTATTCACCAAAAAAGAACCCATATGACCCCTTGAAACAATCTCAATTGCTCCATTCTTAATCAAAGTCTTTAACGCATTATGAGTAGTTCCAATCGGAGTATCATTTTCGATAGAAAACTCACTAACCGTAGGAAGACGCCCTCCTATTGGAATTCTGATTAAACTTTTTGCCAACTTGACACAAGCTAATCCATTCTTGCTCATTAATTCTTGATTTACATTCATATTATTTCCACCCTATCTTGCTTGCAATATTTTAGATTAATACCTAGGCTTAATTTTACCTTCAACCACTTGTTTTTGTATCTCTATAATTTCTCTTTTATCTATTAAATCCCTTATTATTTCAGCGACTTCCATCTTTTCGCTATCAACAATCAAAACCGCACACGACCCGTCAACAGGAATATCATCATAAATAATATTATCATCATATATTAAAGCAGCATCAATATTTCCTAACTCCAATTCATCATCCATTCTTGAAGATAATATTTCTATATACTCAACCTTCTTTTTTCTACATAAATCCTTAGATAACTTTATTTGATCGATAGAACAAGGATCAATGCCGATTCTCATGCCATCTTTTATTTCATTAATACTTGCATTATGAAACTTTAAAGAATAATTTTGAGTATAAGAAAAAATCCCAAAATTCAAAACAATATCGATACCGCCATTTTTCTTAATATACTCATTAGCAGCCATCTTAGAAACAATCACAAAATCATAACGACCATTAATAAGCATCTCAATACGAGTCTTAGAACCCCTCATATATGCCAAATTAATAGGAACATTGTATTCATTATTCATTTGACTTATTATTCCTGATGCCAGACCCTTAAAATATTTATTTTCTGTTATAGGCATAGCCCCAAAAATATATTGAACACCAATTATACTTAATAACTTCTTAACATCCTTACCAACCAAAAAAGAACCCATATGGCCTCTAGGAATAATCTCTATCGCACCATACTCTATCAATGTTCTTAACGCATTATGGGTAGTTCCTACCGGAATACAATTAGAGTTTGCTAATTCACTGACTGTTGGCATACGAGCTCCAATTGGAACCTTTATCAAGCTTTTAGCCATCTTAACACAAGCTAACCCATTCTTACCCATTATTTTTTGATTGATATCCATAGCTATATTTTATACTAAGATAATAAAAAAATGGCTCACTATATTGAACCACTTTACTTATTTTTTACTCTTTTTGTCAATTTCCACATGCTCATAGCATAAGCCAAATAACTTATAAGTTAACCATAAACCAACTTTTTGAGAAACGGTAGATAAACCAAAAGCCAATAAAATTGTCAACGCAACAATCATGGCCGTAGATTTAGTAACCGCAAAAATCATTGTCACAAAAACAAAAGAAACAAGCACGATAAAAATATAACGCAAAACGGTATACTTAGTCTTTGTTTTCTTATCCAAATCCATCTTACCCTGGCAATGAGGACAAGTAACCTGTTCGCTTAAATTCTTTGAATTAACATCAATCTTATGACCACATCTATAACACTTAACTTCATTCTTCATAATTTAAAATCTCCTATAAAGTATTATAAAGAAAATTCCACCTAAGTGGAACTTCTTTTTAATATATAAACGAAAGGGAGACACAAAGCATTTAATTACTTTGTACCCTAATGATAACTTTCAAATGTGAAAGCTGTGTGTATACATTATGGAAAATTATGTGATTATTTCTTATGACGCAAGTTTTGGAAAACCTCTGCCTTATTTTCTAAGATTTCACTACACTTAGACAAAGTATCCTTTAAAGACATATTCTCAATTTTAACTTGATTGAAGAAAGGAAGCTTCTTTTCAGCCTCAATACGCTTTTGAGCAAGTAAATCCTTAAGCTCTTCATACTTAACAACAATACCATGCATATCACCAAAATGCTTAATATCAATAGCTTCTTTTGTAGAAACATAATTATCAATCAAGAAGACGCCATAGAACAAGCCGATAAAGAATGAGAAAGCCAAGTTATTTGTCAGCCAAACAATACCATCAATCGCAATTGGACGAATTACTAAATAATAAACAGCACCAATCGCACCCCAAAAGAAAGAGAACAATGGACAAATAACACCCATGACATTACCCCATCTTTTACGATAATCCCAAAGACGCATATTCATAACTTTCAACAAGAAAACACCACCAACAAACTCAATAAGTGTCATTGCGATTGTAATACCGATAATAATTACTATAGCTGGCGGATTATCCAAATACGCATCTACTGTATAAGTAATACAAAACATCGTTGTAAGACCCACACCATAGATTGGAAGATAAGGACCCTTACAAAAACCTGGGTTAATAAAATACTTACCACGAGGACCTGAATGACTAATTAGATTTCTAAAAAAGAATTCTAGTATATAGCCAAGTAAGGCTCCCGCAAAAAATAAAAATGCTAAAATTAATGGAATATTCATGAGACAATATTATCACGATTTAGCCCAAAATAAAGCTGTATCAATCGCTTTTTTCCAACCTTTAATCTTTGTATCCCTAACTTCCTTAGTCATCGTACTAGAGAAACTCTTATCAATTGACCAATTATACTTGATCTCATCTTCATCCTTATAAAAGCCAACAGCTAAACCAGCTAAATAAGCAGCGCCCAAAGCCGTAGTCTCAGTCACCATAGGACGATATACCTTGGCATTTAATAAATCAGCTTGAAATTGCATCAAAAGATTATTAGCACTAGCACCACCATCAACCTTAAGCTCTCTAACCACTACACCAGCATCCTCTTCCATAGCCTTGACAATATCATATGTTTCATAAGCTATAGATTCTAAAGTAGCTCTAACCAAATGATTCTTATTAAAACCACGAGTAATACCTACAATTGTACCCCTAGCATGTTGTGACCAATATGGAGCACCTAGTCCTGTAAAAGCGGGAACCACATAAGCACCTTCAGTATCACTTACTTCACTTGCCAAAACTTCACTCTCTCTAGCAAAATTAATTATCTTTAATTCATCTCTTAACCACTGAATAACAGCGCCACCAATAAATATTGAACCCTCTAGAGCATATTGAATCTTGCCATTAGCACTAGCTGCAATCGTAGTTACCAAACCATTATTTGATCTAACCAAATCAGTACCTGTATTCATTAATAAGAAACAGCCAGTACCATAGGTATTCTTCATTTCACCCTTATTAAAACAGCATTGTCCAAATAAAGCACATTGTTGATCACCTGCTGCCCCACTTATCTTAATCGGTGCCTTAAACATCTCAGGAACAGTCTCACCATAGACATAACTAGAAGGTTTAACATCTGGCAATAAAGACTCTGGAATATCTAGTAACTCTAATAATTCTTTATCCCACTCTAACGTATTAATATTAAACAACATTGTTCTAGAAGCGTTAGTATAGTCGGTAACATGTACCTTACCACCTGTTAGATTATAAATTAACCAAGTATCAATAGTACCAAAATATAGTTCACCTTTGTTAGCCCTATCTCTTACCCCTTCTACATTATCTAAAATCCACTTAATCTTACTACCAGAGAAATAAGCATCAGGTACTAATCCTGTTTTCTCCTTAATCATATCGCTATAGCCTTTTTCTACTAGATCATCGATGATATCACTAGTTCTACGGCACTGCCACACAATCGCGTTATAAACAGGTTCCCCCGTTGCTTTATCCCATATCAAAGTTGTTTCTCTTTGATTAGTAATACCGATACTAGCCACATCACTTGGATTAATTCTTCCGTGTTTTAAAGCCAGTCTTGCTACTTCTAAAATTGAACTAAAAATTTCTTTACCATCATGTTCTACCCAAGCAGGATGAGGATAGTATTGAGTAAATTCCTTTTGAGCCACAGAAACCATATTCCCCAACTTATCAAAAATGATACAGCGAGAACTAGTAGTCCCTTGGTCAAGAGCCATCACATACTTCATATTTATTTTTCTCCATTAAATCGTTAAATAAATTATATAATTTTGAGTATGATATATCCAAATTATTTAAAAAAAGATGACACTATTGGCATTTGTGCCCTAAGTGCTGGCGTTGGTGATGATATTGAAGAATACGAAAAATCATTAAGTTTTTTATCTAGACAAAACAAAATATTCGAAACAGCATCAGTGAGAAACAACGCATTAGTTGCCAATACACCCATTATTAGAGCTAAGGAATTAAATTCATTAGTATCCAACAAAGATATTAAAGCTATAATTTGCGCAGCAGGTGGTGATGGTCAACTTGAGACGTTGCCTTATATTGACTATGAAAATATTAAAAACAATCCTAAGTGGTATCTAGGAGCAAGTGATCCTACTAACCTTTTATTTGTTGTAACTACCATGTTAGATATAGCTACCCTATATTCATGTAACGCTAAATCTTTTGTAGGAAATAAGGATGATTTAATCACTTATGAATATTTATATGGTAAGCTATCTAAACAAGAAAGTTATGAAACATATCAACCGTTTATTGATTATATAAATGATAACGATAATTATTTACCAGTTAGATATGAGAGTGAGAAGAATTTTAAAACTAAAGGAAGAATCATTGGAGGATGTCTAGATTGTCTAGCTAAAATAATAGGTACACCATATGACCATGTTAATGAATTTATTGAAAGATATAAAGATGATGGTATTATTTGGTACTTTGACATCTTCTCTATGTCAGCCTTTGATGTATATTTAACCTTATTACAATTTAAATTAGCAGGCTATTTTAAATATACAAAAGCTGTCTTATTTGGAAGAGTAGCCTTTGAGAGTATTGCCTATAATAAGTACATTACAAGTTATAAACAAGCATATTCAAAAGCGCTAGAAAACATTCCATTTATCAGTGAAATGGACATTGGACATACCCATCCTCATTTTACCATCATCAATGGAGCTATTGTAGAAGTTGAATATGAAAATCATAAAGGATCAATATCTTATCTTATATAAGTAAAGACCGCTGCCAGTTATGTTATATCTGACAGCTTTTTTATTTGGCACAGCCAGCATATTTTCAATATCCGCTAAAGTCTTTTTACCCCTACCCAAATCAATCAAAGTACCAACCATGATTCTTACCATATTCTTAAGAAAACCATCACCAGTTACTGTGATTGTCAATAAGTCTTTCTTCCTAGTTATCTTGAATTCAGTAATAGTACGAGTTTGATCTACCTTATCTTCATAAGGAGTTGTATTAAAACTTGAGAAATCATGAGTGCCCAAATATAACTTAGCACCTTCTTTCATCAAATCTAAATCTAATTTGTAATGACATTGATAAGCGAAACCATCCAAGAAAACATCGTACTCACCGATGTTAATTAAATATTTATAGGTCTTATTCTTTACATTAAAACGAGCATGAAAGTTCTGAGAAACCACTTCCGCCTTAATAACATGAATGTCCTTGTTAGTTAAAGAATTTAAAGCCCCTTTTAGTCTATAAGGATCCATTTCCTTGTCATTATCGAAATGAAATACTTGACCATAAGCATGAACCTTAGCATCAGTTCTTGATGCCATAATAATTCTAATATCCTCATGGAATATTTCCTTTAAAGCTTTTTCAATATTATCTTGAATTGTAGGACCATTGGGTTGTGATTGAAATCCTACATAATTATTGCCATTATAGGCTAAAGTTACCTTATATCTCATAAGAAAAATCTTGAGGCAATAGAGAACGCAAGACAAACATTAGCTAAGATAATAAAGATGATATCCCTAGCATTTATCTTTAAAACATGATAGCGAGTTCTTTCTTTATCAGGAACATAGCCTCTAGCTTCCATCGCATCAGCTAATTCATAAGCTCTTTGGAAAGCTACAGTAAATAATGGAATTATCAAAGATAAAATCGCATTAATCTTTTCTTTTAGTTTGCCCTCATCAAAATCAACACCACGAGACTTTTGTGAATTCATGATGCGCATTGTTTCTTCAATAATAGTAGGAATAAAACGTAGGGCAATTGAAATCATCATAGCCACTTCATGATATGGAAAGTGGAACACTCTTAATGGTGACAATAACGATTCAATCCCAAGCGTTAAATCTAAAGGCTTGGTAGTAGCAGTTAAAGTAGTGGTTACCATAATCATCAACAATAGTCTTACTACAATATATAAGGTATTAAAGATGGCATCGCTATATAAAATAAAACTACCAATCGTTAATAATTCAGTTCCTGTTTTGATAGTTAGACAATTGATTATCAACAGGAATAACATCATAAACATTGTTGATTTTAATGTCTTAAGTACTAAACTTAATTTTACTTTAGCTAAGAAAACAACAATTAAAATAACTGCTCCTAGCACCCCATATACAAACCAAGAATCAGGCACAAAGATGGCGATAATCATCGCAAACATCGCAGCTATCTTGGCACGAGGATCAAGTTTATGAATGATTGAATTAACAGGAATATATTTACCAAATACTAAATTGTTCATTTTCTTAGCTCCTTTGATAAATACTTTGCCAACTCATCAATTGTACGCACATTTGATGGTATCTTAAATCCCTTTTCATTTAAAGCGTTCTTAACACTTAAAATTTTTGGTTCTAGAATATTAAATTCTTTGACCTTCTCTTTATCATTAAATAATTCTAAGGTGTTACCACTATATTTAACCTCACCATCAGCCATCAAAACCGTATTATCAGCATAGTTATAGACAATCTCATTATCATGGGTAACCAAAATAACCGTAATGCCGGCCTTCTTATTTAACTTAACAAATAAATCAATCATCTCCTGACTTCCCTTAGGATCAAGTCCTGCAGTAGGCTCATCTAAGACAATGATTTTTGGTTCTAGAGCTAGAATACCTGCAATAGCGATTCTTCTTTTTTGACCACCTGATAAGTCAAATGGTGAAGTTTCATAATAACTTTCATCAATACCAACCATCTTTAATGCTAATTTAGCCTTAGCAATAGCTTCTTGTTCACTAGTACCATAATTCTTAGGACCAAAGGCAACATCTTTTAGAATTGTTTCTTCAAACAATTGATATTCAGAGAATTGGAAAACAAGGCCAACTTTCTTTCTTAAGGCCTTTAACCCCTTATTTTTCTTACCAGGCAAGATAATGGTATCTTCAATCTCTAAAGAACCACTACTAGGCACTAATAAAGCGTTTAGATGCTCAACTAAAGTAGACTTACCACTACCTGTTTTACCAATGATAGCTGTAATCTTGCCTTCTTCAATATTTAAATTAATATCTTTTAGGGCATGGTGAGCATAAGGCATACCCTCATCATAGATATAACTTAATGATTTGAATGTAATCGCCATAATTCTTCCACCATTTCATTTATTTCACTACCCTTTAATTTAATATGTTCTTTCTTAAGAGCTTCCTTAAGCTTTAAATTAAAAGGAATATCAAGTTCAATTTTTCTTAATTCATCAGCATGCTTAAATACTTCACTTGGCTTATCATGCATAAAGATCTCACCTTGATTCAAGACAATACAATCGCTAGATTGCAATACTTCTTCAATATCATGAGTAATTGAGATGATAGTAAAAGAACCATCACCGTGTAGCTTAGCCATGATATCTTTAATATCCTTCTTACCTCTTGGATCTAACATCGAAGTAGCTTCATCAAAAATAATAATGTCAGGATTCATTGCCAAGACACCCGCAATAGCCACTCTTTGTTTCTGACCACCAGATAGGGCAGTAGGTTCTTTATCTAATAATTCCTCAAGCCCTACTTCCTTAGCATATTTATTGATAATATCATCCATGTCACCTTGAGGAATCATATGATTCTCAAGTCCAAAGGCAATATCATCTCTTACAGTTGATCCAATAAATTGGTTATCAGGGTTTTGGAAAACAATTCCAATCTTTTCTCTTATCTTGTAAACATTCTCTTCATTTAGTTCAAGACCATCAATTTTGATAGATCCACTCTTAGCTTCTAATAATCCAATTAATAATCTAGCAAGAGTAGATTTACCACTACCATTGTGACCAATGATAGTAACATAGTCTCCTTTTTTGATATCAAAGGAAATATTTTTAATAACTTTCTTTGTTTCGTTATAGGAAAAATCTAGATTTTTTACTTCTATTAAACTCATGTGGTATATTATAACTCATTTTATTTATTAAGTTGAATTCTTTGGTATATAATTATGGAGGTAAATAAGAAGGAGAAAAAATATGCCATTAGTTACTACTAAAGAAATGTTTGAGAAAGCTTACGAAGGCGGTTACGCTATCGGTGCTTTCAACGTAAACAACATGGAAATTATCCAAGGTATTACTGAAGCTGCAAAGGAATGCAACGCACCAGTAATTCTACAAGTTTCAAAGGGAGCTAGAGCTTATGCTAACAGAACTTACTTAGTTAAATTAGTTGAAGCAGCTGTAATTGAAACAGGTCTTCCAATTGCTTTACACTTAGACCATGGTGATTCATTCGAAACATGTAAAGAATGTGTTGATGATGGTTTCACATCTGTTATGATTGATGCTTCTAGCAAATCTCTAGAAGAAAATATTGAACTTACCAAGAAGGTTGTAGAATACGCACATGCTCATGGTGTTGTAGTTGAAGCTGAGCTTGGTACATTAGCTGGTGTTGAAGATGAAGTTAAGGTTGATGCTGCTGATTCTTCTTACACTCGTCCAGAAGACGTTGAAAGATTCGTTAAGGAAACTGGTTGTGACTCACTAGCAATCGCTATCGGTACTTCTCATGGTGCTTACAAGTTCACTCCTGAACAATGCACAAGAAATGAAGAAGGCGTTCTAGTACCTCCACCTCTAAGATTTGATATCCTTGAAGAAGTTCAAAAGAGACTTCCTGGATTCCCAATCGTTCTTCATGGTTCTTCAAGTGTTCCTCAAGAATACGTTAAGATGATCAATGAACACGGTGGTAAGATGCCAGATGCTGTTGGTATCCCTGAATCTCAATTAAGAGAAGCTGCTAAGATGGCTGTATGTAAGATCAACATCGACTCAGACTTAAGACTTGCTATGACAGGTACAATCAGAAAGTTCTTCGATGAACACCCTGAAAAGTTTGACCCAAGAGAATACTTAAAGCCAGCTAGAAACAACATCAAAGAACTTGTTAAGCACAAGATTACTGATGTTCTAGGTTGCGATCACAAAGCATAAGAATTCAAAGCTCCTAAAACAGGAGCTTTTCTTATACCCAAAATCACATATAGGAAAAACGTACTAAAATAACTCTATTTTGTATTGGAAAACGTACTAAAACAAGGTAAAATAACATTGGAAAACGTAATATGCTAAGAAGAGATGTAGAAAAAGAAATAAATGAATGGATTTCAAACGATAATCGTGCCCTTTTAATAGATGGTGCAAGACAAGTTGGCAAGACCTTCATCATTAGACAATGTTTAGAAGAATCATCTTATACTTTCATAGAATACAATTTAATCAATGATGAAAAAGTTGTTGATATTATTAAAAACTCTAACAACACCGATGATCTTATTCTTAAATTGTCTTTAAATACTGATAAAAAGGTTGTTCCAAATAAAACAATATTCTTTTTTGATGAAATTCAAGTTTATAAAGAAATATTAACTAAAATAAAATTTTTAGCTGATGACGAAAGATATAAGTTTATATTATCAGGCAGTCTTTTAGGTATTGAAATGTCAGGTTTAAAATCTGCTCCGGTTGGCTATTTAAAAACAATTAAGATGTACCCTCTTTCTTTTAAAGAATTCCTACAATTATTTAATATACAAGATGAAGTATTCGACATTTTAAAAAACGCTTACATCAATCATAAAGAAGTAGATCCTTATATTCACGAAAGAATGATGAATCTATTTAATCTTTACATGATTATTGGTGGTATGCCTGCTGCAGTAGATGCATACTTAAAAACCAACAACATAGATGATGTTATTGATATTCACAACAATATAGTTGAACAATATAAAGTTGATTTCACTAAGTACGAATCAGAAGATAAGAAATTAATTATTTCCAATATTTACGACTTAATTCCAACTGAATTAAACAGTAGTAATAAACGTTTTAATATCGCAGACATCAATAAGAACCTAAGATATGAAAAAATTAGCGATAGTTTTGTATGGCTATATAAAGCTGGAGTAGCTTTACCTGCTTTCAATGTTACAGAACCAAAGAGTCCTTTAAAATTAAATGAAAAAAGTTCTTTAATGAAAGTATTTTTATCTGATATTGGTATGTTAACAACCTTGTATGGTAAAAATTGTAAATTAATGATTCTTAATAATGATAAAGACATAAATGCAGGCTCGATTTATGAAAATGTTGTAGCCCAAGAACTTGTAAACAAAGAAATCGATTTATATTACTATAACAGTAAGAAATATGGTGAAATTGATTTTCTTTTTGAAGATGAAAATGGAGTCGTTTTAATAGAAGTTAAAAGCGGTAAAGGATACCAAAGGCATTCTGCCATCAACAACATTAAAGAGATATATAAAGCCAAAGCCATTGTCTTCTCTAAAGAAAATATTATATTTGAAAACAATATCTTATATCTACCTTTATACATGCTGATGTTTATTAAAAAAGAAAAAGAATGTGCAATTGACATCAACATTAATAAGTTTAAGTTCTAAATAAAAGTAGGATCATCACTCCTACTTTTATTTAATTCTTTCCTTCAAGGCATTCAAAGTAACTTCATAGCTATCCTCCTCATAAGGATAACTAATTGGTTTTAAATCCCTTTTAATTAATTTAGATACGATATGATTCATCAAACAAGGATTCTTCACTAGAATTGGACCAATAATATGAGTTCCATAGAAATTATCAACATGATATCCTTCATACATATTATCAACAAGATTGTTGTCCTTAAATAAATAATCAAACAATTTAATATCTTCTTTTTCTTCAATATGAGAACATTTATTGATAAAGCCAACTACTTCACCAATATCATCATTTTTAACGATCACATCACCTGTATATCTTTTATCAGTTAATGTGGTTTTAATTGGTACGATATTTAAAGCTTTATGCTCATCAATCTTTTCGCCCAACAGTTCCATCGCATTGCCAGTAAAGAAGATAATTCCCTTAGACTTTATTAAGTTATCTTTACGTTTTAATAAATCATTTAACGCAACCATTTGATTCTTTTCAGTACCACTGCCACAATAGATGAAATCATATTGAGTAAAATCAATTTGATCACCAATTGTCTTTTTATCAACAATAACTTCTTCACCTTGGTCTTCTAAATGCTTAGCCAATACAACCACATTGCCATATTCACCATAAAGATTCATTAAATCATAGTATAAATGTAAAATCTTCATTATTTAAGCACCTCCACCCTATTCAATAACTTATGTTGATCAGAGAAACAAGTAATCGCATAAATATGACCAATCGTATTATCCTTTAGATAATTAACCGCAGTCTCAATATCCTTTTCTAGATATACCTTATTAAAGTCAATACCTGCATATAAGAATCTTTCAGCAACATCACTGGCATATCTGCCAGTCAAGACAATCTTCTTGATATTAGGACTATTCAATAATTCAAAATCAATATCCCATAGCCAAGATGTTTCACTAGTAAAATATTTTCTAGAAATCGCATCAACCATCACGAAAGCTGTGACATCTTTCTTATAATTTGTTGCTACTCTTAAAGATTGATCATAAGAAATAGAATTTTCATGCTTAGAAGTTAATAAAGTTCCATAATTATTGCCAACCTTGAATTCAACTACACGACCATTCTTAAGAATATAGTTATTTAGTGTATCTACAATAATTTTAGAATCTACTCCTAATTCTCTACAAATTGAGTAACAAGCTAAGATATTATAGGCATTATAGATACTCTTTAAAGCTAATGAAATTTTATATTCACCATCAATAATTAAGTAGCCTTCATCTAAATTTACATCGGTAATGTGATACTTAGGCTCATGACGCTTATAATCGCAAACCGTACACTTATAAGAACCAATATGTCCATAATGATGATAATCATAAACTAATTTATTCTTACATTTAGGACAATACTTGCCATCATCATAGACACTAGTATTCTCTTTAGTTGAATCCTTATATTTGTCAATACCAAAATAGATATCATCATTATCACCAAAGGCATTAACCAAAGGATCATCACTGTTCAATAATAACTTGCAACCATCATGGATACTGTCCTTGATAATATCAAACATCCACTCTGGATGACCATTTCTAGTCATTTGATCACGATAAAGATTAGTAATTACATAATAAGTTGGCACAAAATGCTTAAAAGTATGTCTTGCATATCTTTCATCAGACTCAAGTAAGACAACATCCTTCTTAACATTGCCCTTTAAGTCAGCATTATCAAGAATAAAAGTTGTAACACCCTCTATTTGATTTGAACCTTCACCATTATAGGCAACTGATAAGCCACTCTTATCAAGTACTGCCTTAATCATCTCAACCGTACTTGTCTTACCATTGGAACCAGTTACCGCGATAACATATTTAGGTAATTTCACTTCACTCAAGATATTAGGATCAATCTTTAAAGCTATCTTTCCTGGTAAGCTAGAGCCCTTGCCAACTAATTTGCCAATTACTCTTACAATCTTACAAACAATTATCGCCAATACTTTTTTCATAAGCTTAAGATAATTTACTACCAGCAGGTAAAGAAGAAGTAACCACTTCAATCTTTCCTTCATTCTCAGCACAGATAATCATACCCTGTGACTCTACACCTCTGATTTTTACAGGCTTTAAGTTAGCTAAAACAACTACCTTCTTGCCTACAAACTCCTTTGGATCAACATGTCCTGCGATACCAGAAACAATTTGTCTCACTTCACCACCAATATCAACCTTAGACACTAATAGCTTATCAGCCTTCTCATGTTTCTTTGATTCTAATACTTCACCAACTACCATTTCCATTTTAGCGAAGTCATCAATACTAATTTCGGGTAAATGTTCAATTTCCTTTGCCTCAAGCTTTTCCTTTAATTCCTTTTCGTCAATTCTTGCGAATAAAATTTCAGGCTTTTCAGTAACTTGATAACTTTCAACATAACCAATTGTATTATTTTCAAATGATGCATCATTCACATTAATTTGTTCATAAATCTTCTTAGAAGTAGCTGGAATAAAGGCTTCTAATTCAATTGCACATAGTCTAATACCATCCAAGATCACATATAAAACATCATTTAAACGAGACTTATCTTCAAGCTTAGCCAACTTCCAAGGCTCAGTTTCATCAATATACTTATTTAAACGATTTAATCTAGAAAAAATATCAGCCAATGCCGCTGGTGCATTTAAACTTTCTAACTTCTCATCAACATCCTTATCCATACTATTTAGATAATTAATTACTTCATTATCTAATTCGGTAATATTAGTAATCTTAGATACCTTACCACCAAAGTATTTATTAGCCATTGAAATAGTACGATTTACTAGATTACCCAAAACATTACATAAGTCACTATTACGTCTTTCAACCATTAACAATTCCGAGAAATTACCATCAGAACCAAATGGTACTTCACTTAATAAGAAATATCTAATAGTATCTACACCATAGTCTTTGATAAATAAACGTGGATCCTTAAAGTTACCCTTAGACTTACTAATCTTATCACCGCCCATAGTCAACCAACCGTGGCCATATACCTTCTTAGGCAAAGGTAAGCCTAAGGCAATCAACATAATAGGCCAAATGATTGTATGGAATCTAAAAATTTCCTTACCAACCAAATGTAAATCAGCTGGCCAATATTTCTCAAATAAAGACTCATCATCTGTTTTATAGCCTAGAGCACTAATATAGTTGGTCAAGGCATCAACCCAAACATAAACTGTTTGTTCAGGATCAAATGTTACTGGAATGCCCCACTTAACAGAAGATCTAGATACACACAAGTCTTTTAGACCTGGCTTTAAGAAATTGTTATACATTTCGTTATATCTAGTAACTGGTTGCATCAAGTCCTTATGGCCCTCTAGGTATTCTTCTAATTGTTTTTGATACTTAGATAGCTTTAAGAAATAAGCATTTTCTTTAGTTAACTTTACTTCTCTACCACAATCAGGACACTTGCCATCCTTTAATTGAGACTCAGTCCAGAAAGACTCACAAGGTGTACAATACCAGCCCTCATAAGTTCCCTTATAGATATCACCTTGATCATATAGCTGTTTAAATACTTTTTGAACACACTCAACATGTTCAGGATCGGTTGTTCTAATGAATTTGTTGTATGAAATGTCTAAAGACTTCCATAAATCCTTGGCATTATCGATGATTGGATCCACAAACTCCTTGGGTGTGCAGCCCTTTTTCTTAGCTCTTTCTTCAATCTTTTGACCATGTTCATCTGAACCAGTTAAAAAGAAAACATCGTAGCCCTTAAGTCTCTTATAACGAGCTAGTGCATCGGCAATTACTGTTGTATAACAGTGTCCAATGTGGAAATTATCACTTGGATAATAAATTGGCGTTGTAATGTAATAAGTATTCTTTCCCACAAAAATTCCTCCAATAAAATAAAAAAGGTGACACAAGGGCGCAACATGCGCGGTACCACCTTACTTCTAACTTAAGCTTTTAACGCAAGCATACGTTTGACCCTACATATCGAACCAAATGTTTAAGACCCATCTTCATTGTTTACCAAATGCCTTTTTACACCAAACAAAGGTTCTCTATAATTTATTAAACAATTACTCTGCCTATCGTAACACCACAATTATACACTAAATTGTTAAAAACATCTTAGTCACCATCAACATTAGCTCAACAAATATCGACATTATCACTATATCAAGTACAGTTGATAAATATTCATCAATAAGTTCCCTCATTTTGCATACCCTTTAAATTGACCATTTATCTTTCTGTTAAATAAAGGTAAGTTGATTTGATAATTTAAAGTAATTAAGAAATCTCTTCTACTTTTTACAGACGACAGTTCTTTACAATCAAAGGACCAATTCTTAAACTCTTCATGATTGATCAAATCATTCAAGTTATAAGTATAATATGACGATTCAAATTTTTCGATACCAGCACTATGAATTAGTCTAGCATTCATCATTTGAGAACCAATTGAAATAATACTTGTAAAGACAAAGACTAGTATCATCGTAATAATCATCGTGGTCATATATTCAAAAATGTTTTTCATTCACTTCTTCCCTTTCATCGACAACAATTAGTTTAGCTTTAATGGCTTTTGTCTCACCATTGTAATTTAATTGATAAGTTATTTCCTTCTCACCAACTTCACTACTATCAAATCCAATTACCGTAATATAGTCTTTAATATCCTCACCTTTTGAGTTATAAGCCTCTACCCTATCTTTATATTCCAATTTTTCATTTATTTGAACTAATAAATCTTTACCATTAAATGATGCTATTGCTACCGGACTTATTTCACTCTCTATATAAACAGGTTTAAGCGATTCATCAACAAAGTCCATATTCATACCAATTAGGTCACTTAAAAGTGAAGATATAAAGACAGAAAACACAATAATGGAAATAAAGGCTGTAAAGATCGCTTCTGTATATTCATCAAATAAAGTTCTCATGACATTAACCTCTTTAGCCAAAGAATAAAGAAATCGCTTATATCTAATTTTGTCATAAAAATATCGATGACAATAATACTACAAGTAGCCGCTAAAACACTTAAGCCTAGTTCATTAAATAATCTACGCATAATCACTTCCTATAGGCATTGAACAAAACATCCACATAATCTTTAGTCCTCCAAATTGACTTGTTATCTAAGCTATCTTTAAATTCTTCTGAAATATAGCGTGAATATATTTTTAATCCCGAATCATAATCTTCTATTTCTTGGCCCTTATCTAAAATATAAAATCTTCTAGTTATTTCTGCTCTTATATTTCCTGAATTCAAGACATAAAAAGTAACATCGATATAGCCTGCATTTGATAAATCTAAACTATTAGGATTATTAACAGTATAGTTGGCATTATAGACAATCTTCTCAATCTTTATATCATCACTAATATCCCCATCTAATTCATCTCTTGCGCTGCCATTAACTCTTTCAATTAATTCCCTAATAGGTAATTTTTTATCTTCTCTATCAAAGTACGTGTATGAGATATACAAAGTTGGAGGTTTTCTCTTATATGTAGCCTTTAAGCTAATATCTCCATAAGTTCCTTTTTCAATTTTGCTTACTATATTCCCCTTGCTATCGACAAAGCCAAGAAAATCATAACCGGTTTTATTCGCACCAGGAAGTATTACCTCATCAAAGATGGTATATGTATAAACAGGACTGCCCACAAAAGTACCACCATCTAAATCGTAATTAATTCGATAATTCAAAGGATGACTATAGACGGTTCTTTCAACTGGAATTTCAGGATTTTCTCCATATATACGCTTATAAGGCTTTTCAAAACGCCAATCAGTCGGTTCACTCCACTTAGTAACATAAGAATAAAACGTAGCCGTAGTAGTAATCCAAGTTCCTACAATCATCGTTCGATTACGACCGCCACCGGAACTATCAGACATTTTTAATTCCATATAACGACAAGAATGATTCAAAGAAGGTGCCCAGTTTTTAAGTACGTCATGTGTACCAACAGAGCCAATCTTTCTTCCATCACAATATAACTGCATAGGTGGCGCTTGATAATTATCATCATAACCACCACGATAAGTATCTACATCTATATACGCATAAGTAACATTAGCCTTATAACCAAAGTCCCAAGTATATAAACTTTTAGCATTAACATCACTCCAAACTCTGTTAGTCCCATCAAACGCATAGTGCTTAATATCCTGTCCTATTACTTTATAGTCCTTAGTAAAAGAAGAAGGATTTTCAGTAGATAATGGTGACCATTCAATAGGCAATTTGTGCCCATATTGAATGGCCGATACTTCATTAGGACTACCTGTTGGTTTTTCACTCCACTCACTATAACCAGGCAAAATATTTTCAGCTTTAATATTAAGGGGAATAACAATTAAACATAAGATACTTATCAACAATATTTTTAATATTCTAGCCATTATCACACACCACATCTATCACATTAATCATCTTCTTCGTAATTGTTTTATCTTGGCCTAAAAAGTTCTTATATTCATGAGAAATAATTACGCATAACAAGCCTTTATAAACATCACTATAACCACTAATTGAATAGGTTCCATCACTGTTAACCAAGATCATAAAATTATCTTTAAATAATTTTAAATATTCTTCATTGGAACCAATTTTCATCCTTGAATTGTTAGTATTATAGTAAATATCCTCAATATTCTCTTGCATAACAATTTGAGTATTAGCCATAGCCAAATGACTTGCCTTATTGAGCTCATCTAAGCGTACATTGTAGTCAAGAAGATGCATGAGTATTAGACACACACAAAGTCCAATAACCGTTAAACTTATAGCTCTGACTAGAACTTTCATATATTCACATTACTCCCAATAGCGCTCATCATATAAGCAAACATCGCAAACATTGACACCAACATTTCAATCGAAAATAGTGCAATAGGAAGATAACCAATAGCCTCTATAGCTCCAATAGAATCCTCGTTCTTAAGACGCTCGGCCTTATCCAACATCTGTTGATTTCGATCAATTAAGTTAGAAACACGATCCTTTATTTCATCCTTACCAACATTAGATATCGCATACAAGACTTTCATACTAGACCTAGCATCCTCTAAATCAAAATCACTTAAGAATTCACCATAAGGTTTAATCGAAGTAGGGTCTTTTTTAGCCTTTTGTAAAAAATCTTTTATCTCAGTTCTTAAAGGATAAGAAGCCATATTTTGAGAATTCTCAATCGCATTCAAGACCGTTAAACTATTTAAAGTAAGAGATATTTCTCTTAACCAAATAGGAAATTCAATCGTCAAAGCTTCAGTAAGCTCTTTATATATTTTTTTATATTTAAATGATTTCTTAAAAAGAACCACTATCCCCAAAATAAATGGCAAGAAAGCATATTGAATGTTAAAGTTTAAATATACATAGGCTGTAGAAACCATACACAATATAAACAAGGTAACATCAATAACATTCAATTTCTTTTTGCCTTCTTTAAACGCAAGATACTCTTCTTTAAGCTTCTCATCCCTGGAATAATTCAAATCCTCAATCAGCCATTCACCATTAAGTTTAGTTAATACAATTGTCATCGTAATCAAAATTGATGCGATAAATATTAGTGTCGATATTTGATAAATAGGTGAATGTGTAAAACCATTAAAGTATTCATTTGAAACATAAATATAGACAAAGACACAATTCATCAACAAAGTAGTGCCACATAAGATTAACAATTTAATTCTTCGATTCTTCAGCTCCTTTTGAAACGTAAACACACGTTTCAGCCAATTTTCAATATCTATATACATGTTCTCACAAACACTAGAGAATGATACTGAGTTACTTGATTCAATACTTAACATAATCTTGTGAACGGACTTGACTCTTGAATTAGGGAATTCTTTTTCAATAATCTTTAATGAATTCTCAAATATAT
>URCJ01000036.1 GCA_900546285.1 uncultured Solobacterium sp. | reverse complement strand
TTACCCACATATAATCTTATAGTCCACCCACACCCACACGTCAATTTAGAGCGCCCTTTTTGTTTGCATGCTAAAATGGTAAAAAATCTAATGGTAGATAGTTAGACAAATAATTCGAATAAGGAGGGTGCTTATATGAAGAAGTTTTTGTGTATCTTTTTACTTTTAACGCTATTTGCGTGTGCTAATTCTATGGATTATTCATACAAGTTTAAAGACTTAACCATCAATATTCCTGTCGATGTTGTGTTAGAAAGCAAGGTAATAACTGGTGATTATACTGATTTAAGAGGGGATGATTATGTGATTACTATGCAGAAACTGCATAATAAAAATAACTTATCTTTCTATGATTTGAGAAAACAGTATGAAAGTACAGCAATTTTTGAAAGTGGATGTGCTTTGATTACTAATGATAATAAACATGCGGTATATAAGTATGGTGATTGCGGTTTAGCTTGTATCTATATGGGCAATGATAATTCTTATTATTCTTTGATAGCCCAAGGTGAAAAAGAAGCTCTTAAGGATAACTATAATTGGATTCTTAAGGCGTTTAAGAATATAAAAGTTTAAATGGTGATATCACAAATTGTGATATCACCAAAACAATTATTCAGAATATGATACAAATAGTGCAGCATAGTCATCTGATGATTTAAGATAAGCCTTTAAAGCTTGTTTAGCACTTTCATAGTCGCTGGCATTGTGCTCAAATGAAGCAGTAATGCCCATGGTTTTGCCAGTGTATTTGAAAGTAACACCGTTGATTTCTTTTCCATCAATTTCTTTAATAATGTCCTTGATTTTTGTTGTTCCGACTTTAATAATCATTTTAATTTCCTCCTGTTATTTCAATAAAAAATATAAAAAGTCATCTAAGTTTTTAATCTTATCTATGTTGTTAAAAAGAAGATTGTTGCCATATAAAATATCGCTCAAACCAGCATATAGTTTTCTAAAATCATCATTTGTATCTCTTTTTATTAGTATTAGACAAACTAAATTAATCTTTGATTTATTCCAAGTGACTTTAGTGTTGTTTACCATTACATATAATTTTGTGCTCAAGGCATTTTGAATATTTGAATGTGGTATCGCAAACTTATCAAAGAAACATGTTGATGATAAATTTTCTCTACTTATCACTTGATTGTGAAAATCTTCTAAGACATCATTATTATTTAATGCCTTTTCACATAAGAAGTTAATCGCTTCATATTTATCCATCTTTTCATTTAAGACATAGAAAGTTTCTTTTGTAAGATATTTATTAATCAAATTAGAAACTTCATTAGCATTCTTTTCTTTTATAAATGCAGTAATTGCTTCCTGTACTTTGATAATATCTTTATCAGAGGCAAATGGAGACACTATACATTTTCTAATGTTTCTATTAACATCTTCTTCGGTAGTGATAATTAAACAATTCTTATATAGTCTATAGGGAATATCGGACATTGAACCATAAAATCCCATTATTTGTACCTTATAACCAATTTCCTTAACAATCTTATCGGCTAAGATGGTGTTACTTCCTGGGAAAGATGATACTAAAATAATTGGGGCAATTGATGCTTTTTCGGCAGCTTGCTCAATCGCATAGCCGATATGAATGGCGATTAAATTAATTTCAACTTCTGGAATATTGATATTAAAGTTCTTTGCGATTTTAGAGGCAATGGATACAGCTACTTCATATACGTATGGTGCATTTTGTTTAATAGAAATATTAGTTGGAACATAACTAATAGAGTTCATGCATCTTTTGATCATTTCAGATACATGAAGACAAAAGACGCTTAAGAATTCTTGATAATCTATAGAAGTTAAATAATAGTAATTAAAAGTATCTTCGACAATTTCTCTTATCATTTTTATAAAAGAATCTGACAAGTCAAAGACCCTTGGCTTTTCACCATTTCTAGAAATAAAGCCATCAAGAGTTTGTTCAATTTCTTTAATAGTTAATAATTTATTGATATAGTGCATATGAAATTTAGTTTCCAACATTTCATTAATCTTATAAGCCAAGATTCTAGCATCATAGTTTCTGATTGTACTTGGTGATTTTTCGTAGGCATTAGAAATAATAAAAGGATTTCTAGAGATAGTAACTAAGAGATTAATTAAAAAGTTTATTTCATAGTATTTTGGAATAGTGTAACCATATTCATTTATTAGGTTTTCTGTTTCTAAACATATTTCATTTACGGGAATATTAGGAAAATAGTCTTTAAAGTTATCGATATCTGAAAAGAAAGAATAAGATTCATTGTGAATAATATTTCCTAATAGTTGTCTCTTATTTTGTTCATCTCCAATAATGCTTACATGATTGTTTTTTCTTTCAATTTTTAAATCATATAGTTTTAATTGAGCATTAATTTGAGGAAGCAACTTTAAAAATTTACTATTCGAAATATAAAAATATTCAGTAATCTCATTTACAGTTAAACTATTATTTTTAATTAGAATATATTTAATTATCTTATCGACATTTTCTTCTTCTATTTGATAGTCAGCCAATATATCATCTATTTCTTCAATAAATGAATCATTTATTAGATAACCCTTATTATTCGAAATTATGATTTCTTTTTCTTGATTTATATATTTAATATCGTTGATTAAAGTTCTTCTTGTGATATCTAAGTCAGAGGTAATTGTTTTTGAAGTAATATGCTCATTACAAGAAGAGATTATCTTTAATATTTCAAGCTGTCTTATGGTGAATTTAACCATATTTATATTAAAACACAAAATGAATTATATTTTTTCACAATGGTGTGAAATATAAGAAACTATAATCATTTTACAAAGTGATATATTGCTCATGTGAGGTAAACGTATGACTGGTATAAAGTTTTTGTGGGGCGGTGCTACTGCTTCATATCAGTGCGAAGGTGCTTGGAACGAAGACGATAAGGCTCTAAGTATGTGGGACAAATATCTTCATGACAATAATTTAGAAAATGGAGATGTAGCTAGTGATCATTATCATAAGTATAAGGAAGATATTAAGCTTATGGCTGAGGGTGGTCATAATGCTTATAGATTTTCTATTTCTTGGCCTAGAATCATTAAAAACAAGGAAGGCGAAGTAAACAAGAAGGGAATTGAATTCTATAGATCTTTAATTGATGAATGTAGAAAATATGATATTGAACCTTTTGTTACTTGTTATCACTGGGACTTACCAGAATATTGGCAAGAATGTGGTGGTTGGTTGAATAAGGATGTTGTCTATGCTTTTGCGAACTATTGCGAAGTATTATTTAAAGAATTTAGTGATGTAAAATTCTTTTCAACATTCAATGAACCAAAGTGGTTTATATTTAGCGGCTATATGTCAGGCAACTATCCACCAAATCATGTTGGTAATGTTCAAGAAGTAATTGAATGCTGTTATAACGTGATGTTGGCTAGTGCTTTGGCTGTTAAGAAATATAAAGAAGGCAACTATAATGGTGAGATTGGTTTAGTTGCTTCTTATCAAACAATTTATTCAGTTGGCGATAATAGAGAGGCTATTAGAAACGCTGAGAATTATTGTAATAATTGGCAAACAGAAACAGCGTGTCTTGGAAGATTCCCTGCTGATATGGTAGAGAAACTAAAAAATAGTGGTTATGACTTTAGTTTTGTGAAAGAAGAAGACTTAGAAATTATTAAAGATAATACAGTAGATTTCATCGGTCTTAATTATTATTCCCCACAATATGTGCTTCCATATAGTGGTGGTGAGACAAACGTTAAAGTTAATAATTTAGGTAAGAATTATAAGGGTGATATGAGAAGTGTTGTTAAGGGCTGGTTTGAAATTGATAACGACACTATGCAAAAGCTTCCTCATAATCCTTGGAACATGGTTAATAAGCCTGAAACCATGTATGATGCGGTAGCTAGAAATAACTATTTAAATAAACCTATGTATATCACTGAAAATGGCTTGGGTATGTATGAGGATATTCATGGTGATTTAAATGATGATGAAAGAATTGAGTATATCAAAGAGAATGTTAGAGCTTTATTAAAGGCTAAAAAAGATGGCTCTGATATTAATGGTTACTTTGTATGGTCACCGTTTGACTTATATTCTTGGAAAAATGGAACTGAAAAAAGATATGGTTTAATCGCGGTAGACTTCAAGAATGACTGCAAGAGAATTCCAAAGAAGTCATATTATTGGTATCGCGATGAAATAAATAGTGATTGGGAGGATGTAAGATGATCAATATAGTTTTAGTTTGTAATGCGGGAATGTCAACAAGTATGTTGGCAAAAAGAATGGTTGAAGCAGGAAAGGGCGAATTTGATGTTAATGCTTATAGTGAACAAGAGTATCTAAAGCACACTGATGTAGCAGATATCATTATGGTTGGCCCACAAGTACGTTATTTAATTGACCAAATTAAAGAGAGTACTAAAAATCGTATTCCGGTTGTAAGTATCAATCCACTTGCTTATGGAAGAATGAATGCAGCTGAAGTTCTTAAGCAAGCTAAAGAGATACTAAACAAATAAATTTAAGAGGAGATATTTATTATGGAAAAATTTATTGCGTGGCTTGAGAAGCATTTAATGCCTATCGCCAACAAAATTGCTAAACAAAGACATTTGATGGCTATTCGTGATACTTTCATGACTATTTTGCCACCTCTATTCTTTGGTGCAATCATCGCTGTTATTAACGCTGGTTCAGGTTTTGAATCAACTAATGCTTTCTTAGTAGCTTGGAAAAACTTCGCAACTAACAACTCATTAATTCTTGGCTGGTTAAATCTAATCACAATGAGCGTTATGTCATTATATGTATGTATTGGTATTACATATTACTTATCAAAAAGATATGAACTAAATGTGTTTATGCCACTTATTACAGCAACTGCTGGTTTTGTAATGTTGGCTAGTTATCCACAAGAATTAGGTTATGGTAATGCTTTAGTTCAAATCACATATTGGGATGGTAAGGGTATTTTGGTTGCAATTTTTGTAGCTATCTTTACTGTTGAAATGTTTAAGCTAATGAGAGATAAGAAAGTCGGCTATATTAAGATGCCAGATTCAGTGCCTGCTGCATTATCTGATACTTTCGCTTCTCTTATTCCAACAATCATTATTTTAACTATTGATTCTATTATCTTTACTATTTGTTCGAAGGCTGCTGGAACTTCTTTAGCTGGAGTTGTAATCAACATTTTATCACCTGCCTTTGAAGTAGCTGATTCACTACCTGTAGCTATGTTGGTCGCATTCCTTCTAAATGTTGGTTGGTTCTTTGGTATCCATGATGCTGTATGGAGTGGCTTATTAGCTCCAATTGAATATGGTACTTTATCAATCAATGCTGCTGCTAAAGCTGCTGGCGCTGTTTTACCGCATGTATTTACTGTATCATTCTGGTGCTACTTTGGTATTATCGGTGGTCTTGGTAACTGTTTAGCCTTGGGTATTTTATGTTTAACTTCTAAGAAAGAAGATATTAAGATGGTTGGTAAGCTTGGTATTATTCCTGCTTTCTTTGGAATCTCAGAACCTATTACATTTGGTCTTCCTATCATGCTTAATCCAATTTTGTTTATTCCATGTTTCTTAACTTCTATTGTTAATGTTACTGTTTCATACTTATTGATGTCTGCTGATGTTATTGGTAGAACTTTCGCAATGTTGTCATATAATATGCCATCTATCTTTGGTTCATATTTAGCAACAGGTGATATTAAGGCTGCAGTATTGATTGTAGTGTTGATACTTGTTGATATTGTAATCTATTATCCGTTCTTTAAGGCTCACGAGAGAAACTGCGATAAGCTAATGTCAGAATAATTGATTAGGAGCCGCGTGTGGCTCCTAATTTTAGAAAGGGTATTTTATGGAGAATATAATTACTGAGGAACAATCATTTACGCTTATATTACATGCAGGCAACGCTAAGAGTAGTTTTATGGAAGCTGTTAATTTTGCCAATAAGGGTGAATTTGATAAGGCCGAAGAAAAGATGAAAGAGGCTGAAGTTGAGCTTAACAAGGCTCATCAGATGCAAACAGATCTTTTGGTTAAGATGGCCAATGGTGAAGCTTGTTATACAGATCTTTTAATGGTTCATGCTCAAGATCATTTAAATAATGCGATTATGATGAAAGATCTTGCTAGACAAATCATTTACATGCAAAAAGAAATATATGATTTAAAAAAGGATAAATAATGACATTAAGAAAAGACTTTTTATGGGGTGGCGCCACTGCCTCTTATCAATGTGAAGGTGCTTGGAATGAGGATGATAAGGCTCTAAGCATGTGGGACAAATATTTACATGAAGGTGGATATGAAACAGGTGATGTAGCTAGTGATCATTATCATCATTTTAGAGAAGATATTAAGATGATGAAGGATGGTGGTCAAAACTCTTATCGTTTTTCTATTTCTTGGCCAAGAATTATTAAAAATATTGAAGGTGAAATTAATCCAAAGGGAATTAAGTTTTATAGAGATTTACTTCTTTGTTTAAAAGAAAATGACATTACTCCTTTTGTTACCATATATCATTGGGATTTACCGCAATATCTTGAGGACAAGGGCGGTTGGTTGAATGAAGAAACATGTTATGCGTATCAATATTTCGCTAAGGTATGTTTTGACAACTTTGGCGATTTAGTTAAACATTGGGTGACTTTTAATGAACCTAAGTGGTGTACAGCTTCTGGTTATCTTGTTGGTAATTATCCGCCAGGCCACAAAGATCCTTATGAGATGATAGTAGCCGCTTATCATATTATGTTTGCAAGCGCCTTAGCTGTTAAAGAGTTTAAAGAAAATAATTATGATGGTCAAATTGGTATTGTGCATTCATTTTCTCCTGTTAATGGTGTTGATGATACTTTAAAGACTAGAATCGCTATGCGTTTTGCGGATAATTATGCAAATAGATGGGTTCTTGACACAGCTGCTAAGGGTGAATTGCCTTTTGATTTGTTGGAGTCTTTGAGTGAAAAGTTTGATTTGTCTTTTATTAAAGATGAACATTTACCTATTATTAAGAATAATACTGTTGATTTCTTGGGGTTAAATTATTATTCACATACTTTGGTGAAGCCTTATACAGAAGGTGAAACTAATTTTGTCGTTAATAATAGTGGTAAGAACTTTAAAGGTAAGAATACTGTAATCATTAAAGGATGGTTTGAACAAATCTTTGATAATCCAAATGCTACTTATACTGAATGGGGAACCGAGATTTATCCTCAAGGTTTAGAAAAGGGTTTAATTGAAGCTTATAATGATTATCATTTGCCTATTTATATTACAGAAAATGGTATAGGTGTAAGAGAAGATGTTAAAGTAAGCCAGGTTCAAGATGATTATCGTATTTCATTTATGAACGATCATATTAATGCCATTATGAATGCGGTTGATAAGGACGTTGATGTAAGAGGCTATTATGCATGGAGTTCTTTTGACTTGTATTCTTGGAAAAACGGTGTTGAGAAAAGATATGGTTTAGTAGCTATAGACTTTGATGATGAGAATCTAAAGAGAACACCTAAGAAGAGTTACTATTGGTTTAAGGATATTATCGAAAGTAATGGAGATAAGATCAAGCGTAAGAAGAACTTTTAATTTATAATAAATTGGTGAGGTATTTTGAATGAATTATGATGTAGTTATTATAGGTGCAGGACCTGGTGGTATTTATTCTGCATATGAACTGGTTAAAAAAGACCCTAGTCTAAAGATTTGTCTATTAGACAGTGGTAATGCTCTAAACAAGAGACATTGTCCAATTGATGGTAAGAATATTAAGTCATGTATCAATTGTAAATCATGCTCAATCATGTCAGGCTTTGGTGGAGCAGGTGCTTTCTCTGATGGTAAATATAATATTACCAACGACTTTGGTGGTACTCTATATGAATACATTGGCTATGATAAGGCGTTAGATTTAATGAACTATGTAGATGAAATCAATGTTGAACATGGTGGTCAAAACTGTAAGAAATATTCTACAGCAGGAACTAAATTAAAGAAGATTTGTATGCAAAACTCTTTAAAGCTATTAGATGCTGAAGTAAGACACTTAGGAACTGATGTTAACTATATCGTTTTAGAGAATATTTACAATGAAATTAAGGATCATGCAGATATCATCTTTAATACACCTGTAACTGATGTTATTGCCAATGGCGATAATGACTTTAGTGTAGTAACTGATAAGGAAACATATAACTGTAAAGACTTAATCATTTCAGTAGGAAGATCTGGTTCATCTTGGATGGAAAAGATTTGTAAGAGCCTAGATATCCCAACTAAATCAAATAGAGTAGATATCGGTGTTAGAGTAGAAATACCTGCTGTAATCTTCTCAGACATTACTGATGAACTATATGAATCAAAGATTGTCTATCGTACTCCACACTGGGAAGATAATGTTAGAACCTTCTGTATGAATCCTAATGGTATTGTCGTAAACGAGAATACTAACGGTATTATTACTGTAAATGGTCATTCATATGAGGGTGATGATAAAAAGACTGAGAATACCAACTTTGCCCTACTTGTATCTAAAAACTTCTCATATCCATTTAAAGACTCTAATGGCTATGGTGAATCAATAGCTAGATTATCTAATATGTTAGGTGGTGGTGTCATTGTTCAAAGGTTCGGTGACCTTGAAAGAGGAAGAAGATCAACACCTGCAAGAATTGCCGAAGGTTGTGTTAGACCTACATTAAATGCTACTCCAGGCGACTTATCTCTAGTACTACCAAAAAGAATCCTAGACTCTATCATTGACATGATTCATGCATTAGATAAGATTGCCCCAGGTATGGCTAATGATGATACATTGTTGTATGGTGTAGAAGTTAAATTCTATAACATGACAGTAGAAGTAGATAATAATCTAATGTCTAAATACAAGGGACTATTTGTCATTGGTGATGGTTCTGGTATTACCCACTCACTATCACATGCATCTGCAAGTGGTGTCTATGTAGCAAGATATATTACTAATAATTTATAAAAATATAAGGTGTCTTCATAAATGGGACATCTTTTATTATGTTGCAAAACAAAAATATCTAATTTTTATGAAAAGGGCTTTCATTATTTTTTGTTTGTGTTAAGATACTTACATATACATCGTATAATCCTTTGGATATGGCAAGGGAGTTTCTACATTGCTACCGTAAATAGCATTACTATGAATGAGCCGTCTTTTGTATCTGGCTTGTCCCTTGACGATGTTAGGATACTTAGGGGGGGCTTTTCTTTTTGAAACTTTTAGAAGATAAAATCTTAAGTGATGGCATTATTTTAAATGGTGACATCTTAAAGATTGATAATTTTTTGAATCATCAAATCGATGTTGAATTATTGGACCAAATGGGCCAAGAATTTAAGAAACTTTATTCTGACAGTAAGATTAACAAGATATTAACAATCGAATCTAGTGGTATTGGTATTGCGGTAATGGCTGCAAGATATTTTAATAATTGTCCTGTTGTTTATGCGAAAAAGGGCAAGTCATCAAATATTGGTGGCGAAGTTTATGAGTGTGTGGAGAAGTCATATACTCGTAATGTTGAATATCATATTCAGGTTTCTAAGAGATATTTAAATGAAAATGATAATGTATTAATTATTGATGATTTCTTGGCTAATGGTGAGGCTTTAAATGCGCTTATTAATATTTGTAAGCAAGCAGGCGCAACAGTTGAGGGTTGTGGTATTGCGGTAAGTAAGTCTTATCAACCAGGTGAAGAAAGAATTAAGAATATGGGAGTTAGGGTTGAGTCTCTTGCACGTATTAAGTCTATGCATGATGGTTCAATCGAGTTTTTTGGTTAATGCAAGGTGTTCTTGTTTAACATAAATAAAGGAGAGACAAATGAAAAAATTAATTGCTTTACTGTTAGCTCTACTAATGGTATTTACTCTAGTTGGTTGTTCATCTGATGAGGGTGATAAGACAACTGGTGATGCTGATGTTAAGATTGGTGCAATCATCTTAGGTGATGAGAATGAAGGCTATAGCTATGCACATATCGCTGGTATTAAGGCTGCTGCTGAGAAGCTAGGTATTCCTGAATCTAACATTATTTGGAAGTATAACATTAAGGAAGATCAAGGCTGTTATGATGCTGCTGTTGACTGCATTGAAAATGGTGCGTCTTTAGTATTATCAAACTCTTATGGTCATCAAACTTATATGGAACAAGTTGCTAGTGAGTATCCTGAAGTAACTGTTATCGCTGTTACAGGTGATAGAGCTGCTGTCTCTGGTTTAAACAATTTACATAATGCCTTTACAAGAATCTTTGAAGCTAGATATGTTTCAGGTGTTGTAGCGGGTTTAAAATTAAAGGAATTAGATGAAAAGGGTGAACTAGTCCCTGCTAACTATAATGAAGATGGTGAAGTTAAGCTTGGTTATGTTGGTGCATATCCATATTCAGAAGTTGTTTCTGGTTTCACCGCTTTCTATTTGGGTGTTAAGTCTGTTTATGAAAACGTACATATGTATGTTGAATATACTAACTCTTGGGCTGATTTAACTGCTGAGGGTACAGTTGCGGATGATTTAATGTCTAGAGGTTGTGTAATTATTTCTCAACATGCTGATACAACTGGTGCTCCAAGTACAGTTCAAAACAACAACGATTCTAACAAGTATGGTTTCAATGCTTATGAAGTGGGTTATAACATTTCTATGTTAGATGTTGCTCCTACTGCAGCATTAACTAGTGCTACTAATAACTGGGAAGTATTCTATGAATATGCATTCTCTTGTTTATTAAATAAGACTGAAATGGCTACTGACTGGAGTGATGGTTTCGCTTCAAATGCAGTTGGCATTACTGACTTAGGTACTTCTTGTGTTGAGGGCACTGCTGATGCTGTTAAGGCTGTTGAAGATGATATCGCTTCTGGTAAGTTACATGTATTTGATACAACAACTTTCACAATTGATGGTGTTAATCCTACTAGCATGTTAGGTGATGTTGATGCTGACTTTGTTCCTGAAACAGAGGGCGTGGCTGATGGATACTTCCATGAATCAGAATTTAGAAGTGCTCCATACTTCCCTAATGCTCAATTGATTGATGGTATCACTGCTTTAGGTGAATAATTAATTAAATATCTTAGCTACAGGCCCATTTGTGACCTGTAGCTTTTTTTGGAGGTTTTATGCAAAACGCAATTGAAATGGTGAATATCACTAAGACATTTGGTGATAAGGTTGTGGCAAATAGTAATGTCACAATGAATATCAGACATAAAGAAATACTTTCTTTGTTGGGAGAAAATGGTTCTGGTAAGACTACTCTTATGAATATGCTTGCAGGCATTTATTATCCTGACTCTGGTCAAATCTTTTTTGATGGTAAAGAGGTTAGTATTACTTCTCCTAGTGATGCGTATCATTTGGGCATCGGTATGGTGCATCAACACTTTAAGTTGATTGATGTTTTTTCTGCCCTAGAAAATATTCTACTTGGTCTTCCTAGTAAATTGGATGGCAAGGAAGTAAGAAACAAGGTAGAAGAAATCTGTAATAAGTATGGTTTTGAATTAAATCTAGACGCAAAAGTCTATGATATGTCAGTGTCTGAGAAACAAACACTAGAGATTGTTAAGACCTTATATCGTGGTGCTGAGGTGCTAATTCTAGATGAACCTACGGCTGTATTAACTCCACAAGAGACAAGAAAATTGTTTAATGTCATTAAGAATATGAGGGATGATGGTAAGGCTGTTGTTATTATTACTCATAAGTTGAATGAGGTTCTTGAGGTTTCTGATAGGGTAACAATTTTAAGAAAAGGTGAATATGTGGGTACTGTTGATACTAAGGATGCCACTGAACAATTATTAACCGAGATGATGGTAGGTCAAAAGATAGAGCTTAATATCAATCGTGATTTAATTGAACATAAAGAGAAAAGATTAGAGGTAGCTCATTTAACAGTTACTAATAATGATGGTAAGAAGGTAGTAAATGATGCTACGTTTGACTTATATTCTGGTGAGATCATGGGTATAGCTGGTATCTCAGGTTGTGGTCAAAAGGAATTATTGGAGGCAATCATGGGTTTGACTAAGGCTGATGATGATTCTTCAGTAATCTATCATTCTACTGCTCATGGTGATCATCAATTAGTTGGCTTGTCTACTGAGAAGATTAGAGGCTTTGGCTTACACTTAGCTTTTGTGCCTGAAGATAGATTGGGTATGGGTCTTGTTGGTAATATGGGCATGACTGAGAATGTCTTGTTGAAGAGATATAAGAAGGGTTCTGGGCCTTTCTTGCATACAAAAAAGCCTACCGAGATGGCTCAAAAGATTATGAATGATTTGGATGTTAAGACACCATCTTTAGAATATCCACTTCGTAGATTGTCTGGTGGTAATATTCAAAAAGTTTTAGTTGGTAGAGAAGTAGCCGCAAAACCTACGGTACTTATGACTGCTTATGCGGTAAGGGGTTTGGATATTAATACTTCTTATACAATTTATAATTTGTTAAATGAAGAGAAGAAAAAGGGTGTGGCAGTAATTTATGTAGGTGAGGACCTAGATGTATTGTTGGCACTTTGCGATAGAATTCTTGTAATGTGTGATGGTCATGTCAATGGTATCTTGGATGGCCGTAAGTGTAGTAAGGAAGAGCTTGGTTATTTGATGACCAATCTAAAGGAGGCATAATGGCTAAGGAACCTAAATTTACAATTAGTAAAAAAGATGATAGTCCTCTTTGGCAAACTATTTTGATTAAGGCTATTGCGGTTATTCTTTCATTAATTGTTTCAGCTTTATTCTTATATTTTGTGACTAAGCTAGATCCTATTTCTGTTTATGCTTCTATGTATAAGGGTGCCTTTGGTACTTCTAGAAGATTCTGGATTACTATTAGAGATGCTGTGTTCTTGTTACTAGTGGCAGTGTCACTTACTCCAGCTTTTAAAATGAGATTCTGGAACTGTGGTGCAGAGGGTCAAGTTTTAATTGGTGGTTTGGTTACTGCTGCTTTGATGATTAATTATGGTAATACTATTTCTACTCCAGTATTATTATTAATTATGTTAATTACTTCAGCAATTTGTGGTGCTTTGTGGTCTTTCTTGCCTGCTTATTTTAAGGCTAAGTATAATACCAATGAAACTTTGTTTACTTTGATGATGAATTATGTTGCGATTCAATTAGTAGAATTCTTCGTTGACTTCTGGGATAAGAAACAAGCCCATTCGGTAGGTATTATTAATATGAATACTCATGGTGGTTGGTTTATGTCTATTGGTGAGTATCAATATTTGTTGAATGTAATTATTGTATTATTGATCTCGGTTCTTGTTTATATTTATTTAAAATATTCTAAACATGGTTTTGAATTGGCTGTAGTTGGTGAATCTGAGGCTACTGCTAAGTATGCAGGTATTAATGTAAAGAATACAATTATTAGAACTGTCTTATTGTCTGGTGGTATTGCCGGTATTGCAGGTTTTGTAGAGGTAGCTGGTATGTCTCATACTATTTCTAAACAAACTGCAGGCGGTAGGGGTTTTACTGCTATTATCGTATGTTGGTTGGCTAAGTTTAATATCTTGTCTATGGCCTTTATTTCATTGCTGATAGTGTTCTTGAATAAGGGTGCTTCTCAAATTGCCTCTGACTTTGGCTTAAATGAATATGCTTCTAATATTATTACAGGTATTATTTTGTTCTTTATTTTAGGATCTGAATTCTTTGCCAATTACAAGTTTGTTAAGCATTCACATAAGGAGGAAGCATAATGACTAGTGCACAATTAATTTCTTGGATTGTTTCAGCCATTACTTTTGGAACGGTTATTATGTTTGGCTGTATTGGTGAGACTATCAATCAAAAGGCTGGTAATTTGAATTTGGGTGTTCCAGGTATTATGCAGCTTGGTGGTATTGGTGCTTTGACTGGTGCTTTTATTTATGAAAGTAGTACCGCAACGCCTAATGGTACCATTGGTATGATTTGTGCATTATTGTGTGCCATCTTAGCTAGTGCCTTGGGCAGTTTGATTTATAGTTTCTTAACTGTTACTTTAAAGGCTAATCAAAATGTTACTGGTTTAACACTTACTATTTTTGGAACTGGTATCGCTAATTTCTTTGGTGGTTCTTTGATGAAACTGTCAGGTGGTGTTGGTTCCATTTCAGTAGCTACTACTGCCAATGTGTTTAAATTACGTTTACCATTTATTTCAGGTAAGTTAGGGTTATTTGGTTCTTTATTCTTGAATTATGGTTGGATGGCTTATTTCTGTTTAGTTTTGGCTTTTGTGGCTAATTATTTCTTAACAAAGACTAGAACCGGTTTGAATCTAAGAGCGGTTGGTGAGAATCCAGCTACTGCTGATGCGGCTGGTATTAATGTTACTAAGTATAAGTATTTAGCTTCTATTGTTGGTGGTGCTATTTGTGGTCTTGGTGGTTTGTTTTATGTAATGGACTATATTCAAGGAACATGGGCTAATGATAATACTATTGAGGCCTTAGGTTGGCTGGCTGTTGCCCTTGTTATTTTCACTTCTTGGAAGCCTAAGAATGCAACATGGGGTGCTTACTTGTTTGGTTTGTGTTATTGGGCTTATATTTATATTCCTGCTGAAATCTCTAGGGCTTTGGCTGATATCTTGAAGGTAGAAAGAGTTACTTATCTTCAAAATCTTTATAAGATGTTGCCTTATATTGTTACTATTGTAGTATTGTGTGTGGTTTCTGCCAAGAAGAAGAAGGAGAATCAAGCACCAGGTCATTTAGGTGTGTCTTACTTTAGGGAAGAGAGATAGATTATAAAAGGAGCAAATTATTATGCTCCTTTTGTGACTTTGCGTCAAACTGTTTAATTCTCATTTTACGGTAGTGAAGCACCGAATGTTTATCTTCTCATTTTACGGTAGTGAAGCACCGTTTGTTTATTCTACATTTGCGGTAGTAGGGCACCGAATGTTTAACTATTATTAATATATCATGAATAGAGATGTAAGCAAACCATCAGCAATCTATTATCAATATAAGACTTTATTACATAGTAAAATATAAGAGGAATAGGAATATTCTCGATGTAAGAGCATCGTTAAAAGTTGTGCTGATAATGGAACAGGTTAAATTCCATTCGGATACTAATTTGGTATCATCTTTGTAACTGAGAGTTAGTTACAGTCCACGTGGGGGACTTAATGATTTCCACGTCTTTAAGGCATTTTAACTGGGTACCGAGACTGACAACCAGCAGAAAACTCTATAGTAGTTAGTTAAATGTGGTTATGTGGCTGCATTTTTTTATTAGACCGAAGAATTATAATGTTTACTAAAATAGACAAAAAGATAGATAATGTATATAATAGTGAACAATAAGAGAGGTATAAAAGCAAATGAAGAAAGCAGCTTACAATATTATTCCAAAAACAGAGGGAATATTGAGAACTATGGGAGAACAAATTAAACTTGCTAGATTAAGACGAGATTTATCTGTTGAGTTAGTTTCAGAGCGTGCAGGTATTAGTAGAGCTTCTCTTTGGAAAGTTGAAAAGGGCGATCCTTCTGTAGCGATGGGCATTTATGCGGCTGTTTTGCATGCATTAAATAATATGGATAAAGATTTACTACTTGTTGCCAAAGATGATGAATTTGGTAGACAATTACAGGATTTAGAATTGATTACAAGAAGACGTGCTTCTAGAAGAAAATGATTTGTGAAGAATGATTAATTATTTGTTGTTTACATGCGCTTGCGTTAATACGTTAAAAGTGTATAATTTAGAATACAAATAAAACATGGGGATGTCTTGGTTTCGACAGGTTTATGTTGGATTTGGATTGCAGTGGAGTGGTTACCTTATAACCAAACAAAATTATTCGGCAATAACGAATTAGCATTTGCTTAATCGGTTGAGCGACGTTAGCTCCCAAAGCAGCTTCTGATTGTAAAGCTTGTAGCAATCAGTCGTAAACACAAACTAGGTGAAGAAAGTTAGCCTTATCTTTCAATCCGAAAACCGAAAAGGCAAATTCAATACTTGGTAGTTTAGGTCGTTTGTATTGTCTTATTAAAAACTAAACTAAACTGTAGAAGTCTGAATGTGGGACTATTCTTGGACAGGGGTTCAATCCCCCTCATCTCCACCAAATAGTTATTTGTGCTCTAGAACTCTTAGGTTTTAGAGCTTTTTAATTTAAAAAGGCAATTCATGATTGCCTTGATTGCTAGATATTAAGATTGATGATAATATCTTCAGATTTGTTATCACCAAATAGTCCCGTCATATAGATGGGCAGATAGATGTTTTTATCATCAATTTCTATATTAGATGGTGATAGAATATAAGCCTTCTTAATAGAATATTCTCTAGTGTTGAGTAGATTATCTAATGCTTTATGAACTTTATAATCTTTACCTGATTTGATTTCAAGTGGAATGATTTGATTGTCATATTCCATCAAAAAATCAATTTCTCCAATGTTCTTGTTCTTAAAATAATATGGTGTGATATTGTTGCTTATTAGCTCTTCCGCAATATAATTTTCAAATAATGCACCATTATTAATTTCGTAATCAGGATTCATATCAAGAAGTTCTTTACTAACATAGTCTGGGTAACATGATGTTAATAAGCCGACATCAGGCATAAATAACTTAAATTGGTTTGTAGACTTCGAAAGGATTAATGGAGCTTTCGGTTCATTCGCAATGTAAATAGGTATAGCTACTGCAGCATCCTTAAGCCATAAGAAACTGTTTTCGTAACGATCAAACTTTAATTCTTTGTCTAATTGGGTGAACACAAATCTTCTATTTTGTTGATTAAGTTGAGCTGGAATAGAATCAAAGATTGAAATGATTTTTAGCTTCTTATCATCATTCTCATATTTAATAAAATCAGCTTTGTATTGTCTTATGATATTCTGCTGTTCATCACGAACTTCACGTAAATTTCTTGTTTTGACAAAAGTATCAACAACAGAGGGCATACCACCACAAATTAGATAATAATAAAAGGTGTTTAACATACGTTTATGAATTATTTCATCAACTGGTTCTAATTTTTCAAAACAATCTTTTAAATATTTGATTGTAGTATCGTTAATTCCGATTGCATTAACAAATTCGAATAAGTTCATGGGGTACATTTGAAACATATCCACATAGCCAACAGGAATACTCTTTATGCCTTTTAATTCAACACCTAAGTTAGAGCCACTTAAAATATATCTATATTTTCCTTCATCAACTAAAAATTTAATTTTGGTGATTATTTCAGGATATAGTTGCACCTCATCTAAAAAGATAACTGATTCGCCCTCCATTAGTGAGGTATCAGAATATAGTGCTAATTTCATCGAAATATCTTCAGCATTACTTAAATCTTTAATCGCATTTAAGATATCTTCTCTTTCTTGGAAGTTAACCTCAAAATAAGAAATATTATTTCTCTTCAGCATTTCTCTTATTAGATAAGTCTTACCAACTTGTCTTGCACCATATATAAGCAGGGCTTTTTTACTATCGTTTATCCAATTTTGAATCTTATCTTCATATTGTCTTTTCATCTTAAATGCTCCTTTTTCTTTATAATACACCATTTTGCCCCGTTTTTCATGATTTTTGAGCATAGCTTTGCCCCGTTTTTCTCAAGATTTAGATATCAAATTGCCCCGTTTTTCTAAAAGTATTGTTTCTGCATTTTTTTGTTAGAATTAAAGTATAAATAAGAGGAGGGTAAATCAATGAAAAAGAATATCTCAATTATTGTGGTTTCATGCTTATGCGTTGGTCTTTTGACTGTATTAACTTTGTTGTGGAAAGAAAAGGACGATTTCAATAAATATCATAATCCAGGTGTTATTGTTGGTACCTTCTCAAATAATTTTCCATCTTCTATTGCCTTTATATTTACGCAAGATGGCAAGGCACAAAGATATGTTCAGTTTGGTGAGCTAGAGGAAGGCACTTTAAAGAGAATTGGTGATTCTAATAAGTATGATGTTAAGTTTGGTGATGAGGAATATGTGGTTACTTATCATACTGATACAATCGAATTATCATGTGCTGAATTTAGTGAAGAAATTCCAAAGATTAGCGAAGTACCAACTTATATTAATGTAGAAGGAAAAGGTATATAGTTTATAACACAAAAGGGGCGAATGCCCCTTTGCTTGTTTTATAGGTTGTTTAACTTTTCTAATAGTTCATCATGACTTAATTTAGAAGATGCAGTTACACAGAATGGAGCACCGCCACCATTTAGTTGTAGCTCATCTTTTAAGCTATTGAAGATATCACGCGCTTTATTATCATGAGAGATAATTGCGAGTGATGAATCCTTTTCGCTAATTAGGAAACGATCATCACTTATTTCTTTTACTAGGGCCATTGCGATATCTCTCAAAAGAGAGCTATCTTCATGGATGGTAATTACTTTATCGGTTGAGCTAGTATAAGCCTTTGCCTGGAATTGTAATAACTCTTTCTTTAAATCAGCTAATTCTTTCTTAAGAGCTTTATTGTTTTCAACTAGAGTCTTGGCAACATCACTTAATTTATCTTTACCAGGATTGATGACCACTGCAGTTTTTCTATATTCATCATATACTTCTTTTAAATGATCGGCACTTGTCATACCGATTGCACAATGTAGTCTTGTACCACGAGAAGTCTTCTCATGAGATAGAATTGAGAAAGAACCAATTTCAGAAGTATTGTTTACATGTAAAGTACCACATGGCTGTTTATCATAATCACCTATCTTAATAATTCTTACTGTATCAAAATGTGCATAGTGTTCATCACCATAGTCCTTACCTGCAACATACGATATTTCAATATCGATTGAATCTAAGATAGCTTGTCTTACATATTGTTCAAGTTCATCCAAAGTCTTATCATCTACATCAGTATTAATTTCATACCAGATATTATCAGGATTAGTTCCAATAGAACCTAATGGAAAATTGTGTTTAACACAGAAACCATCCGCAATATGTAAAGCTGATTGTACGATTGTGTTAGTATGACGTGTGAATAAGTCAACTTCCATGTGGATTGGATTAGATAGTTCACCATTTACTTTGTGATATAAAGTATCACCATCCCACTTTAAATCTAATACTTCTAAACCATTAATAGTTCCCTTGTCTGATGGCATACCACCTTTTTCACCATAGAAGATTGTATCTTCAAAACAGTAGTAACCATCTTTTTCTTCCTTAATTACAGTATCTAGCACTGTTTCTTTGTAATGATCATAATGTAAGTTCATTTGTTTTCTCCTTTAACTTTTCTAATAATTCATCATGACTTAAACTTGATGTCACACATACACAGAAAGGTGCGCCACCACCACTTAGCTGTAGCTCATCTTTAATATTATTGAAGATATCACGTGCTTTATTATTGTGTGAAATGATAGCTAGCGTTGCATCTTTTTCACTGATTAAGAAGCGATTGTCGTCTATTTCTTTTACTAGGGCCATTGCGATATCTCTTAATAAAGAGCTATCTTCATGGATGGTAATGATCTTATCTGTTGAACT
>URCJ01000035.1 GCA_900546285.1 uncultured Solobacterium sp. | reverse complement strand
ATATCTTTTTCTTTTGATATTTTATTATTCATAGTATTTTGCAGATACACTCCATCTTCTGCTAGTTCAACTACTTGATATAAACATTCTTCTTGTTTTAATATATCTTCCATTTTTTCATTCCTTTTTATTTCAATCAAAACATCTTCAAAATTTTCTTTAGATAAATCACAGCAAACAAACTTTGACTTCCTGTCACAAAGATTATTATTCTTAAGATATTCCAAAGCTAACTTAGCTAGATATTTCTTTCCTGTCCCTTTTTTACCAAAAATAATAACAGGCAAAGGTGTTGGATAAGAAATAGCTGACTTTAAAGAAGATATAGACATCATCAAACTGCCATTACATCCAATCGCATAGTCAAAATCCTTAATATAATTTGCATTTGTATCAAGATATCTTTTAAATGCTTCAATAGACAGAAACTCAAATTCATCAATTTTTAAGTTATATATTTCCTCTAGTTTATTTACAGGAAGATAATAAACTGGTCTTGATTTAATTCTTACAGCTTTTTCATCTTTAACTAATGAATTTAAATATTCAGAAGTTGAAGTTCTCGACAAAATAAGCTTTTCCGAAATACTAACCGTAGTAAAATCATCCAAATTATCAAGATTAACTCTTTGTTGATTTAAGTATTCTAATATTTTGTTAACTGTACTCATTTCCATTGCTCCTTTAGTATAAAAACATTTCAAATAAAACAATTTTTTTCCAAGTAAATTCGTCACTTTTGTTATTTTATTTAAAATATTCGACACAATTATAAAATAAATGTCATTCTTGAGCTTTGTAATGTTTTGTTAATTATCTGTCGACTTGTTATCTATATTCCCTAATCTAGTTTTATATACACTAAAATAAAAACATTCACGTATATCATGTCCTTATAACCATTATGTTGTTATTTTGAATATTGACAGTAAACAATGGTTGATAATTAAAAATACTTATCCCAACTATTAAAAGTTCTTTTCGTGGTTCACTATTCAAAAGTCAGCCACATATCATCACTTTGGACTTTATGACTGACAGATTGAATTACTTAATATATTAAAATAAGTAGCCACTAGGACTACTTACTTAAGACATCATAATAATTTAGTTCATCAAGATATTGACGATATAGATCCAAGAAATGATCTTCTTTTCTAATATCAATCTCAAATGTATGAGTATCGAAATTCTTATCATAGGAACCAATGGTTGCCAACGCAATATTTGAACAATGATCCGAAACTCTTTCAAAGTTATTCAACAAATCATCGAAGATATAACCACTTTGAACATTACACTCACCATTTTGAAGACGCTCAATATGATTCTCCCTCATCTTATCAACAATCTTATCAACTACTTGTTCTAAAGGTTCAACCGCATATGATTGTTCAATATCACTAGTAATAAAGCTATCCATACACATTGTAGAAACCTTCTTAATTGCCTCCAACAACAAATCCAATTCCTTCTTGCTATCACTAGAGAAAACAACCTTATCCTCAGAAATAGCCTGAGCTAATTGAGCAATATTCAAGGCATGGTCAGAAATTCTTTCCAAATCACCAACACTATGTAAATAACGACCAACAAGTCTAGATTGATAACCATTCAAAGACTTAGAAGCCATCTTAGTTAGATAAATATTAATCTTATCCTCATATTCATCTAACCTAACTTCCTTCTTCTCTACCTTAGCAAACTTCTTCTCATCAAAATTATCCAATAAGCTAATGGCACTAAAAGTAATATCCAAGACCTTACCAGCCATTGTATTAATTACCTGGGTAACATTCTCACAAGCCAAAGGTGGATACTGCAAGAATCTTTCTTCCAACAAGTTAGTATCACTTTGTTCCTCATCATTATTATCCTTAACCACAAGACTCACAAGCTTCTCAATAGTCTTAATGAAAGGAGACAACATGCCAATCATCACAACTCTTATCATCGTATTAATAAAGGCAATGGAAACAGGATTCACAATATCATCCAAGAAATTAAAATGGAAAATGAAATTCAAAGCATAGAAAATTACCGCAAACAACAAACCACCGACAACATCAATAACCAAATAAGAATAAGCAGCCTTTTTAGCATCAACGTTAGCACCAATAGATGAAATAATTACCGGTAATGATGCACCAATCGCAATACCAATAAGAATTGGAACTGTCATATCAACAGTAATAACACCAGTACTTGATAAAGCTTGAATAATACCAACAGCAGCACTAGCACTTTGAATTAAAGCTGTAAACAACATACCAAAGCCAATACCCAAGGCAGGATTTGAGAATGATGTAAATAAATTTAAGAAAGTAGGTTCACTTCTAAGACCACTAACAGCCCCAGACATTTGTTCCATACCCACCATCAAAATAGTAAAGCCTAATAAAATCTCACCAATATTCTTTTGTTTACGTTTCTTAGAAACCATAATAAACAAAATACCAATAACTCCAATTAAAGAAGCTAAAGTACTTGTTGAAAACAATTCCAACATACCACTATTACCAGTACCAATATAAGATAAAGAAATAACCCAACCAGTAATACTTGTACCAATAATAGCACCCATGATAATACTGATAGCCTGATTGAGCTTCATCATACCAGAGTTTACAAAACCAACAACCATCGCACTTGTAGCACTAGATGATTGAATAATAGCCGTAACACCAGTACCCAAAAGAATACCCTTTAAAGGACTTCCTGTTAACTTGTATAAAAAAACTTCTAGTTTGGTACCAGCAACCTTCTTAAGGCTATCACCCATTAGGGTCATACCAAACAAGAACAGTGCAACACCACCCAATAACTTAACAATATCTGATAATGTCATAATCTCCCCACAAAATAAAAAAGTAGATTGTCAAAAAACAAACAATCTACTTAAAAGTTTCCTCTAAAATATTAACAATCCTTGATTCAGGTAAAGAACCAACAAACTTATTAACCGGCTTACCATCCTTCAACATAAAAACAGCCGGAATAGACATAATACCAAAATCAACAGCAAGCTGTTCATTATCATCTACATTCACCTTAATGAAAGTAATATCAGGATAACTCTTGCTGATCTTCTCAAGAACTGGACCCAATAACTTACAAGGTCCACACCAGTCAGCATAAAAATCAACAACTACGTTGCCGCTTCTTGAGATAACATCGAATTCTTCTTTACTAACAATTTTCACGAATTTTACCTCTTATTTACATTATACTTATTTAATCGCAAATAGGAAATAATAAGCTAAAACTAAAATACCTAAAACTATACGGTAATAACCAAATACCTTAAAGTCATGTTTCTTAATATAAGACATCAAGAAACTAATCACAAACATTGAAGTAATAAAAGCCACAATCATACCAACCATTAAAATAAAGAATTCTAAGGTAGTAAACGCAAAACCAAACTTAACTAACTTCAATAAACTTGCACCAAACATTACAGGAACCGCCAAATAGAAAGTAAATTCAGCAGCTACCACTCTACTAACACCAATTAATAAAGCACCTACAATAGTCGCACCACTTCTACTAGTTCCAGGGAAAATAGCCGCAATTAATTGAAACAAACCAATAATAATTACAGTCTTATAATCTAATTCAGCAATTGAATTAATCTTGGCAGATTTACCATGATTTCTTGTTTCAATAATGATAAACGCAACACCAAATACAATTAATGCAATCGCAACACAAACATAGTTATAGAACAATTCTTCAAACAAATCATTAAATGCTAATCCAACAATAGCAGCAGGAACACAAGCTACTAGAACCTTAATCCACATAACCCACTTTGGCTTATCAAAATACTTCAATAATCCAGTTTCCTTAATAGGTTCCTTTAACTTTAGACCAAATGGCCAAATAGAATTCCAATATAAAACAACAACCGCTAAAATAGCACCTAATTGAATTACCACCTCAAACATTGAATAAAACTCTTTACTAACATCTAAAGTAATAAATTCATTTAATAAAATCATATGTCCAGTACTTGAAATAGGAAGCCACTCTGTGACACCCTCAATTATTCCAAATAATATCGCCTTTAATATCTCTACCATACTTTTCTCCAATCTCATCTATTATAGACTTAAACTGGAATTAAAAGTCAACTGTACAATTTTGCCTTATTAACCAAATCTGACCTAGATAGTTTATCTTTAATGCGCATTAGCCTATTATCAATGCGCTTCTCTTTAATATTCAAATAATCTGAAATCTCCTTATAAGAATAGTTCTTAATACGCATATCCACAATCATCCTATCTTCATAATTCAATTGAGTCATCAACTTATTAAGAACTTCCATCTTATCTTTAATAGACTCTTGTTCTTTTTGAATACCATAAATAAGACCACTATCCTTTACCACAGAATTATCCAAAGACACACACTCCACACAATACAAATGAGTACACTTACGATAATAAGCATGAACCCTTCTTTTAATACATGTATACGCAAAAGTGGAAAACTTCGTATTCATATCTTCCTTATAACACTTACACGCATCATATAAGCCAATAATAGCCTCTTGTTTTAGATCATCCTTATTTAACCTAAAATCACCAATTTCATTAACACAATTAAGCACAATCGACTCAATCATCTTGATATGGCCATTAAGCACTTCATTAAAAGCTGCATCATCACAATTTTCTCTTACCCTATTTACCAATACTAATTCATCCATGTTTCCATTATCGCTTTATAACAATGGAATTCCTTACCATAAACCTCCCATATTTTTCCCACCACTTATCAACAATTGTGGAAAACCAAAAGAAAAGCCCACATATGTGAGCTTAAATAAACAATATGTTACATACAACAACAGAAACAATAATACCAAGTAGGCAACCCATCACAACTTGTAAATGTGTATGCCCCACAAATTCCTTCAAAGATTCATCATCAAACTTAATATTATTAAAACCCTCAATGAACTGTGAAATGTCCTTGATGATTTTATTCTGCTTACCAGTCTCAAACCTTACACCAGATGCATCATGCATAACAATTATCGCAATTATAAGCGCTAACGCAAAGACAGAAGAATTAAAACCCTCAATAATCCCAATCGCAGTAGCACAAGATGAAACAACCGCTGAATGGCAACTAGGCATGCCACCATCTCCAAACAAACGCTTGAAATCTAATTTCTTATACACACAAGCATGAGTAATTACCTTCAACCCTTGTGCGGTAAACCAAGAAATAAGTGCTACAATCACTATCTTATTAGAAATAAATTGCTCAAACATAGTCATATTCCCTGATGACTTCACCATCAAGATTCTTCCAAATAAACTTATTATCCTCAATAATCATATAGCCATGCCATGTATCTTCCTTTGGAAGTGAGACAGAACCGGGATTAATATAAACATAATCACCGTGCACATCCAACTTAGGAATATGAGTATGCCCACACAACAAGACATATTTCTTATTCATAAGTGGTGGATTCTCATTATTCTCATGATGACCATGACACATATAAATAGTTAAATTTTCATTCTCTAAGATTACATGATCTGTAAGCACTGGAAACTCAAGAACCATCTGGTCAACCTCAGCCTCACAGTTCCCCCTAACACAGACAATATCTCTCTTTAAGGGATTCAAAAGCCTAATAACACCCTTTGGACTATATCCTAAAGGTAAATCATTACGAGGACCATGATAAAGAATATCACCCAATAGTAATAACTTAGTAGCCCCCTCTTTCTTATAAGCCTTAACTAACTTCTCTGCGAAGAATTCACTACCATGAATATCAGAGCCAACCATCCACTTCATTAGTTCATTAGATCCTTTACATCACTTAACTTATTAGACAATTCAGTCTCAATCTTTCTAAGTTCAACTTGAGCAGCAGCTCTTCTTTCTCTACCCTCAACCTGAATCTTTTGAACCTCCTCAAGAGTCTCAATAAGTTTCTTATTAGTCTCAGTAAGAGTCTCGATATCCACGATACCTCTTTCAGATTCCTTAGCAGTCTCAACAGTAGCCATCTTAAGATTCTCAGCATTCTCCTTAAGCATTCTATTAGTCATCTCAGTAACTTCATTTTGAGCCTTAGCAGCCTCCTTAGAATGAGAAATACCTAACGCAATAAGCATTTGAGACTTCCACAAAGGAATAGTATTAACCAAAGTTGACTGAATCTTCTCAACCATCAAAGTATCATTATTTTGAACCAAACGAATCTGAGGACCAGTTTGAATCGCCACAACCCTAGTTAACTCTAAATCATGAAGCTTCTTCTCAAAACGATTAACCGCATTAGACAAATCATTAGCCTTTTGAGCATCCTCAGGATCACCTGTCTTTTGAGCCTTCTCAATAGCGTCTTTTAATTCATGCTTCTTAATATCATCAAGTCTTTGATAACCAGCCAAAATATACATAGTCAATTCTTTTTGATTAGTTAAGTTCTTTTCATAAAGTTGATCTAATAAAGAAATGTCCTTTAATAAAGTAACCTGATGATCCTCTAAAATCTTAACAATCTTATCAACATTTGCTGAAGCACTATCATACTTAATCTTCATATTAGTAAGTGCATCAGCAGGCTTTTTGAACAACTTGCCAAAGAAACTATCATCCTTTTCATTGGCATTAAAACCCTTAAGTTCCTTAACCAAATCTTCTAAAGTATCACCAATAGAATCCAAATCCTTAGTACGTACATTCTTTAAAGTTTGTTCAGAGAAATCTGCCACCTTAGTTTGAGCACTTGCACCATATTGTAATACTGCATTAGCTTGAGTAATATCGATTTGCTTAGAGAAATCAGCCACCTGCTTCTTCTCCTCTTCACTTAAACCCTCATCATTAACTCTAGCCGCCAAAACCTCTTCTTCACTAACAGGTTCATGGCCCCTTTCTTCAACCTTAGTCTCTTCAACTTCTTCTTCATTAACTTCATTATTCAAAGTTAATACGATCTTGTCTTCTTGTTTCTCGCTCATAATCCTTAATCCTTTTCTAAACAATCCATTATTTCTAAGATTCTATTTAAATCATCAACATCATTATAATGAAGGACGATTTTCTTACCATCTAACTCAACACCTGTTTGAAACTTATTCTCAAGATTCTTACGAACACTCTCCATATAAGGATCAACCACTACTTCCTTCTTTTTCTTAACAGTTGGTTTATCTTTAGCCAACTTTTCAACATCTCTTACAGTAAGATCCTCTTTAATGACTCTATCGGCAACCTCATTAATCTTCTCCTCATCCTCAAAAGCTAATAAAGCTTTCGCATGACCTAAAGACAACTTACCATCATTAACATAAGCTCTCACCCTTGTTGGTAACTTCAAAATTCTTAAACTATTTGTAATATAAGCACGAGACTTACCAACCTTCTTAGACAATTCATCCTGTGTGTAATTTAATCTTTTAATGATATTGTCATAAGCCTCAGCTTCTTCAATTGGAGTTAAATTCTCTCTTTGAACATTCTCAAGTAAAGAAACCTCCATCATATTCGCATCATCAAAATCCACAACCATAGCTGGAATTTCCTTAAGACCAGCCATTTTAGAAGCCTTCAAACGACGCTCACCGGCAATTAACTCATACCCCTTTAATGACTTACGAACTAGAATGGGAGTAAAGACACCCTTTTCCTTAATAGAAGCGCTTAAATCCTTTAAAGCTTCCTCATCAAAAAGCTTACGAGGCTGATAAGGATTGGGTCTAATCTCACTAACATTGATTAAAAGCTTATCACCCTTAACATCACTTGTACCCTTGGAAATCTCATCTAAAACAGAATCGATATTATCACCAAATATTTCTCCTAAACCCTTACCTAATTTCTTAGCCATTTCATCTTACCTCATTACTATCAATAACTTCTTTAGTCAACGCAACATAAGCTCTAGCGCCCTCACAAGCCATATCATAATCATAAATTGACTTGCCCATACTTGGAGCCTCTGATAATTTAATATTTCTTGGAATATATGTACGATAAGCCTTTTCCTTAAAATGCTTTCTTACCTCACTACTTACTTCACTACTCAAATTAGTACGTGCATCATACATTGTTAGTAACACACCCTCAATCTTTAAACTAGGATTAAATAGCTTTTGTACAAGTCTAATAGTTTGTAGAAGCTGGGTAACACCCTCCAAAGCATAATATTCACACTGTACTGGAATAATAACCGAATCAGCAGCAGTAAGTGCATTAGTATTAAGTAAACCCAAAGAAGGCGGACAATCGATGATGATATAGTCATAAATATCCTTAACACCCTCTAGTGTATTCTTTAAGATTTGTTCACGATTTTCCTCAATCTTCGCAATCTCTAAATCAGCACCAGCCAAAGAAATATTAGCAGGCAAGATATCAAGAGGCGGTTTCTTTAAAGACTTAATACAATCCTTAACATCACTACCACCAAGTAAAGCGTCATAAACCGTTAAATCCTCAATCGCCACATCATGGCCCACACCTTGAGTAGCATTACCCTGTGGATCAAAGTCAATCATTAAAACTTTCTTAGACAAATAAGCAAGTCCTGCCGCTAAATTTATAGAAGTAGTCGTCTTACCAACGCCACCTTTTTGATTCGCAATCGCAATTATTTTCGCCATACATCCCCCTACTTTTTAAACCTGATGACTATCTTAACATTATCGCCATATTCAGTCATCTGATAATCAGCATCAATACCTGATTTCTTAACCATCTCATAAGCCTTATTAACAGTATTAATACCGATTTGAACATTACCAGAAATACCAAGCGAATGCTTATTTGTTTCAAGTAATTCCTTAATATACTCTTCAGTTTTAGCTACATTATAATCTCTTGTAACAATCGTATTAAAAACTTCCTCAAGACGCTCATTTGGAACTTTCAACAAAGCCCTAGCATGACGCTCAGAAATCTGACCATGACTAACTGCTTCCTTAACATAATCAGGCAACTTCAATAAGCGTAACTTATTGGCAACAGTTGATTGTTTATAGCCAAGACGCTCAGCTAATTCATTTTGAGTGATATCCTCATCCTTCATAATACGCGCCATCGCCATAGCTTGTTCAACTGCGTTCAAACTCTCTCTTTGAATATTCTCAATCAAAGACAAAGTAGCGCTCTTCTCATCAGACATATCATAAATAATAGCCCTAATCTTTGTATCACCATTATATTGACAAGCTCTAAATCTACGCTCACCCGCAATTAATTCATACTGGCCATTATCCATTTCTCTAACACTAATAGGTTGCAATAAACCATTTTCCTTAATACTTAAGGCCAATGATTTAACTGTATCATCATAAAAAGCAAGTCTAGGCTGGCTTCTATTTGGAACTATCTTACTAATATCAATTTCTACTACTTCACTCATAAAGGTCTCTGCTTAATTATACTATATTTTCTAGGCAATTTTTTAGGTGTAGCTCCCACCTTCTTTAAATAACCAATCACTCTTAAAGAACCATCATTTAAGGTATGTTCAATAATACGCTCACACTCAAAATTCATCTGCTTAATCGCATTATTAGCACCATCAATCTCACTTTGGCCACTTGAACCCCTTAGGGCAATAAAATAACCATTCTTCTTAACCATAGCGCCACACACCTCAATCAGTGCATTCAAATTAGTCACCGCCCTAGCTGTTACATAATCATATTCTTCTCGATGTATTAAAGAATAATCCTCACCTCTGGTATTAATTACCTCAATACCCTCAAGTCCTAATTTATTTATTAATTCATTTAAGAATACACATCTTTTCATCAAAGGTTCAATCAAAATAACTCTCAAATCTGGATAAGCAATCTTTAATACCACACCTGGAAAACCAGCACCAGTACCAACATCCACCAAAGTACCTTCCATCTTTACATCAAAACTTAATAATAAAGAATCATAGAAGTGCTTATCTAAAACTTCCTCAAACTCACAAATGGCCGTTAAATTTATTTTCTCATTATATTCTTTTAAAAAAGCAGCATAAGTACAAAACTGTTCCATCTGCCTATCACTTAGTTCTAATCCTTTTTCAGCCAATATCTTTAAAAATTCATCCTTTGTCATACTACACCTATTATACAAGCCTTTTCTCATATCCACCGGATACATCTTCGACATTTGAAACAATTATAAACGCATCCTTATCAATCTTTCTTATCTTCTTCTTTAATAAAGGAACTTCATACTTAGAAACAACCGAAACTAACACTTCTGTTTCCTTATTAGTATAAGCACCCTTACCAGTCCAAGTTGTAACACCTCTTCTATTATCTTCCATAATCATCTTCTTAACGTTCTCATTCTTGGTAAAGATCATTAAAGCTACATCAATATTCTCAAGATGTCCCTTATCTACCATCAAAGAATAAACAAAGGCTTGGATAATAGAGTATACCGCAACCTCAAAATTAAATAAACATGCACACAAGGTATACAAAGCACAATTAAAATATAAACAATACTTTCCAACACTAATCATCGGATTCTTTAGTGTCAACAACATACCGATGATATCGTTTCCACCACCACTGGCCTTACATACAAGTATTCTAGCTACCGCAAAACCACAAATAGTACCACCTACAATAATACTTACTAATTTATCGCTAATTGGAGAGCTTTCAAACATCACCGAAAAAGCCAATGTTTGAACAATTACCGATACGATAGTCTTATAGACAAATTCCTTATTTAATCTTTTTAAAGCTATCAACAATAAAGGAATATTAATGAGTAAGTTAGTAATACCAGTTAAATCAATATTTGATTCAATACCCGTCATATTAACAAACAAGGTACGAATAACCTGTGCTAGACCAATTATGCCCCCTCCATACAAGTTAAAGGGAACAATAAAAAGGTTACAACTTAGCGCAAATATAGCTGACCAAATAATAATCGAAAAATAATCTTTTAAAGTGTTTTTCACCTCGTTATTCTATCATTTATATAGCCTCAAAAAAATGTAAACGCTTACTTGTTAAAAAGTTAACATTTAATATTGACATTAAAAGTCATTTTTGTGAAAATTGTCTCAAGTGAGGTAAAAAAATGGAAAACAACGTTCAACAAGAAATTAATTCATTGGTTGAAAAAGCCAAAAAAGCACTAGTTGACTTCGAAGCTTTAGATCAAGAAAAAATCGACTATATCGTTGCAAAAGCAAGTGTTGCTGCATTAGACCAACACGGTAATCTAGCAAAATTAGCGATTGAAGAAACAGGAAGAGGTGTCTTTGAAGACAAGGCTACTAAGAACCTATTCGCATGTGAATATATCGTAAACAATATGCGTCACCAAAAGACTGTTGGCGTAATCAAAGAAGATGAAGTAGAAGGTATGTCATATATCGCAAGCCCTGTGGGTGTTGTATGTGGTGTTACACCAGTTACAAACCCAACAAGTACTGCAATCTTCAAGTCATTAATTTGTTTAAAGACAAGAAACCCTATCGTATTTGGTTTCCACCCAAATGCTCAAAAGTGTTCAGTTGCTGCTGCTAAGGTAGTATACGAAGCTGCAGTTAAGGCTGGTGCTCCAGAAAACTGTATCCAATGGATTGAACACCCAAGCATGGAAGCAACAGGCGCTCTTATGAACCATCCAGATGTAGCTACAATCCTAGCAACAGGTGGTAACGCAATGGTTAGAGCTGCTTACTCTTGTGGTAAACCAGCATTAGGTGTTGGTGCCGGTAACGTTCCAGCATACATTGAAACAACAGCTAACTTAAGACAAGCAATCAACGACGTAGTAATGTCAAAGACATTCGATAACGGTATGATTTGTGCTTCTGAACAAGCTGTAATCGTTGATAAAGAAATTTATGATGACGCTAAGGCAATGTTCAACAACTATCGTGTTCACTTCTGTAGCGCAAAAGAAAAAGAATTATTAGAATTATCTCTATTTGGTGTTAAGGGCTACTCAAAAGAAGTTAATAACGCTAAATTAGATCCATGGGTAGTAGGTAAGTCTGCTGCATCAATCGCAAAAAGAGCTGGATTTGAAGTTCCAGAAGACACTTCAATCTTAATTTGCGAATGTAAAGAAGTAGGACCAAACGAACCTCTAACTCGTGAAAAGTTATCACCAGTATTGGCTATGTTAAAGGCTGAATCAATCGAAGATGGTTTCAACAAGGCTGAAGCTATGGTTGAATTCAATGGTCTTGGTCATACAGCTGTAATTCATACAATGAACGATGACTTAGCTGTTAAGTATGGTGAAAGACTAGAAGCATGTAGAATCTGTGTAAACTCTCCATCTTCACTTGGTGGTATTGGTAACATCTATAATAGTATGATTCCATCTCTTACTCTAGGTTGTGGTTCTTATGGACATAACTCAGTAAGTGGTAACGTAAGTTCAATCAATCTATTAAATATCAAGAAAGTCGCAAGGAGAAGAAATAATATGCAATGGTTCAAGGTGCCTTCAAAGATTTACTTTGAAAGAAATTCTATTGAATATCTAAAAGACATGCGTGATGTTGATAGAGTATTCATCGTTACAGATAGATCAATGGTTGACTTAGGCTATCTTCAAAAGATTACTCAACAATTAGAAAAGAGAAGAAACAACGTTCAAATTCAATTATTCTGTGACGTTGAACCAGATCCATCTATCCAAACAGTTAAGAAGGGTCTATCTCTAATGGATGCATTCAGACCAGACACAATCATCGCCCTAGGTGGTGGTAGCTGTATGGATGCTGCTAAGGGTATGTGGTTATTCTATGAACAACCAGATGTAGACTTCAATGACCTTAAACAAAAATTCATGGATATTAGAAAGCGTGCCTTCAAGTATCCTGAACTTGGTAGAAAGTCTAAGTTAGTATGTATCCCAACAACATCAGGTACTGGTTCAGAAGTAACACCATTCGCTGTTATCACTGATAAGGTTGAACACAAGAAGTATCCATTAACTGACTACTCTTTAACACCTACAGTTGCGATTGTTGACCCATCACTTACAATGTCTCTACCTGCTAAGGTTACTGCTGATACAGGTATGGACGTATTAACACACGCAACTGAAGCATATGTAAGTACATTAGCTAACGACTTCACTGATGGTTTATGTTTACAAGCTATCAAGATCGTATTCGAATACTTACCAAGAGCTTATAGAAATGGTAAGCAAGATCCAGAAGCTAGAGAAAAGATGCACAATGCAAGCTGTCTTGCAGGTATGGCATTCGCTAACTCATTCTTAGGTCTAAACCACTCTATCGCTCATAAGATTGGTGGTGAATACCATGTACCTCACGGAAGAGCTAACGCAATCCTACTTCCATATGTAATCAGATACAATGGTACTCGTCCTACTAAGCCTGGTGTATGGCCTAAGTACAACTACTACAAGGCTGATGAAAAGTATGCAGAACTTGCAAGAGCAATCGGCTTAAAGTTTGATACTGTTGAAGAAGGTGTTATCGCTTATGCTGATGCATGTTACAAGTTAGCAGTTGAACTTGGTATCGATATGTCATTCAAGGCTCAAACTGATTGTGGTGAAGAAGTATGGAACGAAAACATGGAAAAGATCTCTTACTTAGCATATGAAGACCAATGTTCTCCAGCTAACCCAAGAGTTCCTATGATTAAGGATATCCAAACTATCTTAGCTGAATCATACAAGGGTTCTTATAAGACTCAAGATGATCTAAAGAGGGCTGAAGCTGAAGCTAAGAAAGCTCCTAAAGCTTCTAAGAAATAGTTAATCTAAAGGCTGTTCATTACATTATGAGCAGTCTTTTTTTGTACAAAAAACACTTTTCGCTGTTTGTGGGGAAGATTCTTATTTGGAAAACGCGTTATACTTTCTTTAGAGGTTATAAAAATGGATCAAATAAAGACAGGAAAGTTTATCGCTACTCTACGGAAAGAAAAAGAATTGACGCAAGAGCAACTTGGAGAAAAGCTTGGTGTAACAAACAAAACCATTTCTCGTTGGGAAAACGGTAATTATATGCCAGATATTGAAATGCTATCACTGCTTTCAAAGGAGTTTGATGTAAGCATTAATGAACTTATAAGTGGAGAACGTTTTTTAGAAGAAGACTTCAAGAAAGCTGCTGACAACAATCTTGTTATGGCACTAAACAGCAGCACCTTTACTCTGAAAGAAAAAATAGCATTCTTCAAGAAAAAGTGGTTACGTGAACATATCGCAACTATCGCCCTATGCATTGTTGTATGGATTGGTATTATGTTGTGGGTGGCACTGAACAACTCTTATGCACTTTTAGGTGCAATAGGTAGTATCCTTGCCTTGCTTTTCTATGTAGTGCTGTATAATCGTATGATGGCATATGTAGAGAATAATGCATATCGTGCTACATCAAACAATAAAAAGAATAATATTTAAATTTTAAAGATGATGATTACTTATGTATATTTAAAAAAACAGGTGTATCTCAACAGAAGTTTTGTGCGTAATTACTGTTCTTCTATTTCATTATTCTTAAAAATGAAGTATAATCCATCATTCCATATATTAGAATTTTGATTATACTTTATCCCTTTCTATTCCAATCTTACTTTTACACCAGATTTCTTTTTTCAAACTACCACGCTATACACCCGGCTATTCCACTTCATATAATAAGTCAGTCTGGCCACAATCAACAATCTCTCCACCACATGTGCCTTCGGCGAAACATACCAATACATTTTCGCAACATTTTTTAAGCCTTCCGGTATAGTCAGTGCCTCAAAATCTTTATTATTCTCTGCTATGCCTTTCCGAATAATCTCTGAAAATCGATAAGCCTCTCCTCTCTCTATGCCACAGTTCATCAACTGCTCAAAAAAATCATCCCGGGTATAACACGGATATTCCTGAAAATCTAGACTTTCTAAAACTTCTCCCAACTCCCAGATCCATTCGTCTTTCGACATGTCTAAACATTTATAGCTATTATACGCTGCCACATAACAATTAGCCATAGCCCTATAATTTTGCGGTACTTCCTGGGTAAACAGATCATTCTCGTTCGTAAATAATTCTCTTGAATTCATAAAATCATAGCATGTCATACCCCTAAGCTCAGGAATTCCCACTTCACATGCATATAAACCACTTCTTCTCTGCAATTCCATCAGATGTTCTATCCAAAGAAGCGGTGACAACTCCACTACCTTTACACCACTATCTTCTAAAAGACATCTTACTCCACTCAGACACGGTTCTCCGTCTTCAAGATAAGTTACAAATTCCGGATAATCTTTCATCGTCCTAGCTTTAGGTAAAATTGCGAATCCATACGGTTTCACTTCCGCCTCTCTATTTCTTCTACATATTACTCTATTTCTTCTACATATTACTCTATAATTCCCGTCACGAATATCTTCATGTCCATAAGTCACTACTTCGCTGTCCGGGTAGAGCCTTTCCAACGCTCTTTTTGCAAATGGCAAAAATTCACTACTAATTTCATATTCAAAGTAAATATCTTTTTTCCCCGCTGTTCCCCATACAGCTTCTATACGTATTCCAAAACCATCGCCTGTAACCTTTTCTCCACAAACTGGACACTCTATTTCAGGTAAATCTATTCCGAATAACCCCGTATTAACGATTTCCATATGACCGCATTTTCTACAATAATAATGTGCCGGCATTGGGTTCGGACGGCTGTTGTCCAAAAGGTAAAGCAAAAATGAGCCTCCTATGGTTCCTCTCAGCATTATATATTGCGAGGTACGCTCCCCCTCTTCACGTAATCTCCGAAATATTTCAAAATCATCCTGGTATTCCGATTTTTTCAGATATTTCAGCTCTTCCTCATATCTTTCTTTCACCATCTCCGGGATTCCACCTGGATACTGCATTTTTAAATTTCTCTCGCATGCATGATTGACATTTTCAAATGCATTTTTTATATGTGGTATACTCATTTCTTTTCCTCCTCGATTTTGATGTCTGTAGTTTATCTATTAAGCAATCTAAAAATCTGTTTTTGTCAGCAACCAATTCTGTATATTTTGACATATATTATCCCATCATCTATTTCTTTGATAGCTAGTTTCTAATATTTCTAATATCTTGTCCTTAACCTTTTTAGGTCCAATTACTTCAATATATTGAATATATTGTAAGAGCCAATAAATAATTGATGATTGATTAGCTTTTATTGTTACTTTAATCTTATTGTTCTCTTCTTCAAAAATCACATCATCGCCAAACCAGTCAACGATTTGATCTACAATCCCTTCATCACAGTAAAATTCTATTATTTCAGGTTTTTCAGTCGAATAAAAATAAGGCATTTGAGTAGCAATTTCCTTATAATCAATTCCATTTTCATAACCACTAATTGTTCTTATATCATTCAATGGTTCATTGATAATTTCAATATCGGTTATTTTATCAACCCTGTGATATGCGATATGTTTCCATTTTTCATCATGGCACATTAAATAATACCTTTGATTATGTAATAACATTTGGTAAGGACTCACAACATGATCCGCTGACTTATGAAGCTTTTTATCTAAAGCATATTTATTGTATGTATATTTAATCTTCTTTTGTTTTTCAATTGCATCATCAATCACTTCAATGTTGTGAAATAACAGTTCGTTGTGAACCTTTCCCCTTTGATTCAATGAATAAGTATTTTTAATGTGCTTATTAAAATATTTATTAGATAAAGAAGCCACTCTATCTATTAAACTCTTTGACTGTTCTTGTGATATATGTTTACTAGCGAGTATTGAATCTATAATCAAATGTAACTCTGAATCACTAAGCAATTGGCCATTAAAATAAGTACCTCTTTTATCCGATTCTATTTCAATACCAGCTTCCTTTAATAATGATATATTTCTGCCAACAGCCTTTCTTTCAATGACTATTCCATAATCTGATTCAAGATAATCAATAATCTCTTCTTGAGTAAGTGGATGGTTGACATCACTATAAAACTTCAATATATCTAATATACGAATTAGTGCTAACTTCTTTGGTTCAAAATTATTCATAATATTAACTTAACTTCCTTATAAACATATTATACAAGTAAGTCATTTATAAATAATTTGCTAATAATATTAAAATCTTCTATCGCCTATTTTATATACTTTGTCACCATACCAAGTAACTTTCTCACCATTTATTTTGTATAACTTATTATTGTAGTATTCAATTTTTCCGCCTCCAACTTTATACAATTTGGTTCCATAATATTCGACTCTTAATTCGCCAATTTTATATAGTTTTTTACCATTCCATTGTGGCTTTCCACCAAAGTATTTAATCAAAATTTCCTCATCAGACATAATCTTTTCCTCCTACAACTACATGTTAAAAAAATACATGTACCATTTTTGGTGCATGTAAATATTTTTGTTGTTAAGGATATTATTCTAAAAAGGATTTGTAACAAGATAAACAATATTTGATTGATTATATTTATCAAATACCATTAGTTCTAATAAACGATGGAATAGAGATACCTATCGTTATCCTTATCTTACTTCGGAGTTCAATGTCTCTTCCTTTTCAGCGCCAAGAAGTTTAACGTCTCTTGGATCGACGAATAAAGGACTTACTATATCATAAATTCATTTTCATGCAACTAAATATTAATATATAGCATGTACCAAAAATGGTACGCATACATATTTACTTATCTTGCAATAAATACTATTTAAGCCATTAGTATTCAGTATTTTTCATTTAAGTTTTTATCAATAAAAAACAATTTCAATCACCCAAAGATTTAGTAAGTATCGTGTCCTTATCATGATAAAGCACAGGCGATGCCATACCCTTTTTAGCATAAATTTGTGGAATACGTTTATTTACGAAACGGTCGATTAAAGTTTTATCTATTGTTTCTTTCCCATCAAACATACATCTATCAGGAATAGCTGATGATTTATACCACTTGTCAACTTCATATACTTTTAGAACCACCCCATCACAAGAGGCGAAAACATATGGAATTTTGCTTATCCTATTTAAGTTTACTTTCCAATATTTTCTTACAGTTTCATAAACATCGCCATTGTTTTCTTCTATATAAGATTTTCTTATTTTAATTATGCAGTATTTAAAATTATCATCATCAACATATTCTTTTAATGATAGATTTCTTTCAAGCGCTTCAGCGCTATTGACACCTCTATCAGAACCATGACCAGATTGAATATTTGTCAATCCCATACCTAAATAACAATCAATTAATGCTGCTTCAACTTCAAAAGCTTCTTTAGCTGTTAGACCGTAACGATGTATAACATGTATAACATCTAAGCCAGATAATTTTATTTCCCTAATAGTTTTAACTTTTAAAGAAACGTCATCTTCATCTTTATCAATATAATTCTCTCCATTGTAGTCTTTAAGCGCATTAGCTACATGTGCAAATACCCTATCGCCTTTACCTTTGCCAACATAAAATGTATTCCCATTTCTAGGGTCTATTAATCTGTAAACATAATTTTTTAATTGATCAGAAACAAACGGTGAGAAACCTTTTAATCCATTCATTTGTTTTCCTCCATAAGTAAAATTGCGCCTATACTCTCTTTTAACTATAAATAATCAAATATCACTAATACTTAATCTACCATTTACACAAGAAGAAATCTTCATCATCAATTTCTTTCACAAACACCTGTATTGAAAATAAATCGTTAGTCAAGGGATCATCTTCTATCCAATAACCCTTTGAAGATAGATATATTTCTTCAAAATCTTCATATACCAAAGTATCATCTATTTTTTTACATACTTTATAGCTGTTCCTATTTTTATATTATTAGGTAATTTAGCCTCACACTTATTCATAATATAGATTTTAAACAATTTGTAGTTTCCTTCAGAAAAGAATAATCCGATAGAGTTATCAACCTTCAACACATATCAATTATACTTAACATCACAATCACTATGGTCATAAATGTTTTCTTCATATTTGACGTGATTTTTATCTAAGTATTCTTTTACATCATCTAGTTTTGTATAAAGTTTAATTTCACCCAAACCATCATAGGGAACAATATTATTAAATGTCATATATCTTTCATACTTTCACCAAAGACTTGCTTACTACATTATTGTATATTTAAGAAACAGATGTCAATCAATCAAAGATGTTAACACCTGTTTTTTGTAACCTAATCACGCTTGATAAGCACCTATTAAATTAAGAGAAACTAACATTCTTTAAGCTTTCAGCAATCCAATCCTTATTTTGTAATAAAGAATCATAATCACCATAGACAAAGATAGTATAGTAATTATTATTGCTTTTATAGAGTGCATTAAAACTGTAGTCTCCATCATCATGATTGGTACTAGATTTTAAATCTTTATCCATCAAAACAATAGTATCTTCATTATTAACTATAACTTCTTGTTCTCTTTGTTTATTAAAATCATCTTCAAACTTAGATGACATATCTTTGAATTCTGGAACATCAGTTGAATATTGAAATTTTTCAATACTGATAGATAGATTTAAATCATCATCTATAAACAAATAATTCGTATTTGACTTATATGCAACATCAAAAACACTTCCTTCTTCGACAGGAATATTTACACCTAGACACTCAACACTTTTACTTAGATTGTAATTACTTTTACAAGAAAACAAACAAGAAACAATCATAATGACAGCGATGATCTTAAAATACTTCTTTTGCATATAGTACCTCCTGTAATTCTATCAATATATGCTTATAAATATATCTTCATTGTCTCTTTCTTTAGTTAATTAAATTATATCATGCATCAAAAAAACACTATTTGCTAAAAAAACAAATAGTGTCTTACAGAAAATATTATTAAATATGGAAACACTTCTTAATAGAATCGTAATCACCAATTACCATTAAACTTACATCATTGCTTAAAGATAAGTCAGGAGACACATTAACGTCCATCTTATTATTCTTCTTAACGCCAATTATATTTATATTAAAACTATTACGAACATCCAATTCCCTAATAGTCTTACCAATCCATTTAGGGGGTACTTCCACTTCAAACAAGGCATTATCCTTATCAACCTCAACATAATCCAAGACATGATCTGCCGTATATCTAATCGCAGTCCATCTAGCTATTTGTTTTTCAGGATATACAATATCATCAGCGCCATTTCTTAACAAGAACTTCGCCTGAACATCCCTCTCAGCTCTTGAAATAACCTTCTTAGCCCCTAATTCCTTTAATAAAGAAGTAGTCTCTAAGGAATTTTGGAAATTACTACCAATAGCTACGATACAAACATCAAAATTAGAAATGCCTAATGAATTCAAGAAATAAGAATTAGTGCTATCACCAATTTGAGCATTAGTAACATAATCTAATACTTTATTAACCCTCTCCTCATTACTATCAACAGCCATAACCTCATGGCCCAATTCATTAAGTTGCATCGCAACATGCTTACCAAAACGACCCAAACCTATAAGTAAAATATTTTTCATAATAACTTGTATGATATAAACGTACCTTGTAGTAACATTTATATCACTTTTCCTTTCTAA
>URCJ01000034.1 GCA_900546285.1 uncultured Solobacterium sp. | reverse complement strand
ATCCTGTTACTAGTATATTCATTATTGATCTTTTCTCCAAACCATCTTGTTTACTACATTAACATAACCTTGAATAATTCTTACTACTTTCATAGAAACTGTTTCATCTACATAGTCAGGGCATGGTTTTCCTAGTACCCCTTCTTGTTTCATTTTAATAGCCATATCAGTAGCATTTAATAGTTCCTTAGTTGTAATACCAGCTAAGATAAAATCACCTGCTTCTAAAGCTTCTGGACGTTCAGTAGATGTTCTAATACATACAGCAGCGATTGGATGACCAATTGATAAGTAGAAACTACTTTCTTCTGGTAATGTACCAGAATCACTTACTATAGCTAAAGCATTCATTTGTAGACAATTATAATCATTAAAACCTAAAGGCTCATTTACTCTAACTCTAGAATCTAATTTAAAGCCACTTTGTTCAAGTCTATGCTTACTTCTTGGATGACATGAATATAGTATTGGCATATCATACTTTTCTGCTAAAGCATTAATAGCGTTAAATAAAGATAAGAAGTTCTTCTCAGAATCAATATTCTCTTCTCTATGAGCACTTAATAAAATATACTTATCTTTTTCTAAACCTAATCTATTTAAGACATCAGACTTTTCAATCTTATCTAGATTCATTCTAAGTACTTCAGCCATAGGAGAACCTGTTTGATAAGTTCTTTCTTTTGGCAAACCAGTATCAGCTAAATACTTACGTGCAAACTCACTGTAACATAAATTAACATCACTAATAACATCAACAATTCTTCTATTAGTTTCTTCAGGTAAGCATTCGTCCTTACATCTATTGCCTGCTTCCATATGAAACAAAGGAATATGTAATCTCTTAGCAGAAATAGCACTTAAACAGCTATTTGTATCACCTAATACTAGATAACCATCGGGTCTTAGTTCACTTAATAGTTCATAACTTCTTCCTAAGATATTGCCACAAGTAACACCTAGATTGTCACCTACTACTGGAACTAAGATATCTGGTCCATATTCACCAAAAGTATTCTTTAATTCAAAGTCTTCCCAGAACACAGTACTTAGATTTCTATCCCAATTTTGATTATAGTAAACAACACATGTATCAAAGTATTCTCTACATCTTTTAATTACCGCAGCTAATCTTATTATCTCAGGACGAGTACCACAACCTATCATTACCTTAGTACATCCATCTTCTTTCCATTTAAAGTTATGTTCCATTTTATTCCACCTCTTGCAAATATATTAGATTGAACGCTTTATATTTAAAATTAAGTTTTTAAATATAAAAGAATCATTTATTTTTAATTTGTATTACATGTTTATTAATATTCTTGTACTTTATAACCGTTCCTACTTTTATGTTCATATCCTTAACAAAAAAATAATAAGCACCGTCATATTCACATCTAGTTGTAGGATCTATTCCAATACATTTATAAATATTATATCCAGATAAAGTCAAAATAGGATTTATATAATACATAGATTCTTTAATATATATGGTACCTAAAAAAATTTCGATTAATATCAACAAAAGAAAAGTAGTTATGCTTTGATTTGTAGGTAAGGAAATACTAGTTAAAACAATTAAAGAAAAATTTGCAAAATAATTATCACCAGTTTGGTTTTCAACAGTTAATACTTTGAATTTTTTTCCTGTTACATAAGTTTGGTTTTGAGAATCATCATTATTAAGCATCCATAAGGTAGTAACTATACCAACAATACACAAAGCCAGACAAAATATAAATATGTAATTACATTTTTCATCAATATCGTTATTAGAATAAATATGTAAGGCATAAAAAAGATTAAATAGAACCATACAACTTAAATAATAACAAACACCATCGAACCATCTTTTCATATCATCGCTCCGCTTCATTTGTAAAGAAATTGAATTTAAATCCTTTAGATAGCATCTTCATAACTTTATCAAGATTATTAGAAGTTACATTAAGTTTATCTTCAATAAAATCAGCTTCAGAAAATTCATTTGGGCAATATTTAATTATATTAGCTTTAAGATCAGCTGGTTTCGTGTTATTGATTTGGTCTATATATGTCCTGTTTTCAAAAACAACTGCCAATCTTTCATAAACATTCTTTTGAGATGCTTTGTCTTTAATGAATTGTGAAGAGCTCAAAAAATTCCATTGATCAAGAATATTTAAATTCTTATTTACTGTCTCTTTTAAATAATCATTATACTTGAAAATATCTTGAAAATCTTTTTTATCAAAAATTAAAACTTTATCTTCTTCTTTATCAACAATTAAACTAACATAAGAATCAATCACAAATATTTCTTTATCCTTAACTAGTTTCACTTTGTCTTGATTGGCAAGAATAACAGATTTGCCAGTTAATAATTTGTTTGAATTATTATGTTGTTTAGCAAATAAATAGTATCTTTTTTCATCGTAATCTAAAGCGCCTATAAATAAATTTGAAAAAGAAACTTTTTCTCTATTTACTTTTCCTGAAAAATCTAAATGATCATTAATTAAATTACAGATTTCATCCCACTTGGTTTTAATATTTGAAAGTTTTATAGTTTCATAGGTTCCGTTAGCCGACCCATTACTTAACGGATTATATGAAACTTCTTGCAAATCTTTACACCTTATAATATTACTACAAAAATTCTCAATTAAGTTTGTTTCGCCTATCTTCGGAAGAGCAATAGCGAAATTCTCGTTTTTATTTCTATGTTGATATAAAACGCCATAAATATTAATGGTTCCATTTTTTATTACATCTTCAATTTGATTTACAATTTCATCCATTTGATTTTTTTAATTCCTATAATTTCGTAATCACTTAATCATTATCTAGTTTTATAGCCAAGCAATCACTAATAACAGCATTATCATTAACAACCACATTATTACATACAGTAGTATTACTGCCGATTTTTACACATTTGCTTACTTTAGCATAAGTTCTTACAACTGAATTGGTATAAATCAAAGAAAAATCATCAACAAAAGAATCATGATGAATTTCTACACCTGGATTTAACAAAACACAATTGCTAACTGTTGAACCATTTTGAATACATGCATTGTTTAGCACAACACATCCTTTGCCTATATTAGCATAAGAGCTAATATAGGCACTTGGATGAATTAAATTAGGAAATGAATACCCTATTTTTGAAGCTTGTTCATATATACGTTTTCTTATCAAATTATCACCAATAGTGATTACAATATTTTTATAAGTAAAAAATAAATCTTCTAAGTTTGTTGTATTACCGATTACTTCAATATCACAAACTTTAGTTCCTTTGTCTACTCCATCATCAACAAAAGCACAATCGTAGTCTATTCTAGCTAATTCAGACACTACACGGCCAAAGCCTCCGGCACCAACTAGCAATAATTTTTCTTTAGGCATTTAGAATGCCTTTTAGTTCATTTTGAACATATTCAGTTGTTAAGATTTTCTTAACAGTACCTTCAACATCTAAACGAGTAGTGTTATGAGATGTATAAGATTCATCAGCCATTGTATGAACCTCACCATTTACCACAAACTTATCATAGTTTAAATCACGATTATCAGCTGCTACTCTAAAGTAGTGACCCATATCTTCAGCTCTTAATCTTTCTTCTCTTGTCATTAATGTTTCAAATAGTTTTTCACCATGACGAGTACCGATGATATTTGTGCCTGTATCACCAAATAATTGTTGTACAGCCTTAGCTAAATCTCCAATAGTAGAAGCATCAGCCTTTTGAATAAATAAATCACCAGGATTAGCATGTTGGAAAGCAAACATAACCAAATCAACAGCTTCATCTAGATTCATTAAGAAACGTGTCATATTAGGGTCTGTAATAGTAATTGGATTACCAGCTTTAATTTGATCAATAAACAAAGGAATTACAGAACCTCTTGAACACATTACATTACCATATCTTGTACAACAAATAGTAGTACCACCTCTTTCAGCAGCAACTCTAGCATTCGCAAAGATAACATGTTCCATCATAGCCTTAGAAATACCCATGGCATTAATTGGATAAGCAGCTTTGTCTGTAGATAGACATACTACTCTTTTTACACCAGCTTCAATAGCTGCATGTAATACGTTATTAGTACCTTCTATATTTGTTCTAACAGCTTCCATTGGAAAGAACTCACAAGATGGTACTTGTTTTAATGCAGCTGCATGGAATATATAGTCAACTCCAGGCATAGCATCTTTTACAGATTGAGGATTACGTACATCCCCAATATAGAATTTTACCTTTTTAGCATTCTCAGGATGTTTAGCTTGAAGTTCATGACGCATATCATCTTGTTTCTTTTCATCACGTGAAAATATACGAATTTCCTTCAAATCAGAATCCAAAAAGTGTTTTAGTACCGTAGAACCAAAAGAACCAGTTCCTCCAGTAATCATTAGTGTTGCATCTTTAAAATCAGACATTTTTACCCCCAAAAGTCGTATAATAACATTTTTTATAAAAAATAATTAATATTGTAAATTTAGTATAAAGAATAAATTTAGATTTTTACTCCACTACTATTGCATAAACATTGGCTTTTTTAAGATCCTTAAGTTTATTTTTTTCTTCTTCAATAATCTTATAAGAACTCTTATTACACTTAGTCAATAGAATAACACTAGTTGTTTCATTTAATTCGTTAATAGCGTTTGAATCAGTTAACAAGCTTCCACAAGACACTATCTCTACACCATTTAATAGTTTCTTTAAATTAGCGACAATATCTTCTTTAATTTCATCTTCCAAATCGCCACACAACAAAATTTTGTTAGTTTCACCGTAAGCATTGATATTAGATACAATTAGTTCGTAATTATTAAATTCTGGTCTTTTTTCTAGTTTATTAATCCAACCAATATACTTGCCAACATTCTTTTCATAAGTTAAGTTACCTAAAACTCTAATCTTTGTTCTATCTTTAAACTCACTAGCTGAATAAACCTTATCGCTAAATATAAATACTAAAGCATAATAAGCACACATTACAAAGAATAAGCCTATAAAACCAATGATTCCAAATTTAATAAATTTTTTAAAGAATGAATTACTGTTATTTGATTTTTCTAAAGCTTTTAATTCACCTTGCAAGCCTTTTAGGTCATCTATATACGTATTGATTGCATCTAGTTTTTCTTGTTGAATTTCAATAATGTCATTATTAATGCCTTGATAAACGGCCTCTAATATTTGCGTTAAATTATTTTCAACAATAATGGATGAAATTTCGTTTTTAAAAGACATCAATACATCTTCTAATTCATGCAAAATCACCAATGCATCTTTCTCATTATTATAATAAACATTTATATCAATCATATAATCATGAGAAGTAATAGAAACATAACGTGATATAAATTTCTCATTAAAACTGTGTTTTTTCGCAATGCTTTTTAAAACATCATCGCTAGACAACTTATTTACATATGCACTTATCACCGCCGAAGTATAATCAGGATCTTGATAGGTTGCTTCAGGAATTACTCGATAACCAGTATCAACAAAATATAACGCTTTAGCTTGATATGAATTATCGTCATCAAAATCTAAAAAAGAACTTTCTTCAACATATTTTTTTAAATCCTTAGTTAATATATTAATTTTCTTGTCCAAGACTTCTTTTGAGAACAAATATGTTTCTAAATCTTCCTCATTAACTCTAGATTTTTTATATCCTAATAATCCGCCTAAAACTAATGCTCCAACAATGCTTACAATCAGCATCTTCTTTAGATGCCTAAATACATAAGCAAATAAATTAGCGAAACTAATTTCTTCCTCTTCTTCATAATAATTGTAGTTGTTAGTATCCATTACATTACCTCATTTTCACTCTTTCTAACAAATATAACCTTAATGGTCTTTAAAATAATCTTTATATCCAAACCTATATGCCAGTTCTTGATATACTCACTATCTAATCTTACAACCTCTTCAAAGTCCGTAATCTCATTTCTTCCCGATACCTGCCACATACCAGTAATACCGGGTTTAATACTCATTCTAATTCTATGTCTTAAATCATACTTTTCCCACTCATTAACAGTAGGAGGACGAGTACCAACTAAAGACATATCTCCCTTTAACACATTAAAGAATTGTGGAAATTCATCCAACGATGTCTTTCTGATAAAATTACCAATACCTGGAATAATACGTGGATCATTCTCCACCTTAAACATCATTCCATCTTTTACTCTATTTTGAGACTCCAATTCTTTTAAATGAGCTTCAGCATCAGGAATCATACTTCTAAACTTATACATATAGAAATGTCTACCATTCAAGCCAATTCTCTCTTGTTTATAAAAGATTGGACCCTTAGGAGACTTAATCTTAATTATTGGACCTATGAATATTGTTAATATTATTGTGATTAATGTACCAATAATACCACCCACAAAATCCATCAAAGCCTTCCTAAAGATTTGCTTATCAGATCTTTCCTTAACACAACTTGTTAATACTGGTTCACCCAAGAAATTCTCTATATTTTGATCCTGACCAATCAAAGCCTTAACCTTAGACAATCTTAAATGAGTAGTAACACCCATAGTAGCTAAACCATTTAGAATCTCATTAGGAACCTTATCATATCTTAATTCAAAATAAACACTATCTACCCAATTAGCACACACATAAGATAAAAGGTCATCCTCATGACACAAAACCTTATATCCTCTATATTCCTCTATACTATTATCACCAAATAAACACAAACCAACAATATCATAGAATTCATAATTAGATTCAGTTATATCTTTAATACAGCCCTCTAATCTATCGGGTTCAGTAACCACTAACACTCTAACTCCATTAGTACCCTTAAAAGTTTTAACTTTTTTCTTCAAACTATTAATACGCAAAATATCTGCAATACAAGTTATCACAACAAAGATTACATATTGTAAAGCAACATAAAGCCTTGAAATGCTTGCTCCTTCTTTAATCGCAAACAACAAAACACTTACCAAAGCTAATTGCAAGAAACCAAAGATTGCAATCCCATAACAAATCGAAAAGTTATTTCTCTTCAATATATCTTCATATGGATTATAAAAGTAGTTAATAACTATATAAGACAAGATTTCATAAATAAATAATAATTTATAAACATCAGAAGTAAAAATCACTTCTGGTAGTTTTCTTATACAATTAGACAAGAAAAAAGTGCAAGCCAAACATAATGCACCTATTATAAAAAAATCAAAATGTTTAAAATAACCCTTTTTACACATATTCCCCCTTGTTCTACGACTACATCAACCCTATATATTCAACCAAAAGTGTATAAAAACCCTAGCACATATTAAATGAACCTGTAAATTTATAGCACTTTGGCACTAATCATCTCAAAAATCAAGGCTGAGTCATGACAAATGTTTACCCACAAATTATAACATTACAAAAGCTAATGTCATAATACAGGCATATTATTTTAACCCAAAAGAATATATTATAAAACTTCGTGAAAATAAAAGTAATTACACCAGTAATATTTCAAACACTTTCAGGATCATTTCTTAGTTTGAATGCTAAATTTTTTAGATACTTTAATTAAAATCTCTAATAATAATGAATTTTTCATCACTATGTTAATTATTATATAGACAATTATTCCGACTGAGATTTCAACAATAATTCCAAGTGCGCTCGATAAACCTATTCGCATTAAAAAAATCACACAAATCGACATAACAGTTGTACTAAAAAGTCCAGTAAATAGTGCTTTTTTATTAATACCAAATCTAATTTTTTTAAACATATAGGTGAATTGAATACCATTTGTAATCAATTCACTAAAAACAGAAGCAATTACCGCACCATTTTGAAGAAAAGTAGGAATTAATATCGCATTAACAATAATATTAATAATCGACGCTGAAGCTGCAGCTGGAATAATAATTTTTTCATTTTTAGTGCTATAAACTAATTGATAACAAAACAAATCACCGAATCCTTTAATCAAAATAAGAGGACACATCAATCGTATAGTAAGGGATGTGGGAGAAAAAGCTTCACCATAAAGCAATGTTACTACTTGAGGGGCTACAAGGCCCAAACCAACCGATAGTGGTATAGTCAATATGCACAATATTTGAAACCCTTTATCTAATAAACGATAAAATTCTTCCTTATCATTTTCATAATAGTAGCTTAGTCTTGGCAATAATGCAGCCGTTACAGCACTAGCCATAGCTAAAACCATATTGACAGTTTTCTGAGCATACCAATAATAGCCAACTGATTCATCGTTAGCCATTAAATTCAGCATTGTGACATCAATATTATTGTAAATACTTGATAAAAAAATAATGCATGCGATTAAAAGAACTGGTTTTATATGTTTGCTCACTGTTATATTTAGAAAATTCAACTTCACATGCTTCCTTGCATTAATAACATTAAATATATAATTGCCGCCTGTAGCAAGACTTATAATCAATGCATAAACAGGATAATCTTTTTGTGTTTTAACAAATAAGAATAATGCAACTAAAGAAACGCCCTTAACTATAAGACTTCTGCCGGTAATATACCCATACTCTTCTAACCCTTTATACATCCAGTCTATATTTAAGTAATTGAAAAAAATGCTAAGTCCACAAGCGCCATAAAGTGCCCATTCACCATTAAAACCATTGTTAATAAAAACAAGAGCAAAAAAAAGGGTTACCGCAATAGTTGTTGACACTAAATTAAGAATTACTAGTTCAGTAAACAATTTATTGCTTTCAATTTTATCTTCTCTTACTTTAGCGAATTCTCTAACACCATAAGTTGGTAAACCTAAAGCAGCTAGTGTAACAAAATAAGTTGCAATATTTTGCGCTGAAGCAACCTTACCTGTTCCAATTGGTAGCAAAATTCTTGATACATATATGGAAGTGATAAATGGAAAGATAATGTTTGCTACTGTATAAATAATATTATAAATTGAATTTTTAGCTAACGACTTTTTCATTAATAACTGTATAATTCCTCTCTAAATTTTTTATACTTTTACCTTAAAAATATTTAATATACATATAAATTATAAATATTATTCACAAAAATGATACAACGGATATTCAAACTTAAAAACCCAACAAACATTTCATACACAACGAAAGAATACAACAAAAAAATCAAAAATAACATAATAAAAGACAATCAAATATAGATAAAATATATAAGTTGTTCAGTTACTGTATGTAACAACTGCCTAAAATGAATTTCTAAGATTGTTTATACCAAATGATGAGGAACTCCAGAAGCTGAGTTCATAATCTTAGCTTTCTCTGTGTCGCGAATACGGTCGGCCATCTTTTGAATTTGATTTGTTATCCACATATATGCTGTGGTTTCTTTAGAATAATCAGCTTCAGCGTACATATCAACACGACCATTTTCTCGCATTTGTTCAACTTGTTGCATAGCTTTAGAATCACCTTTAGGATAAATGGCAAAAGTTGCGCCACCATTCTTCTTAACAACAGAAAAAGCCGGAATATCACTAGGGCCATCAGCTATATAAATCATATTTTCAAAATGAACACGTCGATTTTCTTCTGGAATTTTAGAATTAACATCAATACCTTCAATTTTTCCTATCCCTTTGTTTATCTCAAATATCGCTCTAGTTTTTGAGGTATTATCAACAGTGTAAAGCACCTCACCAATAACTAGAGTTCCATCTGAATCCGGAGTTTCAAGAAGTTCACATCCCCAAATTCCATCAACAAAAGGCATTAATTTAGTTCCTCGAATTATTTCGGCAAAACCAGTGCTAACAATATAGTGTTCAACCTGAATGCCATATTCAGAGTATTTCTTATCATCCTTAAACATCTCTTTGGTTTTTTCAAAGATTTCAGGAATTCCTTTATAGAACTTCTGTTTTTCTCCATATTCTTTAAGTTTTTGATTATTAAGACCTTTTAGTGTTCCGTCATGTGCACACTTAATAAAATGGTTTAAATAATATGTATCTTTATTTATACGAATACCCTTCTTTTCGTACTCATTTGATTTAGAATTTACTTCTTTCCAAAAATCAGCAGATTTTATACCATAGTCTTCAAAAATTGGATCCTGCATATATCCATCAACTAGCGTTTTATCACAATCCCAAATAACAGCAATAATATTAGCCATACTAAGTTACCTTTCGTTAGTATTATTAGTTTTAATTAAACCATCTTTTACATATTAAATTAAAAAATTTACTATAATATCTTATTCATATATTTTTATAACAAGATAATCATCTAAAGATACTCGATCTTCATTACTTATAGCTTGTTCAATCAATTTCTTTTAATAACACAATCTCTCTTAACTCATCATGATTCTCAACACAAGTTTGAAGAGTTAAAAGCTTATCATTATAATCAACACTAACACCTGTATCATAGAAAGCGCTCTTCTTTACATTATCGATATACTTATTAAATTGTTCCTCTGTATAGTTAGGATAATAGAATTCAAAACCATCATTAGTATAAGAGAACTTTTCACCTTCATATTCGTCTTCAATTAACTCACAATAATAAACATAAGCTATTTCATATCTTCTTACTTCATCCTTAAGATACAACTTAACATACTTATTAGCCTCATAATTATCCTTATCAATGAGCTTCGCTAATGGAGTAAATTTATGAGTACCACTAGCATCATAACTTGCATAAACATAATGGCCAATTAAAATTAGATTCTGATCATCCAAAGTATTAGAAGAATCCAAATAAATAGAACCCTCCTCATCATACTTCATAGTCTCCCAATCAGTACGATAATAAGTATCATTACTAACACCCTGCACAAAAGGCAAATCAATTATCCCAGACTCAAAAGTAATAGTACCCACATAATCATCTGACTTGGCACTATTTGTCTCCCACAATGTATTAACTAAAGCCTTCTCATCTTCATTAACCTCTACCATTGGCTCATCAACCTTAACTATAGGATCATCTTCCTTTTTCACAAAGAAAGAAAAAGGATCAAACGCCAAAATCAAAACACCAAAAATCAATAAGATTGAAAGTACTGCAATCGCCACATAAATTAAACTATTATTCTTCTTTTTCATTACAACACCCCTTGCATAACTATATTTACTATAACCCCAATTATAGCTGAATAACAAATAAACATTATAGGATTGAACTTTATTTTCTTAATTTTAATAAACAACAAAGTTAAAAATAATACTAATGAAATTATTAATTCTACAGTATTATTATTCTCCATCAACATAAACAAACCAGTAGCCAAAATAATACCAATTACCGCCAATATTGCCCCATCCATAAGATATTTAAAATACTTATTCTCCATCACAGAACTAAGTACTTTGACCACTAGAATAATAATTATGAATGCAGGAAAAATAACACCGATTGTAGCTACCACAGCACCCAATAAGCCACCATTAACACTACCAACATAAGTAGCTAAATTAACCATAATAGGACCAGGAGTAGACTCAGATAAAGCTATCATATAAGCCAAACCATCATCAGTTAACCAATTATTAGAAATAACCACATCCCTAATAATAGCTATCGCACCATAGCCTCCTCCAAAAGAAAAGAAACCAACCTTCAAAAATTCTACAAACAATCTTAAGTAAATCATTTCCTATTTACCTCATATAAAAGATTAACAATAGCACCAAACAAGATTATTAACACTGAAGAAACCGATAAACTCTTTACATTAATAATAAATAAGGTTAAAAAAGAAATTAACACCACAAGATACTTAAAATAAGACTTATCCAACTTAAGAGCCATCTTAATACCCACATCTAGAATCAAATAAGACACAGCTATTTTAATACCCATAAAAGCATAACTTATTAATTTAATTTCCAAGAAATTATCCAAAACAGTAGAAATCAAATAAATAATTAAAAAAGAAGGCAAGGAAATAGCCAATGTAGCTACTATTGCCCCCAGTAAGCCCCTTGTTTTATAACCAGTATAAGTAGCACAATTAATCGCAATAGGACCCGGAGTAGACTCAGCCACAATAACCAGTTCATCCATTTCCTTACTAGTAAGCCACTTATGCTTATTTACACATTGATCTTCTACAATTGAAATCATAGCCAAGCCACCGCCAAAAGTAAAAAGACCAATCTTGAAAAATACAATAAATAATTCTAACATTAAGACTCTTTTTTACGTGCAACAATCGTTATAGGAACACCTTCAAAACCAAAAGCTTCTCTTAGCTTATTTTCCAAATAACGCTTATATGAGAAGTGGAAAAGTTCCACATCGTTGACAAACAACACAATCACACAAGGTGCCACAGATACTTGTGAAGCATAATAAATCTTAAACAAACGACCATTATGAGGCTTAGCAGGATTAGCTAATTGTGCATCCATAATAACCTCATTTAAGACATTAGTCTTAATTCTTAAATTAACATTTTGATATACTTGATCAATCAAAGGAAGTAAAGTATTAACACGCTTATTTTCCTTAGCACTAACAAACGCAATTGGTGCATAATCCAAATAAGCAAACTGTTCTCTAATTTCCTTGGTAATATTAGACATTGTCTTCTCATCCTTATCAACAAGATCCCACTTGTTATAAACAAGAATAACACCCTTATTTGCCTCATGAGCCAATCCAGCTACATGCTTATCCTGCTCAATAATACCTACACCACCATCAATAACCACTAACACTACATCAGCTCTATCAATAGCTGCCTTCGCTCTTAAAATAGAATACTTCTCGACATTCTCATAAATCTTACCTCTTTTACGAATACCTGCCGTATCAATAACAACATAAGACTTATCATTCGCATTAAAGACTGTATCAATTGCATCTCTAGTTGTTCCTTCAATATCAGAAACGATTACTCTTTCTGAATTCAAAAACGCATTAGTTAAACTAGACTTACCAACATTAGGCCTACCAATAATGGCAAACTTAATCATGCCATCATAATCGTCCTTTTGTTTCTCAGGCATCAAAGTAGTTGCCTTATCCAACAAATCTCCAATACCAATACCATGAGAACCACTCACAGGAATAGGATCACCTAATCCTAGATTATAGAATTCATAGATATTATCAATCTTATCAAAATCATCTATCTTATTAACACCCAAAAGAATTGGTTTCTTACTCTTACGTAATTGTTTAGCAATAAATGTATCATCATTAGTTAAACCTTCTTTGCCATTAACCAAAAAGATAATAACATCAGCCTCATCAATCGCAATATCAACCTGAGCCTGAATCTCCTTTTGAAAAGGAACATCACGAAGTTCAATACCACCTGTATCAATTAATCTAAAAGTTTTATTCAACCATAGACAATCGCCATAAATTCTATCTCTTGTAACACCCGGAGTATCCTCAACGATAGAAAGTCTCTTCTCAAGCATACGATTAAAAACGGTTGACTTACCAACATTAGGCCTACCAACAATCGCAATAGTACCATCTATCATAAACTTGCCCCTTTCCTAGATCTTCTTATAGACAAGATCTAAAATCATATTCACAACTTCATCAATACTCTTATCAGAAGAATCAATAATTGTCGCATCAGCACTTGCCTTAAGCGGAGAAATAGCACGATGACTATCTTGGTAATCCCTTTTCTTAATCTCTTCTAAGATCTTGTCATAATCATCAATAATACCCTTTTCTTTATTTTGCTCAAGTCTTCTTCTTGCTCTATCTTCAGCACTAGCAGTCAAAAAAACCTTAACCTCAGCATCAGGCAACACAACATCACAAATATCTCTTCCATCTAAGATATAACCTTTATTAGCCGCAATCTTTCTTTGTGCAGCTACCAAAGCAGTTCTAACGCCACTTAACTTAGAAACATTACTAGCAGCCATCGAAATCTCATTAGTTCTTATCTTATCAGTAATATCTTCACCATTTAAGACAACAGACTTACCATCCATCTTTAGATCAAAATCATTTTGAACCAAAGAAGAAACATTCTTTTCATCATCAAAAGACAAACCATTCTTCAAAACTGCGTAAGCTACAGAACGATACATAGCCCCAGTATCCAAATGAACATAAGAAAGCTTCTCCGCCACCAAGTCCGCAATAGTACTCTTACCAGCACCACTTGGACCATCAATCGCTATATTAATTTTCATATTTTATAAAATGCCCTTTGCCAACAACAAGAAATAAACAATAACACCAACAATAATCAAGAAAATTACTAGAAGAACAATCAACACAACATTCAAAACCTTATTAGGCTTATCATCATCATAGTAATAATCATCGTCATCTTCTTCAGCAATCTCATTCTTCTTAAAAGACAATGTAGCAGTAGTGCTTAAATCCTTAGTAAAAGTCTCATCAAGTGTCTTAATCTCAACAGGACTCTCCTCTAAAGTCTTAGTCAAAACTGGATGTGTTAATGTATCGGCCAACTTCTCAGCAGCCTTTTCACGCTTTGCATCAATCGGATCAACCTCAACAGTATTATCTAAAACCTCATCCAAGCTAACTGTAGGACCAGTAACAGGCTCCAAATTAATCTCACTTAAAACCTTATCAATCTCTAAAGTTACAGTATTAGAGAAGTCATCATCCTCTTCATCATCATTAAAGCCACCGTGTCTAACATCTTCAATTAAACTATTAAGATTCTCATCAACAGTCAAACGACCAGCCTGTGTATTATAATCAGCAACCTCTTCCAAAGTCTTATCCAACAAGCTATTAACATCTACATCACTAGGCTCAACACTTGGTTCTTCAACAACTGGTTCATCAATCTTTGAAGCATCAACCTCAGGAAGAGTGACATTTTCACTTGCTATTGGTTGTTCAACTAATTCAGGAGCCTCTTCAACACTTGGCTTCTCAATCAATTCATCAACCTCAGGAATATCTAAATCAGGTAATACAATCTCAGGCTCAACACTTGCCTCTTCCTCAACAATTTCATTTACCTCAGGAATATCCAAATTAGGTAATGCGATTTCTTCTTCCACAACAAGTCCATCAATCAATGTATCAAGATTAGTAAGCTCTGAAAGCTCAGGCTCAACAATTACTTCCTCTTCTTCCTTAACTGGTTCAACAGGGCCATTAAGTTCAAGAACCTCTTTCTTTAATAGTTCTGCAATATCTGCATAATCTTGTTCAATATAGTTATAAGGTTCTTCAATTCTTTCAGGAACGACAATTGGTTCTTCCTCAGTAACAAGTTCAACCTCAACCTCAGGCTCAACCTTTTCCTCAATCTCTCCAATAACTTCAGTTAACTCATCTAATGTTTGATCAATCAAACTATTAGTATTTTCTACTTCAACAGGTTTTACTTCTTCAACTACAGGCTCTTTTTCCTCTACCTTATTATCATTATTATCGCTATTATCAATAATTTCTACATTCTGCTTAACAATTTTATCAATAGCCTCATTAATACTATCCAAGTTAAAGTCCGCAAAGAAATCATTCTCTACCTTCTTTTCTTCTTCCTTAACCTCTTCCTTTACTTCATTAAACGTAGGAAGTGGTTCAACCTTAATATCATACTCTTCCTTCTTCTCTACATTCTCGGAAGCACTTTGTAAAGAATTTAATTTATCTTGATATTTATTTAAGTCATTATTAACAGTTGTTTGTTCACTGCTATTTGCCAACTCCTCTCTTAAAGCTGCAAATTTCTGTGTACGTGTAAGTCTAGCCATAATAAAACCTCCGAATATATTCGCCATTTAATTATAACAAACAAGCTAATATTTGCACAAATTAAAGGCTATTACCTAGTTCAACACACTACATGTCCTTTTATCTAATCAATTATTTATGAAGTTTAAACATAATTATTGACTGTCATCACAAAAAACGGAAATGATTTACCACAAAAACACGAAATGGATGTTAAATTTACCAAAAATGAAATTGTTTAACTAAAATCACATAACTAATTTCAATTTAATGCTTTAACTTGAAATTGCTAACAACAAGTAATTTCATCTTTACTGCTTAACTTGAAATTAGTATGTTAAAATAGAGTAAGATATTTCAATTAAGGAGAGTCAATGAACAATCGTGCAGGAAAATACATAAATAATTTATCGGATGATATGTCATATCAATCTTTTAAACCAGCACCACTGCCCCCAGTACCCTCTTTAACATTAAATAATGAAATAGTCTTTAAACTGGTAGAAGCGAGTAAAAATTTAACATTATTGGATGCTTTGGCTAACTTTGTACCAAACATTAATTTATTAGTTTCTATGTACGTTAGGAAAGAAGCGCTTTTGTCTTCTCAAATAGAAGGAACTCAATGTACCCTTGATGATATATTTGATCCTTTGATAGAAGAAAATACTAATCAAAACGTTTCAGATGTTGTTAACTATATCAAAGCTACTGAATACGCCTTAGATAGACTTAATACCCTTCCTTTATGCAATAGATTAATTAAAGAAGCACATAGAATACTCATGGAAGGAGTAAGAGGACAAGAAAAAAGCCCTGGAGAATTCAGATATTCTCAAAACTGGATTGGTGGTCAAAATAGTAACTTCAAAACAGCTCGCTACATACCGCCCAATGTCTTAGACATGCAAGAAGCTATGTCAGACTTGGAAAAATACATTAATAGTGATGACTCATTAGACCCTTTAATACAGGCTGCTTTAATACACTATCAATTTGAAACCATTCACCCATTTTTAGATGGTAATGGTAGAATTGGACGCTTATTAATAACACTATTCTTGATAGATAAGAAAGTAATAAGCTGTCCTGCATTATATATTTCTTATTTTCTAAAAATTAACCGTATTGAATATTATGACCGTATGAGTCAAGTAAGAAAAACAGGAGATTATGAACAATGGATTCTATTCTTTTTACAAGCACTTGCTGATTCTAGTAGTGACGCTATTGATACGATAGACAAGCTAACTAAACTTCATAATAAAAATATTAATATACTTGATGATATTTCACCAAGACAAAAAGCCAATGTTCTTAAAGTGTTTAACTATTTAGAAAAGAATCCTATTATTGATATACAAAAGACAGCTAATGCCCTAAACTTGTCATATAACACTGTAGCCAAGGCTGTATTATTGTTGGCTGATAAAGGAATTCTTAAGCAAAGTGCTAAATCAGGTAAGACCAAGATATATTCTTACTTTGATTATCTAGAGATTTTAAGAAAAGATACTTAACTTTGCCTTAAGGTCTTTGCATCTTTAAGGGTATTTAATAAATTAGCTGAACTATAATAAAGACATGATAAACAAACTACAAGAAGCTATAAATAAAGCACACAAAATTGTCTTTTTTACCGGAGCAGGCATGTCAACCGACTCTGGAATTCCAGATTTTAGATCAAATACAGGTCTATACAAAAATAATAAACATGCAGAAGAAATAATATCCCATTCTTTCTTTATGCAAGATCCAAAAACTTTCTATGAATTCTATAAAGATAAGATGGTTTATGAGAATGCCAAACCTAATTATGGTCACATGTTTATTGCCAAGCTTCAAGACACAAAAGATGTAACGGTTGTCACTCAAAACATTGATGGACTACATACCATTGCAGGAAACAAGAAAGTATACGAACTACATGGTTCCATTTTTAGAAATTATTGTATGAAATGTAATAAGTTTTATACTCTAAGCGATATATTGAAACAAGATGGTGTTCCTTATTGTGAATGTGGTGGCATCATTAAACCTGATGTAGTCTTATATGAAGAAGCACTAGATAATAAGACTATCGAACAATCAGTAAACGCTATACATAATGCTGATTTAATGATTATTCTAGGCACTTCATTAAATGTCTATCCAGCCGCAGGACTTGTTAGATACTTTAGGGGAGATACTCTTGCAATCATCAATAAAGAACCAACTAAATCAGATGAATGCTGTGATATCGTGATACATGACTCTATTAGTGAAACTTTTAAGAAAATTCATCTATAATTATAGATAAGGAGTACGTAATTAATATATATGAAAAAAACATTAGTAATCTTAGCTGCGGGTATGGGATCAAGATACGGCGGACTTAAGCAAGTTGACACTCTTGGTTCAAACGGTGAATCAATTATTGATTTCACTATCTATGATGCAATTAAATCAGGTTTTGAAAAATTAGTTCTAATCATTAGAAAAGAACACGAAGAAATCTTCGAAGAACACATCGTAAAGAAAATTAGACCATTTATTGAAGTTGCTTATGCTTTCCAAGACATCAACGATATCCCAGAGGGCAACACAGTTCCTGAAGAAAGAAAGAAGCCTTGGGGAACAACACATGCTCTACTTGCTTGTAGAAACATTCTAAAAGACGATCCATTTGTTATTTGTAACGCAGATGACTTCTATGGACGTGACGCTTTTGAAAAAGTAAGCAAATACTTTGATGAAACAACTGACGACAATGAATACTGTATGGTTGGTTACAAGGTAGAAAATACTTTATCAGACAACGGTACAGTTACTCGTGGTGTTTGTCAAAAAGATGAAAACAATTATTTAACTTCAATCAAAGAAGTTATGAACATTAAATGGAACGACAACCATGATGGTGTTGAATTTGAAGAAGATGGTGCTTACCTTCCTCTTGAAATGGGAACTCCAGTATCAATGAACTTCTGGGGCTTTAAGCCATCTGTTATTGGTAAACTACAAGAAATTTTTACTGCTGAATTACCTGAAGGAATCAAATCTAATCCTCTTAAGTATGAAGCATTACTTCCTAACCATGTTGGTTACTTAGTAAGAGACAATAAGGCTAAAGTAAAAGTATTAACTAGTGAAGATTCTTGGTTTGGTGTTACATATCAAGCAGATAAACCATCTGTTGTAGCTAAGATTCAAAGCTTTAAAGACAATGGAACATATCCATTTGACTTATGGAAGAAGTAGATCCTTATGGATCTTTTCTTTTTAGCAACATTTAGCACTTAATTATCACAATTGCTAGCACTTTTCTATTGACACTGCTAAACAATGTGATAGTATATAAGTGTACAAAGAAATAGATGTACAGGAGGAAAATTAATATGAAATATATGCCTAGAAAATTTGATTTATTTGATGATATGTTTGATGGTTTCTTCCCAACTGAATTAAACCGTCAAGGATTTGATTCTATTATGAAAACTGATGTTCATGAAAAGGATGGTTATTATACTCTAGATATTGAAGTTCCAGGATATAAGAAGGAAGATGTAACTATGGAATTATCTAACGGTTACCTAAGTATTAAAGCCACTCATAATACAACTGATGAAGAAAAGGATGCTAAGGGTAATCTAGTAAGAAGCGAAAGAAACTTCGGATCTTGTTCTAGATCATTCTATGTTGGTGACAACATTAAAGCTGAAGATGTAAAAGCTAAGTTTGAAAACGGTATGTTACAAGTAACAGTACCATCTTCTAAACAAAAACAAATCGAATCAACAGAAACTATTTCAATTGAATAAATCATAAGCCCAACGCATAGGCCATAAGCGATGTAAGCATAAAAACTTGCATCGCTTTTTTATTCGAAAATCACAAGAACATTCTAAGTTTATTGTGATTATTGTTATTCTCTGCTTTGTATTTATCTATCACTTTTTCCCAAGTTTTCTCCATCTCATACTTTAAAAACTCAACTGTTGAAGAAAGATTGTCATTTTCATCAAATTTTAGAAGACACTCATAATACAAACTCTTATCATCATCAAAAATAATCAAAGGTGGCAAACCATTTACCAACAACAAATAGTTAATAAGTAACCTTCCAAGCCTTCCATTTCCATCCGCAAAAGGATGAATATGTTCAATCATATTATGAACATAAGCTACCAACACCATTACATCTTCAGCACTTTTTACTTCTATATCATTAACTTCTTCTAAAAGATTCCTCATATCACTAGGAACATCAACAGGTAAAGAACCAACCTCATTCTTACCAGTAACATAATCATGCTTCTTATATTCGCCTGGCCTTTCCTCATTAACCACATATCTTCTTTCATCATAGGTGCCACTGGTCAAAAGCTTATGAAATTTCTTAATTAACTCCTCGGTTAATGGTTCTTTATCGATAGCCTTATTAAGCATATAATCGAAACTAATTCTCAAATTATCAATCTCATACAAAGTTAAGAAATCCCCTGTATAATTAATTACTCTCCTACTATCAAATATTTCTTTTACATCTAGATACTTGATATTAGTATTCTCAATTACTCCAGAATGATATGAGAAAAGGATTCTAAAATCTTTTAGAATATCTTGTGTTTTATCTAACGAGTCTATTTCTAGACTCTTCCAATAATCAATTGATTTCACATATCCATATATATTTTTATGAAAAGAGAACATAGCACAATTTTATTTAACAACCCATCTACCATCACGTTTTGAACCATTTCGTTCAATAATTCCATATTCTTGTAATTTAGAACAAATTTTTTGAACACCAGGAACGCTAATACCGGATTTTTCTGCAACTTCTTTAATTGTCAATCTTCCATCTTTTGATAAAATATCGACTATTATTTTTTGATTTTCATTTAAACCACTCTTATTAAGTGCAATTCTTTTTCGATTTACTACTTCAGGTCTTTCAAAAGCTAAAGGAATAGTAACCTTTAGCATTCCATCATCAAAAGAAAATACATCTCTACCATACTTTTCAACTATGGTAGGAATTCCATGGCCACTTTGTTCAGCATATTTAGCTGCCATAAATATTGTTAGTAAACTTTTATTCACAGGTACACTTGTTCCATGATAAAAACCTTCTTTAGACAAAGAAAAAGGAAGTCCACCATATGAAACAACTTCAATACGGTCATCAAACATATACACAGAAGGAGCAATACCATCTTTCCAATCGTTATGCAAACAAGCATTAATCCAAGCTTCTCTAAAACTTGGAAAGTCAAATAAAGATTGTTCTTTTCTAAGTGCACCTTCAAGATTAACATCAGTGATATTTATTGCCTCAAAATACTGCAAAACCTCTGAAACCGAAATCAAAAGACATTTGCTACCATACTCAGTTCTTTTAGACATAACACTTTTATCCATTCCCTCAAAAACTACAACCTTTAAAGATATTTCATTTTTATCAGACAATAAATAGGCATTCATATTAAAATTACCATCTCTATTTAACAGCCAATAATTAGAATAAAATTCTTTAGTTGGTTTTGGATGGATTCCATTACCAGCCAATATTCCAAACAATGAATTAAAACTTAAATTTTGATTAGGAGAAGACTTTTGGCGAAGAATATCTGAATCAGATGAAGCAAGCATTTTTCTTAGTACATCATTTGTTGCCTTTTCGTCAGCTGAAACATTACGCAAATAATATCTACCATCAAATGAATAAGGTATATCTAACCCGTTCGCAGTAATTTTTATATATGTCTTACCAGTATCATCCTTTAATTCTTCAATATCGGCATAAATGCGTGGTTCAATCTTATCGCGGATTCTATTTCGAATATCCATTAACGTTTCCTTGCCAATAGACAAACCGCAAACATTTCCGTCATCGTTTACACCAAAATAAACAGTAGCCTTTCCATGTTTATTAAGCATTGAAGTAAGTGATTTTAAGCCCTTATCAAGTTGCCCTAACCCCTCTTTAAATTCTTGATACTCATTCTCGAAACCGATATTCATATTATTCTCCTTTTTATCAATATGTACTGTAAAATATATTTAAAATATACTTTCAAAATATACTTAAAGTATACTATAAAATATACTTAAAATATACTTTCAAAATATACTTTTTAATAAAAATAATGTTTTTGTGATTTTTCTTAAAATTACTTTATCAGTTTCTCCAGTAACAAAATGTCAATAGTTTTTTAATCACTTTTTTTCGAAAGTGGGCAAAAAAATAGAGCATATGGATTTTTCTTCATATGTTCTACTTTCATATTAATTTTTAGATCATAAAAATGAAATTTATCGAGTTATTATTTTTCTATTAACTCCGTAATATCAATATTAGTTTTATAGTTTTGTTTAACTCCTCCTGGTGAAGTAGTAAAA
>URCJ01000033.1 GCA_900546285.1 uncultured Solobacterium sp. | reverse complement strand
AAAAAGGCTGTCCAGCCTTAAGTTTTAACACTTAGGTTTTTGGACAGCCCCTTTTCTTTACATACAATTCATCGTATAACCATTCAAGTTTTTTATTCTCATAAGCAATTATAGAAACAATATCTTTAACAAGTGTTTTATCTACCACTTCAGATTTATTGAGATATCCTTCTTTTGGCAAAGTTATTATATTACTGAATTCTTCATCTTCATCATAGTATTCAACACCGTAGTTAGTTCCTTTTGAAGAAAACAAGTATATATAATTATTAAAACCACAATAGAATTTTTGACCTACATTAAATCTAAAATAATGATTTTTAAAAGTAGATTCTTTCTTATTATTGTTTCTAGTTTTTATTTCCGTTGAGTATTTCTTCTCTGAAACAATGTGATATGCATTATTTAAGAAAGTTTCAATATGTTTGTTACACAAACGATATCTATTACGATTTAACTTGATTTCGCCGTCTTTATCTTCAAGTAGTTTATAAATTATTGCCTTATTATTCTTTGAATCAAATTCATGAATATAAAACAAATTATGGTCATCCTTAATGATGTTTCCTTCTTGGAAAAAATGAGCACAATCTATTAGAAGCTGTCCTTTAGTTTTTAATCTAGAATTTATTTTATTCAAATGATTCGTCTTAAGACTATCTACTATATAAAGAATTTCATCCTTATCTATTTCGTAGCAATTATTTAGATTAAAGTAAGTATCTTTTGTAAAGTTGTAATTATCTTTATTTAGCAAGTAATAATGATTATAATTATTTTTCTTACTTGTACCTGAATATGCATAAACACTATTGCCTTTTTTCTTTGCAACTATAAAAGGACGAATACGATGACTTTCTTCTATTTTTTCTAGATTATCGCATTTTGTAACCCCAAACACTATATCACCAGCTCTTATTTCTTTGAATAATTCATCATGATCAATGCCTTTTAATTGCGGAACCAATTCAGTTAATGATGGTTTTCTTTTCTTAAGTAAACACTTAAGATAATTTAAAATTGTTTTTAATAAATTCATTTATACGCTCCTTTTCTAACTGTCTTAATTGTAAGAAAAAGGGTGTACATAAATCACACCACCCAAAAGAAAAGTAGGATTTAATCCTACTTGATAAATGAAACTTTATTTTCTTTTCCTTGAATTAATCTTTTGATATTAGCTCTATGCATAAATATTACAAATAATGTAAGAAGTAATACTAGAGTCGCTAATGAGTTATCTTTATATGTAAGAAAGCCCATGATAGTTGCCATTGTTAGTGCCGACATAGAAGCTAGTGACATATATTTAGTTAGACACAATACGATAACAAATACTAAGACTGGATATAAGAATGTAAAGATAAAATCATGTGTTATAAATAAGGCAATACCTAAGATATAACCCATAGCACATGCTACTGCTTTGCCACCTCTAAATTGGGCAAAGACCGGGAAACAGTGTCCTATACATACTGCAAGTCCTGCATATCTAGCATAAACTGGCGAAATCTTATTTACAATCACCATCACAATAAATGCTTTTAAGGCATCTAGAATAATAACTGAAATACCAGCTTTTTTGCCTAATACTCTACCTGCATTGGTTCCACCTAGATTACCAGAACCCTTAGTTCTAATATCTACACCGTAAAATACTTTACCAATAATAAGGGCCCAGGGAATAGAACCAACAAGATACCCAACAATCAGCCACAAAATCAATATAATAGTTTTCATAAAAAAATTATAACAAAACTTTTGGTATAATTGACTGGTATGAATAATAATTATGATGATAACAGTATAGAAATATTAGAAGGACTAGATGCCGTAAGAAAAAGACCTGGCATGTATATTGGTTCTGTCGATAACAGAGGACTACATCATTTAGTATGGGAAATCGTCGATAACGCAATCGATGAAGCTTTAAATGGCTTTGGCAAAGAAATCATTATTGAACTAAATAAGGATGGTTCTTGTAGTGTAACTGACTTTGGACGTGGTATGCCAATTGGCAAACATAAGTCTGGTAAAAACACTCTAGAAGTAATCTTTACCGTACTACATGCTGGTGGTAAGTTCTCAAACGAAGGCGGTTATAAGACAGCTGGTGGTCTACATGGTGTAGGTGCCAGTGTTGTTAATGCGCTAAGTAAATGGTGCGAAGTAGAAGTATGTCGTGATAAGAAAAGATATCGCATGCGCTTTGAAAATGGTGGTAAGAAAATTGGTAAATTAGAAGAACTTGGAACTACTAATAAGACTGGTTCTAAGGTTACTTTTATGCCTGATGATACAATCTTTTCAACAACTACTTTTAACTTCAATACAATTTGTGAAAGAGCTCAAGAAGAAGCTTTCTTGTTAGAAGGCGTTAAGATTACAGTTAAAGACTATATTCACAATGAAGAAAGTGAATTCCACTATGAGAATGGTCTATTAGCCTTCATGAACTATCTTCATGAAGATAAGGATGTTTTGCATGAACCTGTAATCTTTTCAGGAGAAAGTAATGGTATCAACATTAAGTGTGCTTTCCAATATACTGATGGTTACCAAGAAAATACTTTTTCTTATGTAAACCTTGTAAGAACCAAAGATGGCGGTACTCATGAAGTAGGCTATAAGACAGCTTTTACTAAGACTATTAACGATTATGCGAGAAATAATGGTCTATTGAAGGAAAAAGATAAAAACTTTGAAGGTAGCGATGTAAGAGAAGGCTTAACTAGCATTATTGTTGTTACTATTCCAGAAGACTTATTACAATTTGAAGGACAGACAAAAGGGAAACTTGGTACACCGATTGCTAAGACTGCAGTTGATAATGTGGTAAGTGAACACTTGATGTACTTTTTAGTTGAAAATAAGGACTTAGCTACATCTTTAATCAAGAAGATTCAACGTGCTGCTTATGCTCGTGATGCAGCTAGAAAAGCTAAAGATGAGGCAAGAGCTGGCAAGAAGTCTTCATCTAAGGCGAAAGAAGTCTTAAGTGGCAAGTTAGCTCCTGCTCAAAGCAAGGATTATAAAAGATTAGAATTATTTTTGGTCGAAGGTGATTCTGCCGGTGGTAGTGCTAAGAAATGCCGTGATTCTAAGTATCAAGCTATTTTACCTTTAAGAGGTAAGGTTTTAAATACTGAAAAAGCATCTTTAATAGATATTGAAAAGAATGAAGAATTAAATACGATAGTTCACTGTTTAGGTGCTGGTGTTGGCGCCCACTTTGATGTTGAAGATATTCATTATGATAAGGTAATTATCATGACCGATGCCGATACCGATGGCGCTCATATTCAAGTATTATTATTAACTTTCTTCTATCGCTTTATGAGAGAATTAATTGAAAAGGGACATGTATATGTAGCTATGCCTCCTTTATATGGTGTTAAGACTAAAGAGGGTATGGATTATTTGTTCTCTGATGATGAATTAAATAAATATCGTGCAAGTCATACAATTAAGGGTGATATCCAAAGATATAAGGGTCTTGGTGAAATGGATGCTGATCAATTATGGGATACGACTATGGATCCTGAAAAGCGTACTTTGATTAAAGTAAATATTGAGGATGCAGCTATTTGTGAACGTAAGATTTCTATTTTAATGGGTAATAAGCCAGAACTTAGAAGAAAGTGGATTGAAGAAAATATTGACTTTACTTTAGAAGAAAATTATAAGGTGGAAAGACATGGCTAAGAAGACTAAAGAAATAATTGAAAAGAATGTTACTGAATCTTTAGATGACATCATGTCTTTAAGATTTGGTGCTTATTCAAAATATATCATTCAAGAAAGAGCTTTACCTGATGCTAGAGATGGTTTAAAGCCGGTACAAAGAAGAATTCTTTATTCTATGTATATGGATGGCAACACTAGCATTAAGCCTCATCGTAAGTCTGCAAAGGCTGTCGGTCAGGTTATGGGTATTTTCCATCCACATGGTGACTCTAGTATTTATGAAGCTATGGTTAGATTGTCTCAAGACTGGAAGAATAATCTAACTTTAATTGATATGCATGGTAACAATGGCTCTATCGATGATGACCCACCAGCTGCTTATCGTTATACCGAAGTAAGACTAGATAAGAATGCTGAAAAGTTATTAAACGATATCGATAAAGATACCGTTACGATGACTAATAACTACGATGACTCAACTCTTGAGCCAACGGTTTTACCTGCTAGTTACCCATTACTATTAGTTAATGGTTCCACAGGTATTGCCTCAGGTTATGCGACCAATATGGCACCACATAACTTAAATGAAATCGTGGATGCGACTATTTACCGTTTAAACAATCCTGAATGTAGTGTTGAAGATTTAATGGTCTTTGTCAAAGGACCCGACTTCCCAACTGGTGGCATAGTACAAGGACTAGATAACATCAAAGAAGTCTTTAAAACGGGTAGAGGTAAGGTTGTTTTAAGAAGTAAGTGCGAAGTGCTTAAGGGCAAGACTAATGATTCAATCGTAGTTACTGAAATACCATATGAAGTAATTAAATGTAATCTTGTAAAGAAGATTAACGATATTGCGATTAATAAAGATATTGAAGGCATTAGTGAAGTAAGAGATGAAAGTGGTCGTGATGGTTTAAAGATTGTCATTGAACTTAAAAAAGACGCTAATAGCGAGATGATTCTAAATTATCTATATAAGAATACTGATTTACAAATCAACTATTCTTACAATAATATCGCTATTGTTAATCATCGTCCTACTTTATTATCTTTACCGGATGCTTTAGATGCCTTTATAGATTTTAGAAAACAAGTAGTCTTAAATCGTTCTGTTTATTTAAGAGATAAAAAGAAGGCTAGACTTCATGTCATTGATGGTTTGATTAAGGCTGTATCTATCTTAGATAGCGTTATAGAGACAATTAGAAGATCTAATGATAAACAAGATTCTAAGATTAATCTTATGAATAACTTCTTATTTACAGAAGAACAGGCTGAGGCTATTGTCAATTTAAGATTATATCGTTTATCAAATACCGATATTGTGACTTTAAAGGAAGAATGTTCTACTTTAATTAGAGAAATTTCAGAGCTTGAATCAATTATTAGTTCTAAAGAAATCTTAAAGTCTGTTTTAACTAAAGAGTTAAAACAAGTTAATCTTGATAATATTACTCCTAGAAAGACTAAGATTGAAAATGAAGTTTCTGACTTAGTTATTGATAAATTGGCAATGGTACCAAATGAATCTTGTTATATATCTTTGACAAGAGATGGTTATGTAAAAAGATTCTCTAAGCGTACTTTTGATGCAAATTTGAATAGTTTACCATTTACTAAAGAAAGTGATGTTTTATTAGGCATCAGTGCTTGTGAAACATTAGATACCTTATTAGTATTTACAAACAAGGGTAATTACTTATATATTCCGGTTTATAAGTTACAAGAATGCAAATATAAGGATATCGGTAAGCATGTTTCTACTTATGTTAAGCTAGAAGGAAATGAGAAGGTAGTAGGAGCCTTAATTGTTAAGAGTTTTGATACTTATGCCTTTGTAGTTTTAGCTACTAAAAATGGTATGATTAAGAAAACTTCAATACCTAAGTTTGATATATCTAGATTCTCTAAGGCTATTCCAGCTATTAAATTAAAAGAAAATGATGAACTAGTAAGTGTCAATATCGCTTATGAAAATGATAATGTGATTGCTGTTTCTAGAAGTGGAAACTATAATCGTTATTCTTTAGAAATGTTAAGTGATATCGCTCCTCGTGCAATGGGCGTTGGTGGTATCAATGTTAAAAATGATGAGTTAGCTGGTGTAGCAATTGAACATAGTGGTCCTAGTGAACTGTTAATATGTTCTAATAAGGGCTATAAGCGAATTCATTTTGCTGATTTAGATTTTACAAGTCGTAATGCCAAGGGTAATCGTTTGTTTAAACAGACAAAGACTAATCCTTCTAGTATTATTGGTGTTAAGACAATCGCTAGTGATACATCTCTTATCTATAATGATGAGAAGATGACAATATTGCCGGCTTCTAGTATTCCTTTTATGGGGCTTGATGCAACTTTCTCAAGTGTTGGGGAAGTGCTTCCTTTCATAAAAGATGATATGAGTGATATTCCTGTTGTGGATATGGTGATGATTCCTGAATCTTACTATAAAAATGATGAGGAAAACAAAGAGTATACACAAACGGATTTATTTGATTAGTATGAGTATTTTTAGACCAGATTTATTGATTAAAAAGTATGATGATTTAGATATTGAAGACCTAAAAAATAGGGGCTTTGATACTGTCTTTTTGGATGTTGATAATACTATCACTCCATATTTTGTGAAGATTCCTGATGCCAAGGCCAAGGCCTTTGTTCAAATGCTTAAGGATAATGGTTTTCATGTGATTGTGGTATCTAATAATACCGATGAAAGAGTAAAAGAGGTTGCTGGTTCAATTGATTGTGAATATATCTGTTGGGCATTTAAACCACTACCTTTTAAGGCTAATGCCTTGATTAGAAAACACCATTTAGATAAGTCTAAAGTGTTTATCATGGGTGATCAATTATTGACTGATGTCTTATGTGGCAAGTTGACAGGAATTTATGCGATTTATGTAAAACCAATCAGTGAAGTTGATAGTTTTACGACTAAGATTAATAGAAAAATAGAAAGGTTTATATTTAAACATATTCTGCATGAAAAAGTGTAAAGGTTGTGGAGAGATTCTCCAGTATGAACACAAAAGTATGCTAGGTTATGCACCTGGTGAAGACTTTGATTATTGTCAAAGATGTTTTCGTTTGACTCACTATGGAGATACTTCTAAGGTAAGTAAAAAGTTCACTTCTAATGATGATATTATCGAAAGCTATAAGAATATCAACGATGCTTTATTTGTGTTGATTGTGGATGCTTTTGATGCTTTGTTTTTAAATCAAGATTATCTATTAGATACTTTTAAGGATAAGAAATTATTGTTGATTATCAATAAGATTGACTTATTACCTAAAAACATCAACGATAATAAGATAAGCGACTTATATCTTGATGTCTTAAAGAAGTGTAACAACATCAACTGTCTATTAACTTATAAGAATGATACTACTTTCAATGATTTATTCTTTGAAATCTTAGAAGAAAGCGGTATGTCTAAGGTTGTATTTGCAGGTAGAGCTAATGTAGGTAAGTCTAGTTTGATTAATAAGTTAATCGAGAATCAAGAGCTTACTACTTCTATTTATCCAGGTACTACTTTAAAGGTTAATGAGATTACTTATAAGGATTACCTATTTATCGATACTGCTGGTTTGATTGATGATGAATCTTTCTTATCACATTTAGATAATAAGAATATCAAGAAGTTATTACCTTTAAAGACTATTAAAAGACAAATTTTCCAATTATATGAGAATCAATCTTATGTGATTAATGGGTTATTGAAAATTGATGTCATACCTAAGGGGAACGCATCAATTGAATTTATGGTCGAAAATAACCTAATAATTCATAGAACAAAGTTAGAGAATAGTGAACGTTATTTCAAGAATAATTGCATAAAAGATCCACTAAGACTTTTACCTTTAAAGGCAAATGAATTTGATTTAGATGGCATTAAGTTATTTTACTTAAAGGGACTAGGTCTAATTAAAGTAAAGGGATCTGGTAAAGTTGTAGTGAATGTTAATGATAAAATAAAAATATATACAAGTGAGGTTAATTTATAATGTTAAGTGGTAAACAAAAAAGATATTTAAGAGCATTAGCGAATGATTTAAATAGTACTTTCCAAATTGGTAAAGAAGGTCTAAGCGATAATCTTTTAAGTGGAATTAGCGATTATTTAAAGGCTAATGAACTAGTGAAAGTCTCAGTGTTAAAAAGCTGTGACACAAGTATTAATGAGATAGAAATCGATGTATGTTCAACTTGTAAGTGCGAACTAGTTCAATGTATTGGTCGTACATTGATTTTCTATAGAAGAAGTAAGGAACATAAGATTGTATTACCATGAGTAAGCAAATAGACGATTTCTATAAATTAACCAGTAAACAAAGGAAGTATATCTTAAATGATTTTGAGGTTTTAGAAGATTTGGTAAAGACCAATTTATCAGAATATAGATATATCCATACTTTAGGGGTGGCTAAGCTTGCTAAAGAATTAGCTTGTTATCACAATATTGATCCAAATAAGGCCTATATGGCTGGTTTGTTTCATGATTTGACTAAGGAACTATCAAATGAACAACAAGATGAATATTTGAGATATTATGATCCTGATAAGCTTAATTATCCTGAAAAGGTTAAACATTCTTTTACTTGTAAGTATTACTTAAAGGAGAAGTTTCATCTCCATGATGGTGATGTTTTGAATGCTATCTATAATCATACAATTTGTAACTCTAATGATAAGTTGTCACTGATTTTGTATGTAGCAGATAAAAGAGAAGAGAATCGTCATATTGATGATGAGGTTGTTGAGATTGCCAAATATGATTTAAAGAAGGCAATAAAAACTTTAAAAGAAAAGTGGGAAGAAGCTAAGAATAATGGAATTAAAGGATAAAATTGTCGCATTGTTAGATGAGAAACAAATAGAAGATATCACTGTAATTGATTTTAAGGATAATAGTCCTTATCTTGATTATTTTGTGATTGGTACGGCTAGAAATGGTCGTATGGCTAAGGCTACTATTTCTTATTTAGAAGATCTTTGTGATGAAGAAGGTGTTTCTTATCGTAATAGTTATAATGATGCTGAAAGTAAGTGGTACTTATTTGATGCAGGTAGTGTAGTTGTTCACTTATTCTTTGATGGTGAACGTGAGAAGTATAATTTAGAGGGTTTATGGAAGGATCTAATAAAGAAGTAAAAGAATATGAATACTTAGCTAAATATTATGATTATCTATTAGGTGATGAAGATGCCTTCGATTTTTGGCTAGAATACATCAATGCCAAGGATTATCATACTGTTTTAGAATTAGCATCTGGTTCAGGTGTATTAGCTGGTATTTTAAAGAAACAAGGAAAAGAAGTGACTGCTTCAGATATTTCTAAAGAAATGAAAGAGGTTGCCACAAATAATTTTGATGGCGAATATTTAATCTTAAATATGATTGATTTTGATTTACATAAGAAGTATGATTTAATTCTTTGTGTTTGCGATTCAATCAATTATTTATATGAAGAAGAACTAGAACAAATGTTTAAAAGTGTATATAAACACTTAAATGATGGCGGTCGTTTTATCTTTGATATGCACAATCCTAAACGTTTAAAAGAGTTTGATGAAGAATATATCGAAGAAGGTCAAATTGATGAAAATGTTTATTATCAATGGACTATTAATTCAGACACTTTTGATAGAACAGTGAATGAACATTTTACTTTCTATACACCAGAGGGGATGATTCAGGAACAACATACTCAAAATGTTTTTGAGGTAGATGATGTAAAAAATAAATTAGAGAATGTTGGGCTCGAATCTGAAGTGGTGATGGATTTCATTGAAGATGAAAAGATTTTATTTATTGGTACCAAGTAATGAAAATATATAAGGAAGCTTATTTTGATCGTAACGCATGGTTACTTGATAATATGGATAAACTAAATGTTAGTCATTTAGAATTTTTAGTGTTATTGGTAATTAATTTTTGTCAGGAACACAATAAAGAAATAAGCTTAGATTTTTTATGTGAAAAATTACAAGTTAGTCCAAATGATTTAGATAAAGCTTTAGCTTCTTTAAGTGGCAAAGGGTATTTACGTATAGATATCAATGAAAAGGGGATTTGTTACGACATAGATGGTGTTTTTGATTTTGATATAGTTAAATATGATGAAGTTGAAAATAATGATATCTATGATGCTGTTGAGACTTTTCTAAGTAGACCTCTAACACCAATTGATAAGATGAAGACAGCTGAATTATTGGAAAACTATAGTGAGGATGCTATTTTGGATGCGATTAGAATGGCTTGTGCTTATCGTAAGTATAACTTGGCCTATGTAGAGACGATATTAAGAAATGATAAAGGCTGATTATATTATTAAATCTTTGGATGTATTATATCCGGATGCTCATTGTGAATTAAATTATCGAAGTAACTTTGAACTTTTAATTGCGGTTGTTTTGAGTGCTCAAACAACCGATATAAAGGTAAATAAAGTTACTAAAGTTTTATTTGATAAGTATCCTGATGCTTTTAGTTTGGCTTGTGCTAACTTGAATGATGTAGAAGAAATCATTAAACCTCTAGGTCTATATCACAACAAGGCTAAGAATATTATTAACTTGTCAAAAGTTTTAGTTGATAAATATAATGGCGAAGTAATAAATGATCGCAAAGTCCTAGAATCATTAAGTGGTGTAGGGCATAAGAGTGCTAATATTGTCTTGAATAATTGTTTTGGTGTGCCTGCTTTTGCGGTAGACACCCATGTTTCTAGGGTTTCTAAAAGACTTGGTATAGCAAACAAAGATGATGATGTGAAGAAAATAGAAGAAAAACTGATGGCCTATTTCCCTAAACCATTGTGGGGGAAATTACACCATCAGTTCATATTTTTTGGTAGATATAAATGTAAGGCTATTAAACCAGACTGTATAAATTGTCCGTTTAACGACCTTTGTGATAAAGCTTCTTAGTTTGATAAATGGGGTTCATGGTTACATTCATGCCCAATTTTTTAAATGTGTTTGTATCAACTTCACTCAAGATTACAGTTGAATGTACTTCGGCATATTTTAAATTACTTAAACCAATCATCGCTCTTTGGCATGAATATGAAGTTTGAGAACCAATCGCTAGGGCAATCAACACTTCGTCTGTATGTAAACGAGGATTATTACCGTTTAAATATTGAGTCTTTAATTCTTGAATTGGTTCAATAATTTTAGGTGAGAACAATTCAATGTCGGGTAGACCAGCCGCAATCTTAGCAGCATTTAATAAGGCAGCACTACTAGCGCCCATTAACTTACTTGTCTTACCTGTAACGATAGTTCCATCAACCAATTCAATAGCTGTAACTGGTTCACCAGTCTTTTTAGCTAATTCATTGGCAACCACAGCTACTTTTCTATCATCTTTAGAAATATTAGATTTAGTTAAGATATTTTCTAGCTTATTGATGACGTTTTCATCGATTTTATCATGAACATAATCAACTTGAGCTTGGTAACATCTTCTAATAATTTCTTGATTGCTTGCTTCTCTACATGCTTCATCATCACTGATACAAGAACCGACCATATTAACGCCCATGTCAGTAGGTGATTTATAGATGCATTCACCGATTACCTTAGTTAATAGGTTATTTAATACTGGGAAGGCTTCAACATCACGGTTATAATTGATTGCCACCTTGCCATATTCTTGTAAGTGGAAAGGGTCAATCATGTTTACATCGCTTAAATTAGCTGTAGCAGCTTCATAAGCCAAATTAACCGGATGGTTTAAAGGTAAGTTCCAAACAGGGAAGGTTTCAAACTTAGCATAACCAGACTTAATATCATGAAGATTATCATGGTAAATTTGAGAAAGGGCAACTGCCATCTTACCGCTGCCAGGTCCTGGAGCTGTGACAACCACGATTTCCTTGTTAGTCTCTAAATATTCATTCTTGCCAAAGCCATCTTTAGATAAAATCCTGTCAATGTCATTTGGATAGTTTTCTATTTTATAGTGATAAGCACATTTAATTCCTGATTTCTCTAATTTCTTTCTTAATTTAGTAGCTTCACTTTGTTTCGCATATTGTGTAATAACAACACCGCCAATAGCTAATTCGGCCACCTTGAAGGCATCGATTAGTCTAAATAAGTCTTGGCTATAGGTAATACCTATATCGCTACGCATCTTGTGTTTTTCAATATCGTTGGCATTGATTACTAAAATCATTTCAGCTCTATCTTTAATATTTAGAAGCATTTTGATCTTAGTATCTGGCATAAAGCCTGGCAATACTCTAGATGCGTGATAGTCATCGAATAGTTTGCCACCAAATTCAATATATAGTCGATTGAATTTTTTTACTCTTTCGTAAATACTCTCAGATTGTAATTTAATGTACTTTTCGTTATCAAATCCTATTTTTCTCATGTTCACTATTATATATTAGATAAACAAATAAAAACGATGAAGTTGTCTTCATCGTCTAAAGTTTTTCAAAATCAGCGACACCATGCTTACATAATGGACAAATAAAGTCAGGTGGTAGCTCTTCTCCCTCGTAGATATAACCACATACCTTACATACCCATCCTTTTTTGCCTTCAGTATTAACACTAGGCTTTATATGTTTATAGTAATAATCATAAGTTAATGATTCATTATCACTCAAGGTCTTCGCATCACTTATTTCACAAATAAACATGCCATGAGTTCCTAAATCTACATAGTCTTTAACTATTAAAGAGAAGTAAGCATTAATGTGTTTGTTTAAGCGTAATAAGCCATTTTCACATCTTGTGACATCAGTATAATCTTTAAACTTATCAACCGTCTTACCGCTATTAAAGCCAAATAGTTTAATCAAAGAGAATGGGGTATTGATATCTAAACAGTTAACATTCATCTTACCTGTTTTTTTAATCACATCAAAAGAATAGTTAGCTTTATTGATATTAACCATTATTCTATTTGGTTCTACCGTTAATTGAGATACGGTATTTACGATTAAACCATTATCTTTTTTGCCATCGTTACTTGTGATGACATATAATCCATAACCAATTTTATTTAATGCTGAATAGTCTTTTTCTTCATTGCTTAAGGCTAATTTATCTTGACACAATACATTTACCATGTCGTCTATTTGTTTAATAGAAGTTTCATTTAAGGCAGAGGTAATACTTACTTTTTGACTTAAAATATTGATATTTTTAGATTTTTCAAACATAGCTTCCATGATTCTATTGGCCATGGGAGCCCAAGATCCATTTTCCATTAAACCAATGGTCTTATTTGAAAAGTTTCTTTCAGTTAAATGTTCGATAAATTCTCTCATAAAAGGGAAGATATCGGCATTATATGTTGTAGTAGCAAGAATAATCTTATTATAGTTGAAGGCATCACTTACTGCATAAGACATATCGCATCTTGCTAAGTCATATGTTTTAACGTTTGCGCCATGTTTCTTTAACTTTTCAACCAACAAGTCAACAGCTTTCTTGGTATGACCATATATGGATGTGTAACATACTAAGATACCATCTTCCTTATAATCGTAGTTTGCCCAAGTATTGTATAGTCCTAAATAATAAGAAAGATTATCTTTTAATACAGGGCCATGTAGTGGGCAAATCTTTTCGATGTCTAATGTAGAAGCTTTTTCCAAAAGGTTAGCTACTTGTTTACCATATTTTCCTACGATACCAATATAATATCTTCTAGCTTCATTTTCCCAATCTTCTTTAGTATCCAAGGCACCAAATTTACCAAAGCCATCAGCTGAGAATAAGACTTTATCGGTTTCATCATAAGTTACCATTACTTCAGGCCAGTGTACCATTGGCGCAGCTACAAAGTGTAACTTATGTTTGCCTAAGTCCAAAGAATCTCCTTCTTTGATGACTATTCTATTTTCTTCAAAACTTTTATTAAAGAAGTTATTCATCATCTTGAATGCTTTATCACTTGATACGACGATAGTATCTGGGTACTTGTCTAGTAAGTATAGAATACTAGCACTGTGGTCAGGCTCCATGTGTTGAATGATTAAGTAGTCTGGTTTCTTATCGCCTAAGACGTTCTTTAAGTTGTTGAACCATTCGTCGCTAAAGTTTTTGTCTACTGTGTCCATAATGGCAATCTTATTATCTAAGATTACATAAGAATTGTATGAGATACCATTAGGTACCTTGTATTGTCCTTCGAATAAATCAATTTTGTGGTCGTTCACACCTATGTATTTGATGTCGTTTGTGATTTCCATATGAAAAAATCTCCTTTCTATAATTATATCGAATTCTTTGAATAAGCTTGAAATAATACTTCAAATAGGTAACAATTTATTTATGGAAAAATATCAAAGTAGTGATAGCTATTCTTATATCTTAGGTATTTCTTTAACGATTGAGGCATTAAATAAGATTCCTCAATATATGGAGAAGGTCTATGTGTCTAAGAAGGCAATTAATAATGAACAATTTAATAAACTAGTTTCTTTGTGTGAGAATCTAAATATACCTATTATTGAGGATGATAATGTGATTAACAAGTTGTCTGTTAAAGAAAATTGTTATGGGATTGGTTTTTTTAAGAAGTATGTCCATGAATTAGGAACCAATGGGCATATTGTCTTATATAATTTTTCTAATCCTGGAGAATTGGGTACTATTTTTAGAAGTGCTGTTTCTTTTGACTTTCATAATATTGTCTTAATTAATTCTAGTGTTGATTATTATGATCCTAAGGTTATTAGGGCTAGTATGGGTTCTATTTTCCATTTGAATATTAAGGAATATTCTTCTTTGGAAGATTATTATAAAGATTATAAGTATAACTTATATCCTTTCTGTGGTAATGGGACTATTGAATTAAATGATTTGAAATTAAAGGTACCTTATAGTATTATCATTCCTCAAAATTATACAGACTTAGATGATATGTTTAAAACTTCTTATTATTTAAAACATAAGGGATTAGATTCTATTTCTTTGTCTTCACTTAGTGCTATTGTCTTGAATCGTTGTTACTTATTAAATCTTAAGCGATAGGTACAGTGTTTACATAAGGGCAATAATAGTTTCTTATTATTTAACGCAATAAGTGCTTCTTTATATAAGGGGCTATCTAATATTTCTTTTAATGAATCGGTGTTTAAATCGCCGATTTTATTTATGCCACAAGAATCTAGGCAACATGCGGTTACACTTCCATCGTGTAATATCGCTATTTGGTCTTTTAAGCCATGACAAAGGCCATTTTCACCAATATAGGTATCATTGATATTGGGCCAATTAAACATCTCCTGGTGGTAAATGTAGACCTTATCTTTGATTTTGTATGATTGATTTTTTTTAGTTGATTCGAGTCCATATAAAGATTCGAGCCCATTTAAGAATTCGGTCAACTTATCATCCAAATTATTCAAATCATAGAATCTAAGTTCGATAATCTTATCGTTATTATTTTTAATTAACTTAAGAATATAATCAAAATAATCATCACTTACATCAATGTTGTTGATTGAATGTAATGAGATAGATAATTTTCTTAAGCATTTATGGCTTAATAAATTAGGATATTTATTTAATAAAATACCGTTGGTAACTAATTGTAGGTTAAAGTCTTTTTCATCTAAGAGTTTCAATATTTGATCAAAATTTGGGTGAAGTAAGGGTTCACCTAGTACATGCAAGTAGATGTAATTGCTAAATTCTTTTATTTGATTAAGATAATTATCAATATCATCTAGACTCATAAAAGTTGTTCCTTTTTTGTTAGTACAAAAGGAACAATTAAGATTACAAGCGTTAGTTATTTCTAGATATACTCTTTTCACTTATTCAATTATAAAGGTATAATTGTTACATGTCTAAAATTTTATATATCGATAAGCCCAAGGGGATTACTTCCTTTGATTTGTGCTTTAAACTTAGAAAAGTATTTAATACAAAGAAAATTGGTCATACTGGAACCCTTGATCCTAATGCGACAGGTTTGATGGTTTGTTTAATTGATGGTGCTTCTAAGACTAATCAATTTCTTGTGAGTGCTAATAAAGAATATATCGCAACTGTTAAGTTAGGTATTAGAACTGATAGCGAGGATATTGATGGTAATGTCTTAGAGGAAAAAGAAGAGGTTATGCCTAGTTTTGAATTAATTGTTGAGACAATTAAATCCTTTATTGGTAAATCTGAACAAATTCCTCCTATGGCATCAGCTATTAAGGTTAATGGTAAGAAGCTGTATGAATATATGCGCAAGAATGAAACAGTAGAACTAAAGCCACGTCCTATTGAGGTTTTTTCTATTGAATTATTAGATGTGGCTGATAATACATTTACTATTAGTTGTAAGGTAAGTAGTGGTACTTATATTAGAACTTTGGTTCAAGATATTTTAAAGAAATTAGGGGTTATTGGTACCCTAAGTGATTTAAGAAGAACGGCCATTGATGATATTTCATTAGATGAGGCGGATACTTTGGAAGAAGTTTTAAATGGCAATTATCATGCACATTCTATTTATGAAGTATTGTCTAAGTATTATGAAGTCTATGTTGCGGGGGACGCTAGGGCTATTAAGGATGGTAAACCACTTAAGTACAATAGTGAAGCTAATGAAATCTTATGTGTTGATGGTGATAATACGACTTTAGCTATTTACCGTAAGGAAAATGGTGTTTATCGTTGCGTTAGAGGACTTTTATGATTCTCATGCATTATTTTAAGGATAATGTTCAAATATCTCCTAATATCGCTTGTATTGGCTGTTTTGATGGGGTTCATAGAGGTCATCAAGAATTAATTAATAAAACGGTTAAATTAGCGAAGGAAAAGAATTTAAAGCCGATGGTTATAACTTTTGACCCAGATCCAATTGAAATCTTTGGTGATGGACATATGTTACTAACAACATTAGATGAAAGAATTAAGTTATTTGAAAGATTTGGTATTGAAGAAGTATTAATTATTCATTTTGATGAAAAGGTAATGAATAAGTCTCCTTTAGAATTTAAAGAAGAGATCTTAGATAAATTAAATATCGATACGCTTATATGTGGTTTTGACTTTACCTATGGTTATAAGGGTCAAGGAAATATTGATACTTTAAAGAAAGATGGAGTTAATTTAATAGTTATTCCTGAATATCGTTATTATGGTAAGAAGATTTCTAGTTCTCGAATTAGAAAAGAATTAGAAAAGAAGAATTATAATTTTGTGAATAAATTACTTGGTTATGAATACAAAAAATAGAGAATTATTTATTGAAAGAGCGAAATTATATTTTAAAGATAGGGCAGATGAATTTATCAAGCTTATTGACGATAAGCCTACATCTGGCTTCTTTCTTAATGAAAAAAAGGCAAATAAAGAAACTATATTAAGTCTAGTTGATTTTGACTATAGTCCTTTTGAACTAAATCCAAAGTCTTTTAAGAGTAATGAAGAATCAATCGGCAAGTCAAAGGCCTATGAATTAGGCTTGATTTATCCTCAGGATAACGAATCTTCTATGCCTTCTACCTTGTTTGATCCTACAAACATAAAAACAGCAATCGACTTATGCGCGGCACCTGGCGGTAAGAGTATTAATGCCTTAAATAAACTTAATGATGATGTTTTATTTATCAGTAATGATGTTTCAAATAAAAGGGCTAGTATTTTATCTAATAATTTAGAAAGAATGGGTTTTGAGAATTGTTTAATCACTAATCTAAAACCTGAATATCTAGCTGATAAGTTTGAAGGTCTATTTGATTTGGTTATCTTAGATGCTCCATGTTCTGGTGAAGGGATGATTAGAAAGTATCCCGAGATCCTGGATACTTATTCAACTGCCAATATATTATCGATTGCAGAAGTTCAAAAGAAACTTTTGGATGATGCCTATAAATTGTTGAATGAGGGTGGCCAACTAGTCTATTCTACTTGTACTTTTGCGTTTGAGGAAGATGAAGATCAGGTAAATAATTTTTTAAACAAGTACAAGGATATGAAACTTGTGGGTGATTGTAAGAAGTTGTCTTTCTTAGATGACTGTGAAGGACAGTTTATGGCCTTACTTAAAAAAGATGGGATTTTAGTTAATAAGAAATATAAACCTAAGAAAACAGTAAATAATAAAACAGTCGCATCTTTCATTAAAGATAATATCGATATCGATGAATATTATTTATATAGTCATGATAATAATTATTATTTGTCTTTGATGCCTATGCCTGATTTAGATAGAGGCATTGTAAGAACAGGTATTTATCTAGGCGAAGTAAAGAAAGATCGTTTTGAGCCGGCTTATAATTTGTATCGTAGTAATAAACTTAAATTTAAATATAAATATGATTTAAATGATGATGAATATAATAAATTCATCAAAGGCGAATCATTACAAGTTAACTTGTCTAATCATTATTATCAGGTTACTTATAAGGGTTTTCCTCTAGCTTATGGCAAGTGCAGCAATAATGAGCTAAAAAACAAGTATCCTAAAGGTTTAAGAAGGGTGGTATAATCTAATTATGATTAATACAAATGAATACGGAAAAATTGAAGTTTCTAATAAGGCTATCAATGATATTGCAGATATAGCTTTGGAATCTATTGATGAAGTTTATCCTTATAAAAAGGAGAATAATTGTGTTTGTTCATTCAAGGATGATGAACTAAGAGTTACAGTTTTAATTAAAGTTAAACAAGGCTGTGATGTAGTTAAGAAATGTAATCTTCTTCAATCTAAAATCAAAGAAGCTATTGCAGGTATGACTGGAATTGAATGTAAGAGTGTAGATATCGACATTCAAGGATTTGTGACTGAAAAGTAGAAGTTCATAAAAGAACTTCTTTTATTTTGCCCATAATAAAAATTAGGATGTACATTAAGTACATCCTAATTTAATTCTATTTTCGCTTCATTTCCGTTACCATCTGTCGCAATAACTGAGATTGGACGATCAGTGCTATTGATAGTAATGCTATTTCCACTAACAGTATATGTATCTGATCCTTCAGTTACAACGCTATCTTTAATTTTAACTACCCATTTAGCAACCGATACATTCGCATTTACCTGTTTGCCATCTGCTGATTTTGTCAACGCAATAGGAGTTTCGGCTTTAGTAACAACTTTAATAGTGAACTTAGTAGTGGCTAGATAGCTTTGTTTAACACTTACTCCAACCCCTTGAGAATAAGACTTGCCATTTGAATCGGTTATAGATACTGATTCAGTAGTTCCGGTTTCATTCTTTATATCAATATTATCTTCTTTTACACCCATACTGATTAAGTAGTTCTTAATATCATCAGCATTTGTGGTACTTGGTATTTGTAGTGAAACATCTTTGTCTTCGATCTTCACATCAATACACTTTTGAGTAGAAGATACATTTAGTTTTTCATAACCATAGTATGCACAAACTGTTACAGTATCACCAGGGTTTGCTGTAATGTCAAAGCTATTAGTTTCCTTATCGCTTGTTACAGTTTGAGAATTACCATTCGCTTTAATTTCAGCCTTGTATTGGATTGGACCATAAATCCAAGTGTAATCAAATAAACGTTTACCAGTAGCTTCAATAATAGCTGAACCATCATTTCTTCTTAAAGAAATATCTAAGTCTTCACTAGCTACTGTCAATGCACTTTCATCTGGATACTTAGGCCATGTGATTTCAAGTTTACCATTATTGTAAGTAACGGTAGGATCACCATTCATTGGTTCAACATTAGCGTTTTCAGGAGGTTCAACCTTTGCATATTCTTTCTTAATCAATCCTGTAGTTACATATTTTTCATCCATTCCATCAATTGGAGCAGCATATGGATAAGTACCAAGAATATGAGAGATAGAAACAACACCACTTGGTCTTTCTAAACTCTTAGGCTTGCCATATTCTTTCACAGTTGTATCAATAATAGCGTTTGTTGTCTTACCTTGAATATTAGATAAGTAATCATTTAGTGTGATATAAGACTGTTTATTCTTTTGAGCTCTTTCATAACCGATCCATGTACATACTGTATATTCGCTTGTAGAAGCTACCATCCAAGCATCCTTGATAGCACCAGTAGGGATACCATATGCTTGGCCACTTGTTCCCCAGTCGGTAGTACCAGTCTTAGCATATACTGGATAATCATCGATTAATATTTGCATAAGATTTGCATAACCACCACTAACATTTGATTGTAGTAGGGTATCCATCATATATGCTGCCTCACTTGATACTGTTTGTTTACTTTGATAAGTAGGAGTAACAGGTGATGTTCCATCTAAGAATTCAATACGTTTAATTGTATGAGGCTTTGTGTATTGACCTAGATTTAATAAAGCACCTTGAGCAGCGGCTAATTGTTCACATGATACTGTAATCTTATTACCACCAATACCGCACTGTACATCAAAGTCTTCTAGACTAATGTCGATACCCATATCGTTTAAATACTTAACAACATATTCTCTTCCCTTTGTATTAATTACTTGTTGAAGAGCTTGAATAGCTGTTGTGTTTAATGAATTACCTAAGGCGTCTTTTAAAGTTACTTCACCTCTATATTGGCCATTGGCATTCGCAATGACGATTGAAGTTCCATCGTATACAATAGGCTTATCAACCATTACATGGCTTGTAGACCAACCTAGATTTTCAAAAGCCAATACATAGTCAAGAATCGGCTTGATAGCTGAACCTGGTTGTTTCTTTTGTTCAGTAGCATGGTTTAGAAGTAATGAGCCACCGCTTGCATAGTTTCTACCACCTAGGATACCAACAACTTCACCAGTTGCGTTATTGATTGCGATAGAAGCTAATTCAAATTCATCATCTGGGAATTCGATTCCTTCATATCTTTCCTCTTGAATGCTGTCCATTGTTAGTTGAACATTCTTATTCATGCAAGTGTAGATACGCATACCTTGAGAATACGGATCCTTGCCAGTAAGTTCATATACTTCAGAAATAACTGCATCAATATAAGCTTGATAAGGAGAAACGCTACCGCTTGAGTTATTTTTAGAATAATCAACTAGTAAATCTTCCACCTTAATATTTTTAGCAAGTTTATATTCATCATCGCTGATATAACCATGATAATTCATTAAATATAAAACTTGGTTTCTTCTTTCGGTTGCTAATTCAAGATTGTTGAAAGGGTTATAAGCATTAGGAGCATTAATAATACCTGCAAGCATTGCACTTTCTGCAAGATTTAATTCACTTACATCCTTACCAAAATAATATTCACTAGCTTTTTGAACACCTCTAATATTACGATTACCACCAAAGTTAATCTTGTTTAAATATAGTTCTAAGATAGTTCTCTTGTTGATTTCATTACTCTTTTCAAGTTCCATAGCTAGGGCAATTTCTTGAACCTTTCTAGCTACACCTGATAAACCTTTTCTACTTGCGGTTGTACCTTCTTCATCATTTGAGAAGTAAGTATTTTTAACAAGTTGCATCGTGAAGGTACTACCACCTTGAGAGAATGATCTAGTTTTAATGTTTGATAATAAAGCTTTTGTGAAACGAGGAACATCAAAACCGTTATGTTCAAAGAAACGGCTATCTTCAACAGCTACGAAAGCGTCAACTAGAATTTGAGGTAATTCGTTATAACTAACATTTTCTCTGATTGTGGCGCCAAGTTCAGCTACCATATCACCATTTTCATCATAAATTACAGAAGATTCACTATTGGTAAACTTAGAAACATCGAGTTCCGGTTTAGTTCTTAGCATATTAGCTACTGTAATAAGTCCAATTGTTACACCAATCAATCCAATACAAACAATTACCGCAATAATTGTTGCCCAAAGATTTAATTTACTCATTTTTCTTTTAGGCTTCTTAGTTTTAATTGGCTTTACATTCTTTTTAATTTGTTTAGTATTGTTTTCCATTTGTTTTCTCCATTAATTTATCTACTATCTTCAAATAGTCACAAGGTCTTTGATAATTATATGTAATCAAATAACCGTTCTCTTTAATCCATGTATAAGGCAAAGACTGTCTTGTACGGTTTTTGTAGTATTCTATAAAATTTTTCGCATCTATTAAATAATCCTCGTTGTACTTAACCATTCTAATGATGACAAAGGCAATAGCTCCATGTCTTAAAACGCTGGATAAGTGTTCAATTTGATGTGGATGGATTGAAGAAAAGGGGAAACTTGTTAAAGAAGAACACTCTTTCGCTTCAAAATCAATATATTTATTCTTATAGATACCGTTATAATCTGTTGTGCTTGGAAGCTTGAAATAAGCTTCAGTAATTTTAGCTTTGTTTCGTGAAGGGTAATCTACCTTTACGATATTAATAGGTGTAGGTTTTTTATGAATAATAGCAGTATCAGTTAAAAGATAGTCATTGTTAGTGACATTGATGTCTTCTTCTAAAGTCATACCTCTATTGGAATAGTTTGTAGTATGCTGACTCTTTTTCTTGCCACCGGGATAATTCATAAAACTACTCAAGTATTATACATTATTATTAATTGTCTTAAAAGTGCGCAATGTGATATTATATCTATGGAGATTTTTATTATGGAAACATTGAATTTAACGCCAGAACAAATTTTGAACAACGAATTTAGTGTAGAATTTAAGGGATATTCACCAGCTGAAGTGGATGCTTTTTTAGATCAAATCCTAGAAGATTATCAAATTAGCGAAGACAATACTCAAGAATTACTTGACTTAATCGCATCTTTGCAAGATCAAATTAAGAAATTGAATTCTAAGATTATTGAACTTGAAGGTAAACAAAAGGCCTTCGATATCTCAAATACTACTTCTTATAGTTCAGTTGATATCTTAAAGAGAATTTCTAGGCTAGAAGAAGAAGTTTATAGTAAGTAACAACATTAGGCAATCGCTGCCTTTATAGGTAGAGGAAAGTCCATGCTCGCACAATCTGCGATGATTGTAGTGTTTATGCTAGGTTAATAAATAAGCCTAGGCAACGTAAGTTGACGGCTGGAGATGTTCCTAAGGGCAACTATGGAACTATCCTATAAAAGTGTCAAAGAGACGAGCCTTATAGAAATATAAGGAGTGGAACGTGATAAACCCCATAAGCGAGAAACCCAAATTTGGTAGGGGAACCTGAAAGGGCAAAATGAAGTCTAATCGGGCTGGTAACAGAGATAAATGATTGCTTGATACAGAACATGGCTTATTTATGTTGTTTTATAAGGAAGGTATGCAAATACCTTTTTTTATAATGTGATGACCTATCTTTAACAGGATAGCTTTTATTTGGCATCTTCAAGAAAACGATCAGTACAGGCAAAATAGAAGAGACAAATCTAAAATGGGAAGATGTAGTAGATGTAGATATATCAGGCTTTGAAGGTGACATAGTAGCTAATATCACTTATAAAGAAATACCTGATTTACAAGAAAAAATAAACAAAGAAGAAGCTAAATGGA
>URCJ01000032.1 GCA_900546285.1 uncultured Solobacterium sp. | reverse complement strand
AAATGTTAATAATCCAGAATTTGATGAAACATCTATCAGTTCTGTTAAAACATCATTAATGGGACCTATTGCTGGTGTGGGTGATAGTTTCTTCTGGGGAACACTATTAACTATTGCTGTTGGTATTGGTACATCTTTAGGTGCTAATGGAAGTATTATGGGACCAATCCTATTCTTCTTAACTATTAATGTTCCAGGATTCTTATCTAGATATTATGGTTTAAAAGTTGGTTATGGCTATGGTACTAAGTTTTTCTCCACTTTAAATGAAGGTGGTCTTATTGAAACAATTACTAAAGCTGCATCTGTTTTGGGCTTGTTGGTAATTGGCTCAATGATTCCTGCTCAAGTCGCAATCGAGACACCAATTGAATTAACTATTGGTTCAATGGTTACTCCATTACAAGGCTATTTCAATGATATTATGCCTGCATTATTGCCATTAGCAGCATTTGGTATTATGTATGCTATGTTAGGTAAGAAGGTTAAGCCTACAACTATTCTTCTTGGTTTAGTGGTATTTGGCTTAGTTACATCATACTTTGGCATTTTATAAAAAGAGCGATTTTAAATATCATTTTAACATCTTTGGTTTTAAAACAAATGTGTGAAATGGTTCTTGATAACCGCAAACAAAAACCCGACACTAGAATGTTGGGTTTTCTTATACTTCTTTGTGGCTATTCTCACTGCTTAAACTGTAATGTAAATATAAAGATACTTCCTAAGAAACATAAAATTCCTAGACCATATATAAAAATATTGCCTAAATGGGTTTGACTATGTTATCATACTTAAGCGTTGTTCCGCTTTTCGTGTTGATTATGAACAACATTATTACATGTTAAAAGGAGAAGAAAGATGAATTTAAATTTAGTAAATGAAATTACTAAGGATCAATTAAAGACTGATCTTCCAGAAATCAAAGCTGGTATGACAGTAAGAGTTGACGTAAGAATTAAGGAAGGCGACAAGTCTCGTATCCAAGCATTCGAAGGTGTTGTAATTAAGGTTCAAGGTAGTGGTATCGGTGAAACTTTCACAGTTAGAAAGTTATCAAGCGGTGTAGGTGTTGAAAGAACATTCCCTATGCATTCACCAGTTATCGATAAGGTTACAGTATTAAGAGTTGGTAAGGTTAGAAGATCTAAACTTTATTACTTAAGAAGCCGTTCTGGTAAGTCAGCTAGAATTAAAGAAGTTCGTTAATTTGATTAAAAGAGTCGCCCAGTGCGACTTTTTTAATGTAATATATCAGTATGGGTAAAAAAATTATTGAAATTATTAAAGACTTTTTCCAAGTTGGAATAACCGCAATTATTGTAGTTTTTATTTGTTTTAAGTTTTTATTTATATCAGCACAAGTACATGGTACTAGTATGTATCCAACACTACAAACCAATGACCGTGGTTTTAGTTTTGTACTTACTAAAAATCTTGGCATTGAACGCTTTGATATCTGTGTTATTGATTCACCAAAGGCTAGTGAATTACTTGTTAAAAGGGTTATCGGGCTTCCTAATGACACTATCGCTTATATAAATAATATGTTATTTATCAATGGTGAATATGTGGAAGAAGAATTCTTGAGTGATGATGTCTATACTAATGATTTTGAGATAACTTTAGGTGAAAATGAATATTTCTGTTTAGGAGATAATCGTCCTGTTTCTAAGGATTCTAGATATTATGGAGCTTTTAGTAAGGAAGAGATTAAATCAACTCATTTCTTTGTATATTATCCATTTAATAGAATTGGAGTAAAGTAAATGAATATTACGGTATATTTAGGTGCTAATTTTGGAAATGATTTGAGGTTAAAAACAGCTTGTGAAGAACTAGGAACCTGGATTGGTAAGTCGGGTAATAATCTTGTATATGGTGGTTCTAAGTCTGGTTTAATGGGTGTATTAGCTGAAAATGTTTTAAAAAATGGTGGTGAAGTAATTGGTGTTGAACCTCAATTCTTCATTGATCAGGGCTTGGAGTATAAAGAAATTACTAAACTTTATATTACCGAAGATATGCCATCTAGAAGATCTAAGATGATTGAACTTGGCGATGCCTTTATCGCTTTTCCAGGTGGTACAGGAACTTTAGAAGAGATTGCGGAAGTAATGTGCAAGGTTTCTCTTAAACATTTAGATGCACCTTGCATTGTCTATAACTTGAATGGTTATTATGATGATTTAAAGGCTTTATTAAATAAGATGATTGACTATGATTTATCTTCTAAAGAGAAACAAGAAAGAATCTTTTTCTTGAATAACTTAGAAGAAATAATTGATGTGATAAATAAGTATAATGCAGTTGTCTAGGCAACTGTTTTATTAACTTATGTTATATTTAAAGGTAGTGAGTGATAACTATGGATAATGAAAATAAGGTAACAATAAACCGGTATATACCAACTTATGGAAAATTACTCATAAGCTTTCGTAAATAAAGAATTTTTCTTTCTTGTGTTTAATAGTAAAAAATGATTTAAATTATTAAAACTTAATGGTAATTCCGTTTGATGGAAAACTAAGATTTTAGATATAGGAGATGATAAAAGTGACAAAAGATTTAATCGTAAGAAGTAGCAGTGCGGAATTCTTAATATTTGAAAGACAAACACATGATAAAGGAATTCAAGTTAGATTTGAAGATGGTGATTTGTGGTTAACACAGAAAGCTATCGGAGAACTATTTAATGTGGACAGAACAGTAGTTACCAAGCATATTAAAAATATATATTCTGAGCTTGAACTGAATGAAAATTCAACTAGTGCAAATTTTGCACTAGTTGAAAAAGAGGGCAATAGAGAGATTACTAGGAATGTATTATATTACAACTTAGATATGGTTATTTCGGCACATCTAATCAAATAATTTACAATTTATAAAAAGGAAGTGATAAACATGGATAATGAAAATAAGGTAACAATAAACTGGTATCCAGGTCATATGGAAAAGGCCAGAAGACAAATGGAAGAACAGTTAAAACTGGTTGATATCATCATTGAAATAAGGGATGCTAGAATGCCTTTGGCAAGTGGCAATCCTTTACTTGATGAGATGGCTAGTAATAAGGAAAGATTAATCATTCTTAATAAGGTTGATAAGGCAGATCCTAAACAAAATGAATTGTGGGTCAATGGTTTTAAGAATGTTATTCTGTGTGACTCTTTAAATGAAAAGAATACTAAGAAAGTAGTTGATAAGGTTAAATTGATCTTGAAGGCGAAACTTGATAAGGCAAGAGAAAGAGGTATTCGTAAGAAGGTCTTAAGGGCAATGGTTGTTGGTATACCTAATGTTGGTAAGTCAACTTTTATTAATAATGTGGTTAAAAAGAAGGTGGCTAAGGCAGAAAATAGACCAGGTGTTACCAAGAATCTACAATGGATTAGAATCAATGAAGATGTTGAATTATTAGATACACCAGGTGTTTTATGGCCTAAAATTGAGGACCAAAACCAAGCGATGATATTAGCTTTATTAGGAAGTATGAACGATAAGATTTTAAATGAAGAATCTTTAGTTTATTTTGGTCTAAATTATATTAAAGAAAATTATCCAGGCCTTTTAAATAAGCGCTATGAGATTGATGAAAATAGTGCTGATTTAATTAATGAAATAGGCTTAAAGAAGATGTGGCTAACAAGTGATGGCGGTGTTGATCGCCATAAGGCTTATAGCTTACTTTTAAAGGATATCAGAGAAAACAATATTGGAAGGATTACTTTTGAAAAATATGAGCCTATTGAATGAATATGAAAACTTGTGTCTTGGTACAGATAATTTAGTAATGGGAATCGATGAAGCTGGTAGGGGCCCTTTGTGTGGGCCTCTTGTTGTGGCAGGTTGTGTTTTTCCTGTTGGTTATAATAACGAATTAATTAATGATTCTAAGAAGTTGAGCGAGAAGAAAAGAGATATCCTATATAATCAAATTGTTGAGGATGCTTTGTATTATTGCATAAAGATTGTTGAGCCAAAGGAAATTGATGAGCTTAATATCTATGCGGCTACTAAAAAGGCTATGAGTGAGATAGCTTTGTCATATGATGTGAAGTATGTTTTAACTGATGCGATGCCGATTGTTGATAATGAAAAAGTTATTCCTATTATTAAGGGTGACGCTAAGTCTATTTCAATTGCAGGAGCTTCTATTTTAGCTAAGGTCACAAGAGACAAGATAATGTATGAATATGATAAGTTATATCCTGAATATGAATATCGTAAGCATAAGGGTTATCCTACTAAAAGACACCTTGAGTTATTAAGAGAATATGGGGTTTTTGATATCTATCGTATGTCTTATGGTCCTTGTAAGGATCCTACTTTAAAGAAAAGAGGGTAGGAATTTTTCTTTTTCATCTCAATAATAGAGTATGGAAAATAGAAATAAATTAATTTCGCTAGCAATCAAGTATGCTGGCAACTATGACTTAATTAGAAAAGCTGTTGTCAAAAATGAAGATGTTGAGGAAAGGTTTTGTCCTAATGCGATAACTATTTTTGATGATGCTTATCCTATTGAATTATTTGATCTTAACAAAAGTCCTTTCGTTCTTTTTTATAGAGGAGACATTAGCTTATTAAAAAGAGATAAGATAAGTATTGTGGGCTCTAGAAGGCCTTGTGATTATGCCTTATTTGCCACTGAAAAGTATGTTCAAAAAGTAAGGAATAAAAAAGTAATTGTCTCAGGTTTGGCTAAGGGAATTGATGCATGCGCTCATAGAAACGCTAAGATGACAATTGGTGTTTTAGGTTGTGGCATTGATTATATTTATCCTGCTGAAAATAGGGATTTATATAAAAGAATAAAACAAGAGGGCCTACTTATTAGTGAATATCCTTTTAAGACTGCTCCTAATGCCTATCATTTTCCTTTTAGAAATAGGATTATTGCGGCTTTGGGCGAAGAAGTGCTTATTATGGAGGCTAAAAATAAGTCTGGTACTTTAACGACAGTTAATGAGTCTTTAACTTTGGGGAAAACGATTAAAGTTTTACCTTTTACTTGTTTTGATGAAAGTGGTAAATTTAATAATCAATTAATTCAAGAGGGTGCTGAAATCCTTAAATATGAAGATATAAATTGACAAATAATAATTGAATGTGTAATTTATTGAAATAGAGAGCGTGATTGAAAAATGAAAAATTTAGTTATTGTAGAGTCTCCTTCTAAATCAAAGACGATTGAAAAATATTTAGGAAAGGACTATAAGGTTGTTTCTAGTAAGGGTCACATTCGTGACTTGGCTACTACTGGTAAAGAAGGGCTAGGAGTAGATGTTGAAAATGATTTTAAACCTACTTATGTGGTTTCTAAGGATAAAAAGGATACTGTTAAAGAATTAAAGTCTTTAGTTTCAAAGGCTGATAAAGTATATCTTGCGACCGACCCGGATAGAGAGGGAGAGGCTATTTCTTGGCACCTAGCTCAAGAGTTAGGCTTAGATGTTGATGATACAAATAGAGTAGTATTTAATGAAATTACCAAGAATACTATTTTAAATTCAATGGAAAATCCTCGTACTATTGATATGAATCTTGTTAGATCACAAGAAACAAGAAGAATACTTGACCGTATTATTGGTTTTAAGTTGTCTAAACTACTTCAAAAGAAGATTAAATCTAAGTCAGCAGGTAGAGTACAATCTATTGCGCTTAGAATGATTTGCGATCGTGAGAAGGAAATTGCAGCTTTTGTGCCTGAAGAATATTGGACTATCAAGGCTTTATTAAATAAGGATAAGGATGAATTCAATACTACTTTGGCTAAGATTAAGGGCAAGAAGGCTGAAATTAAGAATGAAGAAGAGGCTAATAAGATTGTAGCTAATTTAAAAGAGCCTTTTGTGGTAAGTAGTGTCGTTGAAAAGAAGAAGAAAAGAGCTCCTTATCTTCCTTTTATCACTTCAACTCTTCAACAAGAAGCTTCTAGTAAATTAGATTTTAGTGCTAAAAAGACGATGATGTTAGCTCAAAATCTATATGAGGGTATTGATTTAAAAAATGAGACGGTGGGTCTTATCACTTATATGCGTACCGATTCTACACGTTTGTCTAACGAGTTTGTTAGTGCTGCCTATAGTTTTATTGAAAATGAATATGGTAAAGAATATAAGGGTTTTTATCGTGTTAAGAATGATGAATCAAGTCAGGATGCACACGAGGCTATTAGACCTACATCACTTGATCATACTCCAGAGAGTGTCAAGCCTTATTTAACTAATGATCAATATAAGTTATATAAGTTTATTTATATTAGAGCCCTAGCTTCTTTAATGAAGGATGCATCATTTAATTCAGTAACTTACAACATTGAAAGCGGTGATTATTTGTTTACAATCAGTGGTTCTAAGCTTGATTTTGATGGTTTTTTGAAGATTTATAAGGATTATGATTCTAGTAAGGATGTTATCTTAAAGCCTTTAAAAGAAGGGGATGTTCTTGAATTAAAGGATACTGTTAAGGAACAACATTTTACTGAAGGACCAAGTCGTTATACTGAAGCTAAATTGATTAAGGCACTAGAAGAAGAGGGTGTTGGTCGTCCTAGTACTTATGCGACTATTATCGAAACAATTGTTAAGCGTAACTATGTTGAACTTAAGAAAGAGTCTGATAAGTCTAAGACTAAGTATTTCTATCCAACCGAGCAGGGTACTTTAACTGATGAGAAGCTTAAGGAGTTCTTTAAGCCAGTTATCAATGTTAAATATACTGCTAATATGGAAGATGGCTTGGATAAGATTGCTGAGAATAAGGAGAATAATCTTGAGTATTTAAGAAAGTTCTATGATGAGTTCCAACCTCTTGTAGATAATGCCTATGAGAAGATGGAAAAGAAAGAGGATGAAAAGACTGGTGAGAAGTGTCCAGTGTGTGGTAGCGACTTAGTTTATAAGGAAGGCCGCTATGGTAAGTTTGTGGCTTGTTCTAATTATCCAACTTGTAAGTATGTTGAAACAGAGAGTGTGGGAAGGGATTGTCCTGATTGTGGCGCTCCTTTGATTTATAGAACAGGAAGATATGGCAAGTTTATTTCATGTTCTAAGTATCCTGAGTGTAAACATATTGAAAAGATTGAAAAGGAAAAGCCAGAGGAAGTTGGAAGAGATTGTCCTGAGTGTGGTAAACCATTATTAAAGCGTAAGTCAAGATATGGAACTTATTTTATTGGCTGTTCAGCTTATCCAAAGTGTAAATATATCGAGAATATCGAGGGTGAAAAAAAGCCAAGAGCTACTAGAAGTAAGAAAAAATGAGAGAAGTGATTGTTGTTGGAGCGGGTTTAGCTGGTTGTGAGGCTGCTTATAAGTTGGCTAGGCTTGGTGTGAAAGTTAGACTATATGAACAAAAGCCTGTAAAGAAGCACGAGGCTTTTAAGACTGATTTGTATAGTGAACTTATTTGTTCTAATTCTTTAAGAAGTGATGATTTATATAATGCGGTAGGTCTTTTAAAAGAAGAAATGCGTACTCTAGATTCTTTAATCATGGAAGTTGCCGATAAGAATAGAGTTGAGGCTGGTAAGTCTTTAGCGGTGGATAGAGAAGGTTTCTCTAGGTATATTACTGAAAGAATTGATAATGAGCCTAATATTGAAGTGATTCATGAAGAATTTACTCATATTGATGAAAATATTCCAACTATCATTGCGGCAGGTCCTTTGTGTCAGGGTGCTTTATCTGATGAGATTAAAAGACTTGCTGGTAAGAGTTACTTATATTTTTATGATGCGGTTTCACCAATTGTAGAAAAGGATTCTATTGATTTTTCAAACGCCTATTATAAGTCAAGATATGATGAAGAGGGTGAGGGTGATTATATCAATTGTCCTTTGACTCGTGAAGAGTTTGAAATTTTCCATAGAGAAGTTGTAAACGCTAAAAAGATTGATGTTCATGATATTGATTCTGAGATCTATTTTGAAGGCTGTATGCCATTTGAAGAGATGGCTAGAAGAGGATATAAGACTTTATTATTTGGTCCTATGAAACCAGTAGGTTTGGAACATGATGGTGTTAAGCCTTATGCGGTAGTGCAGTTAAGAAAAGATAATGCGATTGATACTTTATATAATATCGTAGGTTTTCAAACGCATTTAACTTTTGGTGAGCAATTAAGAGTTTTAAAATTAATTCCAGCTTTAAAGAATGTATCGATTGTAAGATATGGTGTAATGCATAGAAACACTTATATTAATTCACCTAAGGTAATTAATAATCATTATCAATTTATTGAGTATCCTAATGTTTTTGTGGCTGGTCAAATCAGTGGCGTTGAAGGTTATATCGAATCAGCGGCTAGCGGTTTGTATGCAGCCTTAAATATGTATAACTATTTAAATGGATTAAATGGTCCATATTTAGGTCAAGATACAATGATGGGTGCTATGGCTTCTTATATCAGTGATTCTTTGATTGATAAGTTAGTGCCTATGAATGCGAACTTTGGCATTTTTAAGTGTGATTTTAAGGGAAATAAGAAGGATAAGAAGGCTTATTTCGTGGATCATGCCTTAAGTGAAGTTAAAAAATATAAGGAAGAATTTTTTAAATAGGTTGTTAATAAAATATTAATCTGCAGTATAATTTATATAGTTGTTAGTGAATATACTAACAAGGTAATTATGGAGGAAATTTTATGACACGTTTTACATTACCTAGAGACATTTATCATGGCAAGGGCTCTCTTGAATCTTTGAAGACTTTCGAAGGTAAGAAAGCAATGATCTGCGTTGGTGGTGGATCAATGAAGAGATTCGGTTTCTTAGACAGAGCTATTGGCTACTTAAAAGAAGCTGGAATGGAAGTTGAAGTATTCGATGGTATCGAATCAGACCCATCTGTAGAAACTGTTATGCGTGGTGCTGATGCTATGCTTAAATTCGAACCTGACTGGATCGTTGCGATCGGTGGTGGTTCTCCAATTGATGCTGCTAAGGCTATGTGGATTAAATATGAATATCCTGAAACAACTTTCGAGGATATGTGTAAGGTATTTGGCTTACCTAAGTTAAGAACAAAGGCTCATTTCTGTGCTGTTTCTTCTACTTCTGGTACAGCTACTGAAGTTACTGCTTTCTCAATTATCACTGATTATCAAAAGGGTGTTAAGTTCCCAATTGCTGACTTTGAAATTACACCAGATGTAGCAATCGTTGACCCTGAACTTGCTGAAACAATGCCTAAGAAGTTAGTTGCTCATACAGGTATGGATGCTCTAACTCATGCTGTTGAAGCTTATGTATCAACTGCAAACTGTGATTATACTGATCCTCTTGCTATTCATGCAATTGAAATGATCCAAAAGGATTTAGTACCTTCTTATAATGAAGATATGAAGGCTAGAGATGATATGCATAATGCTCAATGTTTAGCTGGTATGGCTTTCTCTAATGCATTATTAGGTATTGTTCACTCTATGGCTCATAAGACTGGTGCTGCTTTCGCTGACTATGGTGCTCATATTATCCATGGTGCTGCTAATGCTATGTATCTTCCTAAGGTTATCGCTTTCAATGCTAAGGATGAAACAGCTAAGAAGAGATATGGTGTAATCGCTGATTACATGCACTTAGGTGGCAATAATGATGATGAAAAGGTTAAGTTATTAATTGACTTCTGCCGTGGTATGAATGATCAATTAAATATTCCTCATTGCATTAAGAACTATGGTCCAGATTCTTATCCAACTGAGCAAGGTTTCGTTCCTGAAGAAGTATTCTTAGAGAGACTTCCTGAAATCGCTAGATTAGCTATCGGCGATGCTTGTACAGGTTCTAACCCAAGAATTCCTACTCAAGAAGAGATGGAAAAACTATTAAAGTGCTGCTACTACGATACAGAAGTAGACTTCTAATAACTCTAAAATAAAGCGTTTATCTTGAAATTCGTTCAAAATGAACGCTTTTTTATATTGAACTTAAAAAACTTGTCATATATAATAAATAGGCATTTGTATGCAATACACACACAGTGGATTCATTACTCCGTGGCGAAAGCTTAGTGATGATCGAAACTGTGGAGGAGAAACGGAAAGAGAGGAAATATTTAAAATGTCACAATTAGTTTCAATGCGTAAACTTCTAGAAAACGGTGTTCATTTAGGTCACCAAACTAGAAGATGGGATCCAAAGTGTAAACCATTCATCTACACTGCAAAGAATGGTATTTACATTATCAATCTAGAAAAGACTCAAGATGGTCTTGATGTAGCTTATGCTAAGTTAAAGGAAATTGCTGAAAATGGCGGTAAGGTACTATTCGTTGGTACTAAGAAGCAAGCTCAACAAATCGTTCTTGATGAAGCTACAAGAAGTGGAAGCTTCTACATCAACCAAAGATGGTTAGGTGGTACATTAACAAACTTCAGAACTATTCAAAAGAGAATCAAGAGACTTCTAGAAATCAATGAAATGGAAGCATCTGGTACTATTAATGTTTATACTAAGAAGGAAGTTGCTTTAATTCGTAAGGAAGCATCTAGACTTGAAAACTTCTTAGGAGGTATCAAGGATATGAAGAAACTTCCTGATGCATTAGTTGTTATCGATCCAATGGAAGATCACAATGCTGTTTTAGAAGCAAAGAAGTTAGGTATCCCTGTATTCGGTTTAGCTGATACAAACTGCAATCCTGCATTTGTTGATTATGCAATTCCTGCTAACGATGATGCTGTTAAGGCTATCAAGTTAATGACTTCTTTATTAGCTGATGCTATCGTTGAAGCAAAGGGCGGTATCTTACAAGATGCTTATCAAGAAGATGAAGCTGAAAAGGATGTAACTATGGAAGATGTTATCATCAACGTAGAAAAGCATGCTGAAGAGCTTGAAAAGAGAAGAAAAGCAAGAAACGAAGAAAAGATGCGTCAACAAGGACAAAACAGAGGTCGTTTCAATAGAAACTCTGAAAGAAGATATATTGGCAAGAAGGACACTGAAAACAGTGAAGCTCCTGCTACAGAAGAAAAGAAGGAAACAATAGAAGCTAAGGAGGCTGAATAATATGGCTATTACTGCTGCTCAAGTTAAGGAATTAAGAGAAAAGACTGGTGCTGGTATGCTTGATTGCAAGAATGCATTAAATGCTACTGATGGCGATATGGAAAAAGCTATTGACTGGTTAAGAGAAAAAGGTATCGCTAAGTCAGTTAAGAAGGCAAGCAGAATTGCTGCTGAAGGTCTTTCTAAAGTTTTAGTTGAAGGTAACAAGGGTTGTCTTGTTGAAGTTAACTCAGAAACAGACTTCGTTGCTAAGAATGAACAATTCTTAAAGCTTGTTGATACTGCTTGTAAGACAATTCTTGCTAGCAATGCTACAACAAATGAAGAAGCTTTAGCATTACCAGTAGATGGTAAAACATTAAATGATTTATTCATTGATGCTACTGCTACAATTGGTGAAAAGATTGTTTTAAGAAGATTCGCTTTAGTTGAAAAGAGCGATAGCGAAATCTTTGGTTCATATATCCATATGGGTGGTAAGATTTCATGTCTTGTAGTATTAGAAGGTGGCGATGAAGCTTTAGCTAAGGATATGGCTATGCAAATTGCTTCTATGTCTCCAACTTATGTTTCAAGTGCTGATATGCCTCAAGACGTAGTTGAACATGAAAGAGCTGTTCAAACTGAAATCGTTAAGAACGACCCAACTTTTGCTGGTAAGCCAGAAAGAGTTATTGAAGGAGCTATTAACGGTAAGGTTTCTAAGTCTTTAAAGGAAATGTGCTTAGTTGACCAAGAATTCTTCAAGGATCCAGGTCAAAAGGTTGCTGCTGTATTAAAGAGCGCAAATGCTTCTGTAAAGAGCTTTGTTAAGTATCTTGTAGGTGAAGGCCTAGAGAAACGTGAAGAGAACTTCGCTGAAGAAGTTGCTAAGCAAATGGCTTAAAAATTAATTTCAAGGACCTTTAATGGTCCTTTTTTTTGGAGGAAAACATGTATAAAAGAATTTTATTAAAACTTTCTGGTGAGGCTTTAGGCAATCCTTTTGATACAAAGGTGCTTGAAAACATTGCAGAACAAATCAAACAATTAGTAAATGATGGCGTTGAAGTAGGTATTGTTGTTGGCGGCGGTAATATCTGTCGTGGTCGTACTTTTGAAAAGCTAGGCCTAGATAGAAGAAATGCTGATTATATTGGTATGGAAGCTACTGTTATTAATGCTCAAATGATTGAGGCTTCTTTAACTAAGATTGGTGTGAATGCTAAGACTTTATCTACAATTGATGTTCAAAGAGTTGAAAAATATGATACTGAAAAAGCTAATATCTTATTGGATAAGAAGACCGTTTGCGTATTTGGTGGTGGTACTGGTGAGCCATTCTTCTCTACGGATACAGCTAGCGCTTTAAGAGCTCAAGATATTCATGCTGAAGTTATTTTAATGGCTAAGAATGGTGTTGATGGTGTTTATACTGCTGATCCAAATATTGATCCTAGCGCAACTAGATATGATGAGTTAAGCTTTAATGATATAATTGAAAAAGAATTAGCAGTAATTGATTTAGAGGCTGCTAAAATCTGTAAAGAAAACAAGATCCATGCGTTTATCTTTGATATGGCACCTGAAAACAATATTGTGAAGGCTGCTAAGATGGAAACGGTGGGTACAATCATTAAGTAAGGAGAATTTATGGAAATTAAACACGTTGAAGAAAAGATGAATAAGGCTATCGCAGCTTTAGAAAACAATCTAACTAAGGTTAGAACTGGTAGAGCTAATCCAAATTTATTGGATCATGTTGAAGTTAACTACTATGGTTGCCCAACTCCAATTAATCAAATTGCTTCTATTAGTGTTCAAGAAGGTAAGACTTTAGTTATTAAGCCTTATGATGCTAGCAGCTTAAAGGATATTGAAAAGGCAATTAATGCTTCTGATATTGGTTTACCACCTCTAAATGATGGTACAGTTGTTAGAATTACTATGCCTGTTTTAACTGAGGAAACAAGAAAAGGTTTCTGTAAGGATATTGCTAAGTATGGTGAGGAGACTAAGGTCGCTATTAGAAATATCAGAAGAGATGCTAATGATGAAATAAAGAAGGACAAGACTCTTCCTGAAGATACTGCTAAGGATTTACAAGACCAAGTTCAAAAGTTAACTGATAAGTTTGTAGAAAAGACTGATGCAGTTGCTAAGGCTAAAGAAAAAGAAGTAATGACAATCTAGTATGAATACTTTAAATCATATCGCGATTATTATGGATGGTAATGGTAGATGGGCAAAACATAGAAATCTACCAAGAACCATGGGTCATAAGAGGGGTGTTGAAAAAGTACGTGAGATTGCAATTTATGCTAATAAGTTAGACATTAAGTGCTTAACTCTTTATGCTTTTTCTACAGAGAATTGGAAAAGACCAGAGAATGAGGTTAATTATTTGATGTCTTTGCCTAAGGTTTTCTTTAATTCTTATTTAAAGGAAATCATGGAAAACAACATCAAGATTGAAATGATTGGTGAGATGGAAAGAATTCCAGGTGAAGCTAAGTCAATTTTTGAGAGTGCTATTGAAAAGACTAAGAATAATACAGGTATGGTATTGAATTTTGCCCTTAATTATGGCGGTCAAAGTGAGATAGTTAGAGCTTGTAAATTATATGCTCAAGATTTTAAGAATGGTCTTGTTGATGATGTAGATGAAGAAACTTTTACTAATTATCTATATACTAAGGATTTACCTGAGGTTGATTTGATGATTCGTACAAGTAATGAACAAAGAATTTCTAATTTCCTTTTATATCAGTTAGCTTATAGTGAATTTATTTTTACAGATACACTATGGCCTGATTTTACATGTGATGATTTAGATAGATGTATTGATGAGTTTAATCATCGTACTAGACGTTTTGGTGGTGTAAATGAAACAAAGAATAATTAGTGCTGCAATCGCTGTCGCGGTTTGTATTTATCCATTAATTTTTGGTGGCGTTAGCTTAAATATTTTACTGACTTTAATTGGTTTTGTTGGTTTATACGAATATGTTAATTGTATTAAGAAGCCACTTAATTATCTTTTATTAGCTTTTAGTGAAGTTGTATATCTTATTAACTTATATTTTGGTGGCAAATATTTTATTCCTTCATTTTTAGCTTTAATTATCGCCTTATTTATAGTGGCAATCTACGATGAAAATATAACTATTAATGAAGTATTTGGTACTGTAGTGATGACTTTTATTATAAGCTATTGTATCTTACTAGTCATGAATTTATATGCTGGTGGCAATGGGGATGTCTTCTTCTATATTTTGATTGCTTCATTATTAACAGATACTGGTGCATATTTTGTAGGTCGCCGTTTTGGCAAACATAAGTTAAATGAAAGAGTATCTCCTAAGAAAACTATTGAAGGTTCTGTTGGCGGTGCTTTGGTTGGCTTTGCTTGCTCACTATTATTTGCTTATTTTAGAGCTTTCTTTGGATTAAGCATTGGGCTTGTAATTATTTGTTCAATTCTCCTTCCAGTTATTTCTGAATTTGGTGACTTAGCTTTCTCTTTAATTAAGAGACACTATGGAATCAAAGATTTTGGCAACATCATGCCAGGACATGGTGGCGTACTTGATCGTATTGATTCGGTTATTTTCTGTTTAATGTTGTTTGCAATTTTGACTAATATATTATGATGAAAAATATTTTATTACTTGGTGCTAGTGGTTCTATTGGTACTCAAAGTATTGAGATTATCAGGGAACATAAGGATAAACTTTGTCTTAAGGGTGTTTCTGTTGGTAAAAACATTGAATATCTAAGAACTTTACTAGAAGAGTTTGATTTAAAATTTGTTTATTCCATTGATAAACAAAAGGAACTAATGGAAAAGTATCCTAATGTTCATTTTTATTATGGAAATAATGGTTTAGAGCGTATCGTTAGGGAAGAAGATTATAACTGGTTAGAGAATGCTTTGGTTGGTTTTACAGGTTTTAAACCTACTTTAAATGCGATTAGATGTGGTAAGAATATCGCCTTAGCTAATAAGGAAACTTTAGTAGCTGGAGGAGATATTATTAATGCTGCTGTTAAGCAATATGGTGTCACTTTACTTCCTATTGATTCTGAGCATTCTGCTATTTTACAGTGTCTACAAGGACATAATAAAGAAGATGTTAAGAAACTTATCGTAACAGCTTCTGGCGGTGCTTTTAGGGATAAGGATAGAAGTGAATTAAAAAATGTTACCTTACAAGATGCTTTAAAACATCCTACTTGGTCAATGGGTAATAAGATTACTATTGATTCAGCTACAATGATGAATAAGGGTTTTGAGATTATGGAAGCTCATTATTTGTTTGATATTCCATATGATAAGATTGAACCAGTTATTCATCCTGAATCAATTATTCATTCTATGGTTGAATATAATGACGGTACGGTGATGGCTCAAATGTCTTCACCTGATATGCGTTTACCTATTAGATATGCTTTACTTTATCCAGATAATAAGGGTGATGATCTTGTTAAGCATATGGATTTTAGTGAATGTATTAATTTGAGTTTTAGAAAAGTTGATTATGCTAGATATCCTTTAGTTTTATTAGCTAAGGAAATTGGTGCATATGGAGGCAACTTTGGTGCTTTATTGATAGGCGCTAATGATGAGGCTGTTGACTTGTTCTTAAATGGTCGTATTAAGTTTACTGAGATTGAACAATATATTATTAAGACGCTTAAGCATGCTCATTTTGTAAAGAATCCTAGTGAGGATGATTTGATTTACTATAATGATTGGGCTGCTAATTATGTAAGAAATCTTTGGGCTAATAGTTAATGAGTTTATTTAATTTTATTTTATTTATATTGATGCTTATGGCAATTATAGTAGTTCATGAATTTGGACATTTTATTGTTGCCAAGATGTTTAATATCTATGTTCCTGAATTTTCTATTGGTATGGGCAAGGCTTTATACCAAAGAAAGGGTAAGGAGACTACTTTTTCAATAAGACTATTACCACTTGGCGGGTATTGTGCTATTGCTAATACACCAGATGATTTTGACGAAAAGATTGAGGTTGAAACAGAGAAGGTTGATGTTTCTAGAACTTTAGCTGGTATTTCAAAGTTTAAGAAGATTTTAATTCTTTTAGCTGGTGTAATCATGAATGGTGTTTTAGCGCTAGTTATTATGGCTATGGTTTTCTTATCTATTGGTCAAGTTGGTGTTTCACCTAGTTCAAAGATTGAACAAGTAGTTGCTGATTCTCCTGCTGAAAATGCTGGTTTAATGGCTGGCGATTATATTAAGAAACTTGAATTTGATAACGGCTATTCAATGAGTATTGATACTTATGGTGACTTAAGTGATTTTATGTCTTTGTATAAAAGTGGCGATATCACTGTTACAGTAGATAGAGATGGTGAAACTAAAACCTTAACTTTAAGTCCTGGTACCAAGGATGGTAATACTTACTTGGGCATCGCTTTTGGGACTTATGGGGTTGAGAAGGTAACATTTTTAAGTAGCTTTAAATATGGCTTTAATTATCTAAAGGAGATGACTCTACTATTAGTAACGATGTTACTTGGTTTATTTAGAGGTGTTGGACTAGATCAATTATCAGGTCCGGTTGGTGTTTATAAGGCTACAAGTGATGCGATTAATTCAGGTGCTATTTATTACTTTGTTTTAGCTGCATCATTATCATTAAATGTTGGTATCTTTAATTTGATTCCAATTCCAGCCTTGGATGGTGGCCGTATTGTCTTGACATTGATTGAGGCTATTATTAGAAGGCCTATTAGTAAAAAGGTAGAATCTTATATAATAGGTTTGTCATATGCCTTGTTCTTATTATTGTTTATTTATGTAACAGGACAAGATTTATTTAAATTATTTAGGTAGGAGTTATGTTTGTAAAATATTTGATTGTTTTTCTAGTTTCGATGGTTCCATTGATAGAATTAAGAGGAGCTATTCCTTATGCGATTGCATTTCATTTGCCACTTGTTCCAAGTTATTTAATTGCGATTGTTGGCAACATGCTTCCAGTTCCTATTATTTTCTTTTTCGCAAGAAAAGTACTTGAGTGGGGTAAGGATGTTTCTTTTAAGCCTTTTGCTAAGTTCTGTCGTTTCTGTATTGAAAAGGGTGAAAGAGGTAAACAAAAGCTTCTTTCTAAGTCTAAGAATGGTGTCTATGTTGCGTTATTCTTATTTGTAGGTATTCCTTTACCTGGTACTGGTGCTTGGACTGGTACTCTAGCAGCTTCTTTCTTAGATCTTGATTTCAAGAAGTCAGTCTTAGCTGTAGTATGTGGTGTTGTTTTAGCAGGTATCATTATGGGCCTTTTGTCTAGTGGTATCTTTGGTGCTATAAGTTTCATAAAGTAGGAGGGATTATTTATGAAGATTCTAGTTACAGGAGGAACTGGTTACATCGGTTCTCATACAGTTGTTGAACTTATCCAAAAGGGCCATGAATGTGTAATAGTTGATAACTTATATAATTCATGTGAGAAGGTATTGGACCGCATTAAGGAAATTTGCGGTGTTAAACCAACTTTCTATAATGTAGACATCAGGGATAAGAAAGCTTTAGAGAAAGTATTTATTGAAAACAAGTTTGATGCGGTAATTCATTTTGCAGGTCTTAAGGCTGTTGGTGAATCAGTTAAGATTCCTTTGACTTATTATGAAAATAATATTTCTGGTTCTATTAATCTTTATGAATTAATGGAAAAGTATGATGTGAATAACTTGGTATTCTCTTCTAGTGCTACTGTATATGGTAACAGTTTTAAAGCTCCTTTTAAGGAAGAATATGGTAGAGGTACAACCACTAATCCTTATGGTACAAGTAAATTAATGAATGAAATCATTATTGAAGACTATTCTCATGCAAGAAAAGAATTGTCTGCAGTATTATTGAGATATTTCAATCCAGTTGGTGCTCATAAGTCGGGTTTGATTGGTGAAAAACCAAATGGTATTCCTAATAACTTGATGCCTTACATTGCCGATGTTGCCAATGGCAAGCTTGAATACCTAAGAGTATTTGGTGATGACTATGATACACCAGATGGCACAGGTGTTCGTGACTATATTCATGTAGTTGACTTAGCTAAGGCTCATGTATTAGCAATCGAATATGCTGATAAGCATAAGGGTTGTGAGACTATTAATATCGGTACAGGTGTTGGTTATTCGGTTCTTGATATCGTTAATGCTTATAAGAAGGCTAATAATATCGATATTCCTTATAAGATAGTTGAAAGAAGACCTGGTGATATCGCTACATGTTATGCTGATACTAAGAAGGCTTCTGAATTATTAGGATTTAAGGCTCAATATGGTATTGAGGATATGTGTAAGGATTCTTATAACTTTATCAAGAAGAATCCTGATGGTATCAACTAATTTATAGATAAATTTATCGTTATAAAAATTGACAAAATTATAGACGTAAGTCTATAATTTTTTATATATGAAAAACCCAATTATTAGCGTATTAGATTCATTAGTTCCAATTAGTGCTTTAAACCAAGGCAAGGCTGCTAAGATTATTTCAGAACTAGGGCCTGAAGATGTTAAAATAATAGTTAAGAATAACGAGCCTATGGCTGCAATTATTCCTATTAGTAGATTTAATAAGCTTCTTGAAGCTGAAGAGAATATGGAGAAAAAATGACAAAGAAAAGAAAAGTAAGATACGATCGTATTGTTTTATTGGTTCTAATAGCAGTAGCTCTTATTATCGCTCTTGTTTTAGGCATCAAGATGATTTTAAGAAAACCAACTGTTGATGATAATCCTAATAACAACAATCAAATAGTTGAAAGTAATGATACAAGCTTAGAGCTTATTTCTTATGATGTTTATAAAGATAAAGATAACTTATTAGGTTTTAATTTTGCGGTTGTAGAATTAAAATTTAAGAATGAAAAGGGTATTAACTATGATTTTGGTAATCTAGTTACTGATGAAAATATCAAATTATCGGATACTTCTATGTATTCAAAGAAATTCAATTTACATGAATTAGATTTTTCTTTATTGAATACTGTTAATGGTGTAATTACTAGCGACAAGGAATATACAGCTAAGGTCTTTGTGCCTTTCACAAAAGACAAATTAATATTGACTGATATGGTAAGCGGTAAGTCATTTACTATTGATGTAAGTAAGAATGAAAAAGATTTAAGTTCATTGAAGTATCAATCAACTGAATCTAATATTTCTTCTTCTAACTATAATCTTGATATATCTAATAGTTACATTTCAGATATGATGACTAGAAATGGTCAGGACTATAATTCAAGTATGCTATGTATCTATACTTTTGATATAGATGTTAAATCTATTGGGGATAATATAAAATTAACTAGTGCTGTTTATAAGAAAAACAGTGATGGAGAATCTTATGATGCTTTGGATGCTAGCTATGCTTCTAGAAAGATAGATAACATTATTGATAAGACTTTAAAGGTTGGTGATAAGTATGCACTATTCTTTGAAGTATTTACAGATCCAAATGAGAAACAAGATTTTAGTGGGACTATTACTTTTAATTTCTCAGATGGTTCTTCTAAGACAATAGATACGGTGTTGAATTGATGAAGAAGTTATTTATAAAATTACTTGTTATATGTTTACTAGTACCATTTATTGGTACTTTTGAGGTTTATGCCGAAGACTTAAAAAGCTGTGGTTATGAAGTGGCTTACATTAATGATGATGGCAGTTTTAACACTGAAAGCTGTTATAGCGATTTTGCTAGTGCAAAAAATAGAATGAAAGAATTAGGTGGCGATGTTGTTGTTAGACATGATTCTTCTTATTCATATACAAAAATTATTGCGATGAATTCGGGTATTGCCTATTCATATCCAAGAGATGGTGCTACTTTAAATATTTATCAGGATGTAAATAATCATTCGATTTACTATAAACAAACTTATGTGGCAAGACACTTTGAATTGAATTATCTAGATACTGAAAGATATTTAGGTGATGGTAGAGGGATGATTGAAACTAATATCAATGGTTTTCATGGCTTTACTGATTTAGAATATGTTGATTTGGTACCTAGCAAATTTATTAGAAATGGCATTGCGATTACACTTGGTGGTAATAATCATTATACAAATGAGGGAACTTTTACTTTTGTTCCTAAACAAAATTACTATGAAAGAAGAACAAGTGGCAATTATAGTGAAATTGTTTATCACATTTATAGAGGTTTTCCAGCTAATGGGTATGAACCTGTAAGTGAAGCAATTGTCATTGGTCCTGCGCCTAGTGATATGAACGAGGGTGTGAAGTACTATTCTTATGATGGTGTAAATTTCTATAGTGATAGTGATTTTAATAATAGGAGCTTTACATATTATAATTATTATCAATTTTTACCGCTAAGGTCGAAGACTAATATTTCTGCCGATATCTTTAATAGCTATATATCTAAATATGATAATTCGGTTATGAGGGGCACAGGCCAAACATTTATTGATGCCCAAAATAAATATGGTATTAATGCTTTATTGTTGTTCGCAATGGCTGCTCATGAATCAGCTAATGGTACTAGTGGTTATGCAACGAAACGTAATAATTTGTTTGGTTGGAATGCAGTTGATGCTGATCCAAATCAAGCTACAAGCTTTAGCAGTGTAGCAGTGTGTGTAAACCAACAGGCTGGTGTTAATCTAAGAGGTTTTGTGGATGTTACTGATGGAAGATTCTTCTCGTCTTCGCTTGGAAACAAAGGCTCTGGTTTAAATGTAAAGTATGCTAGTGATCCATATTGGGGTATGGAAATAGCTTCTATTGCCTACCAAATTGATAAGTTATCTAAGAATAAGAACGGTACTTTGAGTGATTATAATTATTATTCTTTGTCTTTGATTAATAAGTTTGATATTCCTGTTAAACAAGAACCAAGTGATGGTTCTAAGACTCTATATACAACACAATATGGTCCACATTATCAAGAAGGTTTTATTGTGATTGATTTAGGAACTCAAGGTTCTTATACAAAGGTTCAATCAACTAATCCAATTGATGAAAATGGTAATATTAAGACTCATAGAACTCCGATTACTACAGGTAATTTGAATCCTATTTCTTATGGTGAATATGATTTCGATAGAAGTGTTGCTTATATTAATAGTGAACATTTAACTGTCATTAATAAAAAGAATGATGAAGTCATTGATGTTCCTGACAAGGAATTAAGCTTGATGCAAAAGATTAATAATCTAAATGTTGAAAATAATGTTATTCACATTGATGGTTTAGCTTTTATAAAGGGTATGAGTGCCTCGAATTTGGATAAGATATCTATTTCTATAAACACTATTGATAATTTATCTAAAGAAGTGATAAAAACCTATAAAACAACAGTATCTGAATTTGATGGTATTTCGTTTGGTGATACACATACTTATAAATATATAGCTTATAGTATTGATATGCCATTAAGTGATTTTGATGAAGGCTCTTACTCCTTAAAGGTCTCTGTTAATAATGATGGATATGAATATGCTGGTGAATTGAGTTCAACAAAATTTGAATTTGCTAATATCAATGTGCCATACAATGAAATGAATTATAGAATCAAGATTAATACTTATTATAATTATCGTGTTGAAATTGAAGCTGAGAGTATTCCTGAAATTATTGATTATTCGAAGATTTTAAAGCCTAATAATTCTATAAGAAATTCTTTATTTTCATTCGATTTGATTGAGGTTGATGATGAATTAAACTTCAATGTTGATGGACGTTCAATGATTTATTATACAAATTATGATAATTTGGATAATCTAGAAACAACTTTATATCTTGTTGATAGTGCTAACAAATATTATGAAATTAAATGTGAAAATTATAAATCAGATTTTAATTATAAAGAAGCATTACAATCTTCTTATAATTTAGATTATATTTCTTTTAAAGGTACTGGCAATATCAACGATATTGAAAAAGGAATATATTCGATTATCTTGAAAGTTCGTAATGGTGAATTTGTTGATTATATAGATTTAACTACCGCAAAAAATATGGATAATACTATCACAAAAGACGGTACATCTTATCGAATATTCAAGAGCAATTTAAAAAATAGATTAATGTTGGAGGTTAAATAATGAAAGATTTTTTTAGCAGTAAATTAAATGTCTTTTTATCAGTCGTGTTAGTGGCTATCGTTGGTGTTTGCGTATGGTTTGCGTTTACACTATTCGGCAATCCTTTTGACAAGAGTATTGTTGCTGCTGACTTTAGTGGTATGAATAAGACTGAGGTTGAGAAGTGGATCGATGATAATAAGCTTGATAAGAGTAAATATAGTTATTCTTTCCAATATGATGAAGTCATTGAACAAAACTATGTAGTTTATCAATCTGTCAAAGAAGGTGAAAAGATTAATGATTCTTTAACTATTGTTTATTCAAACGGCAAGGATCCAAGTGGTGCTAAGGATGTAGCTTCTGAAATTAAAAATATGTCAGCTGATGAGGCTAGAAAATGGTTTTTGGTCAATGAATATACAAATGTTTCTTTCTTATATGAAATAAGCGATGTTCAAGAATTTGGTAAATTAATTAGTGTTAATCCAAGTAATGCGACTAAGAGCGATAATATAACAGTAACATATTCTCTAGGCAAATCAATTGAAGATATTGTTACTACGGTTCCTAATTTTTCTACTTATACTGAATTAGAAATTAGAGAATGGGCTAAACAGTATGCGGTTGATTTGAGTATTAAATTCGAGGAGCATGATATTGCTAAGGAAGGTGAATTCATTTCTCAATCTATTCCTGCTAACAAGGAGATTAAGGGCGGTCAATCTTTAATTGTTACTTTATCTAGTGGTAAGGGTGATAGTAATTCTAAGACTATTCCTGATTCTTATTTAGGCTTAAGTGAAAGCGATTTTATTTCTAAACTAAAGGCTTTAGGCTTTACAAATTTGTCTAAGTCAAATACTACTTATTATGCTGAGAGCATCGAAAAGGGTAACATTTACTCTTACGATGATGGCACTTTTAGTACAAGTAGAACAATTAATTATGCTTTATCTGAAGGTAAATATACTTTTGATGCAAAGGAATTTAACGATAAGACAAAGACTGATGCTGAGAAGGTGGCTGCTAATTTAAAGAATAGGAATGCAAGAATCGACAGTAAACTAATTACTATTGAATTTGTTGCTGGTGATAAGAATGATGATAAGGCTGGCAAAACATATGATTGTGCAGCTAGTAAGAATGCAATTTCTTGTAAGGTTTATTCAAGTGATAATAGTGCTAAAGCTTTAATTCCGACTAATAATCAATATTTAGGTAAAGATCCTCAAACTTATATCGATGCATGTAAGAAATTAGGTTTTGAGAACTTTAAGAAGTTAGATGCAACTTATTTCTCTACTACATTAAAGAAAGATACTTTGTATTCTTATGATGATGGTGAATTATCTTTGAGTAAGACTCTAGAATATGCTTTGTCTGCAGGTCCTTATTCATTTAATGCGAACGATTTTAATGGATTGAGCAAGGATGAGGCTTCTAAGAAAGCTGCTGATTTAAAAGCTCGTAATGCTAGATTAAATGGCTCTTTAATTACCATTAGCTTCACAAATGGTACTAGTAGTTCTGTAAATTCTGGTAAGGTGTTTGATTGCTCTGCAAGTAAGAATAATATTTCATGTAAGGTGAATGGAGAATCTAGCGGTGGTACTACGACTGGTAAGACAGCTACCATTCCAGATACTTATTTAAATATGAAAGAAGCGGATTTCCTAACAAAATTAAAAGCGTTAGGTTTCTCTAATTTTGCGAAGTCTAGCACAACATATTTCTCAGAGAATTATCCTGCTGGAAACGTATATTCTTATGATGATGGTACTTTTGATTTAGGTAGAACTATTAACTATGCTTTATCTGCTGGTAAATATTCTTTCAATGCTGATGAATTTAATGGCATTAGTAAGGAAGATGCTACTAATAAGGCTAATGCATATAAGAATAGAAAAGCGGATAGAGGTAATTTGAGTATTTCATTCACAAATGGTGAATCTAATTCTTCTAATGCTGGCAAAACATATGGCTGTTCTTATACTTATAAGAATATTTCTTGTAAGGTTTATACAAGTGGTGGTTCAACACCCAGTGTAGCTAAAGTTGATATTTCTAATTTTACTGGTAAAAG
>URCJ01000031.1 GCA_900546285.1 uncultured Solobacterium sp. | reverse complement strand
TCGCCAAAGAGGCGCTAAACCATCGACTGTAATCGTTGACTGTAAACTTACAGATGGACCAAAAGAAATTTTAGCGGACCTAGAAGCTACAACAAACAAACTAGTTGAAATTACTAGAATAAGATATGTCGATGATGTTCCATGCATTGTAGAGGTTGACTATTTTAGAGAAGAATATGACTTCTTATTAAAAGATGATATAAAAGATAGATCCTTAATTGAATATTTGACTGAAAAAATCAAAATAACACCTGAAACATTCACCGATTTCTTTACTATCGATTATGCTAATAAAGAATATGCGAGTTATTTAAATTGTCCAATTAGAACCCCACTTCTAGAAGTAAGACAAGTAGTTAAATCAAGAAATGGCAAAGTAATCTATATTAACAAACAATTCATATTAACTTCGAAATATATCTACGTTAAAAGCAATCATTAATTTGATTGTTTTTTGTAGGAATTTTTAAGTTTCATCCCAATAATATATTAGAAACATAATTAAACATGTTTCTTAGGAAGGATCTTTTATGGAGATACTTCTACGCTTCTTTGTGGTTTTGATTGAACCTCATCATGAGACAATTCAAAATAGCTTTAGCTATGGCGATGGTTGATTTAATTGCCTTAGCTATAAAACTATTGTTTACATTACTGTTTAAGTAATGTAAATTAACCACAAAGAAGCAATTGAAAACCCGACATTCGCACTTGTCGGGTTTTCTTGTGGTTTAAATTGAACCATTTCATCACTTTCAGTATATCACTTTAATTTTTTATAAAATGTAGAAATTTTAAGTTTAACGGCAATTATATATTAGAAACATGAATATACATTGTGTTTTTTAAGGAAAATCTTTTTACGAAGAGGCTTCTTTGTGGCAACAACAAAATTGGAACTTTTTTATATGAAAGACTTCCAAATAGCTTTAGCTATGGCACTTGTAGATCTTATCGCCTTAGCACTTAAGCTATTGATTACGTTACTATTTAAGTAACAACAAAGCCAAAAAGAAGTACAAGAAAACCCGACACCACCAATGTCAGGTTTTCACTTGCAGTAACAACACCGGAACTTTATCACTTAAATTATTATAGTGAAGCTCTAAAGATAGCTGCGATATCCTCTTGCAATAAAGGTGCCCAAGCATTCTCAAGACCTTCATTATCCGCAACATGTTTAGCCATTTCCTCAATTCTTGATTCATCAATTCCAACATCCTTTAGATGCATAGGAATATTGATTGACTCAAAGAATTTATAAGTTTCATCAATTGCCTTGTTGGCAATAGCCATCTTATCTAGACTTTCATCAATGCCAAAGACATTAATACCATACTTTACAAAACGGTCAACTGTCTTTTCACTTAAAATATGTTTCATCCAACGTGGTGTAATAATAGCCAATCCTTCGCCGTGCGTAATATCATAATAAGCACTTAAGGCATGTTCCATACCATGACATGGCCAACCAGATTCACTGTTACCAAGACAATAAATACGGTTACAACCATAAGTACAAGCCAACATCATCTCAGCTCTTGCATTGTAGCCTTCAGGATTTTCAAGACACTTTCTGCCATTAATCATCAAACTTTTTAGTCCTGCTTCCATAAAACCATCATTAAGAATAGTTGAATCTTCACAGAAATATTGTTCAAAAATATGGTTCATCGCATCCGCAATACCAGCCGCTGTTTGTTTATTAGAAACTGTAAAAGTATAAGTAGGATCTAAGAAAGATACTTCAGGATACAAGTGTGGGTCACTATAACATGTCTTATCATTAGTTTCAGTTCTAGAAATAACACCACCTGCATCATATTCGCTTCCTGTTGCAGCAAGCGTGATAATATCTACAATCGGTAAAGCGTCCTTAGTTTCAGCCCTATAAGTAATTAAATCCCACGGCTCGCCATCATACTTAGCACCACCCGCAATAGCCTTAGAACAATCAAGAACACTGCCACCACCAACAGACAAGATGACATCTATATTGTGTTGTTTACACATTTTCACACCATCCAAAACACTTGGATTATACTTTGGATTTGGCATGATATTAGGAAGTTCATAAATCTCATAACCTTTAAGAAGCTCTAAAACCTTATCATATAGACCAATCTTCTTAATACTGCCACCACCATAAGTAAGAAGAATTTTCTTTCCATAATGACTCATTACTTCTGGTAAGTCCTTGATGACACCCTCTCCAAAGATTAATCTTGTAGGTGTACAATAATTAAAATTTTGCATAATTTCTCCTTTGTTACATTAATGTATTATTTAAGAATTGTGCTAATTCTTTAAATTCACAAGAATACTTTATATCCTCTCTTTTATTTCCAACAAATACTCCTTCAGACAACAACAAGGCAGGAAGATCGTTTTCAGCGTCACCACAGGTCATAATATTTTTAGGATTAATAGCTAGTTTCTTACTCAAATCAAGCACAGCAGTACCCTTATTTATGCCCCTAGGCACTATTTCCAAACATTCATCACCTGAAAAGAAGATATCTACTTTATCATTCTTGATATTATTAACTTTAGCAACTATTTGATTATGATATTCTTTCTTAAACAAGATAACAAGCTTTGGAATTGCATAATCAATCTTAGAAAAATCAACATACTTAGGTTCTACAAAACGAACACTCGCCCACTCTTTAATCTTATTTTCATCACTAATCTTATGATTTAAACATAATATCTTATTATCTTTATAGAAAGACAATTCTAGATAATCCTCATGAAATAATTTATCTAATTCATGAATAGTATCAACACCAATTTCATCTAAATAAGTACTTAGTTTTGACTTAGTATCATAGAACTCCAAACCATTACAACCATAAAAGATATCAAATAAATCAGTAACCCCATTCTTTTCAAGTACTCTTAAAGAAGAAAAGACAGGTCTACCCGAATTAATTCCCAATAGATAACCCTTATTCTTTAAATTAAATAAAGTATCTTTTAATTTATTTGACATAAGACATTCTCTATCAACTAAAGTCTTATCTACATCAAAAAGAATAACCTTAATGTTCAAGCTCATCGATAACCTCTTGTAATAATTCTCTTTCTTCTTTAGACAAGTCTCTTTTTTCTAATAAGTCCTTACGATATAAATATGTTTCTCTTAAAGAACCCTTTAAGTTAAATCTTCTAATTTCCTTATGATTACCATTAGTAAGCACAAAAGGAACCTCCTTACCTTCAAAATTGAAAGGCCTTGTATATTGAGGATATTCTAACAAACCATCAGTATAAGACTCTTCCTTAAGGCTCTCACTACTAATACCCTCATTAATCAAACGCATGATAGAATCCATAACTACCATCGCAGGTAACTCACCACCAGTTAAAACATAATCACCAATAGAAACATTCTCATCTATAAAGTCACTAATTCGATCATCAACCCCTTCATAATGGCCACAAACAATCATCAAATCCTCTTTTTCAAGTAATCTATATGCGTCCTTTTCTTCGTAAGGCTTAGCCTTAGGAGAAGTCAAAAGAACATAAGTATCCTCATTTCTATTAGCCCTAATCGCATCAGCCAAGACATCAACCCTCATAAGCATGCCAGCACCACCACCATAAGGTGTATCATCTACATGTCTATGCTTATCCTTAGAATAATCTCTTATGTCTACAACCTTAACTTCACATAATTCTTTTTCAAGAATTCTAGAAATAATTGAAGTATTCAAAAAACTATCGAACTGTTCCTTAAACAAAGTCAAAACTGTTATCTTCATAATAAGCCACTCGCTTTACCTATTAGATTGATTCTTGAGTTAGCTAAATCAACATTCTTTATAAAAACAGGAAGATTTGGAACCAAGCATTCCTTACCATCTTCTTTCTTAATTCTCAAGAAATTATAAGCCTTACCCTCTTCCACATTTATACATTTACCTACTTGCTTATCATCTAAATAAACATCTAAATTAATTAAATCCTTAAAATAATATTCACCATCACCCAAAGGCTTAATATCATCACAAGACTTATAAATATACATATCCTTATATTTTAAAACTAGATTAATATTATCTAGTCCAACAAGAGACAGCATAACAAAGCCCTTGTGCATACGATACGAAGCTACTTTAAGTGCCTCATGATTTTCACCAATATAAATAGTAGAATCTTTCTTAAAACGCTCACTTAAAAAGTCGGTATGTGATTCTACCTTAAGCTCTCCTTTAATTCCAAAGGTATTAACTATTTTTCCTATAACTACATATTCCATATATAAAATTGTATAAAAAAAGGATGAAGAATTCATCCTTAAAGTGCTTCGAATTTAATAGAAATGCGCTTATTTTCAATTCTAGAAGCTACTTGTAACATCTGACGAATTGAATTAGCCATCATTCCTTGTTTACCGATTAGTCTTGCGATATCGTTACTAGGTGCATAAACATATAATAGAATTTCATTATCATTTAATGATTCCATTTGTTTAACCATAACCTCATCACTATTACCGCAAATAGGCTTCACAATATTTAATAATACTTTTTCAAGATCAATCATTATTTGCCAGCCTTTTTACTATCAGCATACTTCTTCATAATGCCTTCATTAGATAAGATATTACGAACAGTATCTGTTGGAAGAGCACCATTATTTAACCAAGCAAGAGTCTTTTCTTCATTAAGATTAACTACTGCAGGATTTTTTCTTGGATCATAGTTACCGATAACTTCGATTTCTCTGCCATCTCTTCTATCTCTTGAATCCATAACAACGATTCTATAGAAAGGAGACTTCTTAGCACCCATTCTCTTTAATCTGATTTTAACCATTTACACTATCCTCCTTTTTCCTTAACTATAATTACATAAATAAAAGAAGGTGTCAAGTATTTTTACTTAACACCTAAAACATTCCTCTTGCTAGACCACTCAAAGACTTCATCATCTTCTTAGATCTCTCAAATTGATTAATTACCCTATTAACATCATCAACACTAGTACCACTACCCTTGGCAACTCTACGTTTATGAGAACCTCTCATAAAACTAGGGTCTTTTCTTTCTTCCTTAGTCATAGATTGAATAACAGCCTTAGTAATCTTAAAATTCTTATCTACTTCAGCATCATCAACCTTACCCTTGAAATCACCCATACCAGGAATCATGCCCATAAGAGATGATAAAGGACCTAACTTCTTAGTTTGATCAATAGTAGCCAACATATCATCCATTGTCATCTTGCCTGACAACATACGCTTAGTCATTTCCTCAGCTTGTTTCATATCAAACTCTTCTTGAGCCTTTTCAACAAGAGAAACAACATCACCCATACCCAAGATACGATCAGCTAAACGATCTGGATGGAAACAGTCTAAGTCGGAAATCTTTTCACCAACACCAGTATACTTAATAGGAACACCAGTTAAAGCCTTAACAGATAAGACAGAACCGCCCTTAGCATCACCATCAAACTTAGTAACAACTAAACCAGTTACACTTAATCTTTCATTGAAAGTCTTAGCTACATTACAAATATCTTGACCAGTAAGTGCATCAACAGTCAACAAGATTTCATTTGGATTAACTTGAGCCTTGATATCCTCTAGTTCCTTCATCAAAGTCTCATCGATTTGAAGACGACCAGCAGTATCAAATAAAGCTACATCAAAGTTATTTTCCTTAGCATACTTTAAACCCTCAATAGCTGTATTTAAAGCATTCACAAAAATTCCCTTAGAATATACTTCAACATCAATTGAAGCTCCCAAAGACTTTAATTGATCAATGGCAGCAGGTCTAATTACGTCACAGGCAACCATTAAGACCTTCTTGCCCTCTTTCTTCATTTGATAAGCAATCTTAGCAGTCTGTGTAGTCTTACCTGTACCCTGTAAACCAACTACCATAATAGTGGTTAAACCATTATTTGTATAATGAATTGAGTTATCATCATCACCTAATAATTTGATGATTTCATCATGAACGATCTTAATTAATAATTGTCCAGGATCAATCGCATTTAAAACATCCTGTCCCTCTACTTCCTTTCGGATTGAATTCAAAAAGTTTTGGACAACACTATAATTAACATCAGACTCTAAAAGAGCAACTCTTATCTCCTTTAAAGTATCTTCCATATTACGCTCAGAAAGTTTGCCCTTACCGGCAATATTCTTAAGCGATTTTGTTAAACGATCTTGTAATGAATCAAAAGCCATATGCCTATTATATGAAAAAAAGAGTCAAAATATCAATTCGACTCTTCTTTATTTGGTAATGTGTGATGATTAGTTTACATAGAATATTTTATCTCCGACAAGCTCTGCTCTATAAATGGTATCACCATTATCCTTGACGAAGTTATTCTCCTGAAGACGACCCTTCATAATTAATGTTTGACCTTTCTTTACATTCTTCTCGATCTCTTCAGCGAGACTTTTGAAACAAGTGATTCTGAAATCATCAGTATCTACTGTGCCATCACTATTTTTATATTCGCGTTCAACTCTTAAAAATAAGTGGGCATACTTGCTTCCTTTTTCAGACTCTAGGAGTTCAGGTGTTTCTAGAGCTCTGCCACAAAATCTAAATTCGTTCATTTTTCTCCTTTCTAGTTACCTGTACCTATAATTTAGCACTCTAACTAAAAGGAAAATTCCCATATTATTCCCAAGTTTTTATCACTTTCCACACGGTAAAATGTGGATAAGTGCATAATTTGAGTAATCAAAGCCCTTAAATACAGCCTTTAAATCATCTAAAGAAATGTGGGTAAGTATCTCAATACTCTTAAAATAATCAATACCATTCACATAATCTCTTACATAACCAGTATCAAAAGACTCAACATCATTTAAAGTATCAAAGCTATTTCCAATATATCTACGCTTAATAGAAGTCAAAATTTCCTCTGTAATTAAATCCTTCTTTAATTCATTATCAATAAGTTCCTTAATATTATCTTCTTCACTCTCGTTATAGAACAAGATATAAGCATAATCCTTATCAAAATCTACTTCATAACCAAAGTAATCATTTATTAAACCCTTATTTAACCACTCTTGATAATCCTTATTGATACTTGAGAAATAAGCCTTTAGATACAAATCCATGCACCATTGTTTGTAAACAATATCATCGCTATCCTTGAAATTAGGCTTTAATTTAAGCGCATAAACATGTTTTGGCATATTGATATCCATCTCAAAAGAAAATTCTTTTCTAACAACACTATCATCTTCATTAATCATCAAAGTCTTAACATCCTTCTGTTCATCAAAATGCTTCTTACTTTGATTCTCTTTAACGATATCCATCAAATAATTCACATCTAGTGGCGACACAATCAATAAAACCATATTATTTGGATGATAATTGATCTTATAACATAAGTCCAATTCATCCTTACTAATCGCATTAACACTTGTCTCATCGCCACCAATATCATACTTAAGTGGATAATTATGATATAAAGAGCGATAAGTCTCTTGTAGTAAACGAGAATCAGGATTTTGCATATACATGGCTAACTCCTGACAAATAATTCCCTTTTCCTTCTCAACATTCTCATCAGTAATATCTAATTTTTGGACAAAATCTAACAATAGATTCAAAGGTTCTTCAATCTCTTTATTGGTAGTTGAAAAATAATAAACAGTCTCATGATAAGAAGTAAAGGCATTGACATTACAACCCATATTAGAAAATTCTTCAAAGATATTCTTATCTTCACTCTCAAAAAGCTTATGTTCCAAGAAATGAGCTACACCTGGATGAAAATGATACTCTTTACCATCTAATACTTCATCAGTATTTAAAGCACCATAAGATGTCGCAAAAGCACAGGCTGTAGTTAAGAAGTCTTTCTTATTAAAAATAACTACCTCTAGCCCATTATCTAGTTTCTCTATATAGAAATCTTCATCAAAAAAATCATTATGAATCTTTTTCATCTTTAACTCCATTTAGCATATAAGTTAATACATGTTGATACTTCTTAAACACTTCACTAATGTCATCAACAGTAACGCTTTCTAAATTCTTAATATATTCCTGTCTATTACACTCAATACCATTTAATTTATTCATAAAATAATATTCAGTATAGGCATCAGTATTATCTTGTAAAGCATTTAAAGAATCAACTAATAAGGCACGTGCAAAGTCTAATTTGATTGGATCATAATCCTTATTAATCATACGTTGAAGTTGTATATCAACTTGTTTAACAAGCTCATCCTTATTCTTACCATCAATAGCTGTATAAACCTTTACAATGCCCTCATTCTTATAATCTAAAACCGAGATATAGTAACACAATGAAAGCTTTTCTCTTACTTCATCAAATAATAAAGATGTGGGTACAATGCCAAACACCGAATTACCCAACATATAAGCATAGAATTCCTTAGAAGTACGATTAAATGGTGTCTTATAGACTATTTGTAGTGATGATTGTGATACATTTTTATCTTCAACAACTTCACCTAATTCATTAATATTTAAGGAACAATTATTGAAATGATAATCATGTTCCCTAATCAAACTCTTGGCATAGGCTAATAATTCATCACTATAATCACCAACCAAGAAAACATCTATTCCAAAGTTGTTTAACAAGTCATGGTAGACATTCTTCACATCTTCCAAGGTAATTGAATCGATCATTTCAATCTTATCAACTGTATAAATATTAAAGATTGGATCTTCTTGCCCAATAATTTGATTTACACGATTAGAAGCATACTTATTTGGCTTATCTAAACTTCTTTGAATATTAGCCTTATAGATAGTCTTGAATTCCTCTAATAGTTCTTCTGAGAAATAAGGATTTAATACTAATTCCTTAAAGAAAGCTACAAATTCCTTTTCATCAACATCCACAAAACAAGGATTCAAGAAAGTATATTTAATTGTGAAATAAGCTAAACCGGCTCTAGCTTTAGAACCGGTATAGATGTTAGCTGCATATAAATTATCCTTCGCAAAAGTCATCTTCTCCTTAGTTGGATACTTCTTAGAATAGTCACCAATAAAGAAAGCCAACAAGCTTAAGCATAGATGCTTCTTTAAATCATAATCAGATGTAAAGTATAAATACAAATTGATATTCTTATACTTCTTTGTCTTAATAAAATTATTCTTCATCTTTCTTTTTGTACACCTCACGTGGTTTAGAACCATTACTTGGACCAATTATGCCATTTTTCTCTAATTCATCAATAATACGAGCAGAACGATTATAACCAATCCCAAATCTTCTTTGTAGTAAAGAAGTAGAAGCCTTTTGAGCCTGAGTTACATATTCAACTACCTCATCATATAAGGCATCCTTTTCACGTGGATTATTACTCTCACTTGAATAAGAGAAAGACTCACCTTCTAAGTTTCTCTTAATCTCAAAATAAGTATCATCATAATCAGGACCACCTTGTTTCTTACAATAATCAGTGATTCTTTTAATCTCATCATCAGTCACAAAACAACCTTGAACTCTAATTGGACCACTCTCTCCTTGAGGAAGATATAACATATCACCATGTCCTAACAGCTTTTCAGCACCAGTTTGATCAAGAATAGTTCTTGAGTCAATCGAACTAGATACCGCAAAAGAAATACGACTTGGAATATTAGACTTAATTAAACCCGTAATAACATCAGTACTTGGACGCTGTGTAGCAACAATCATATGAATACCACAAGCACGTGATAATTGAGTTAGACGTTGTATTGATGCCTCAACCTCTTTCTTAGCAGTCATCATCAAATCAGCAAGTTCATCGATGATGATAACGATATATGGCATCTTTTTCATCTTAGACTCACCATCACCAACACTTGCATTATGCTTAATTACCAAGTCATTAAAGCTCTTAATATCTCTAACACCAGCATCCGCAAAGGCATCATATCTTTCTTCCATGATAACTACAGCCTTTTTAAGCATCATACTAGCCATATCTGAATCAGTAATTACTGGCCACAATAAATGTGGTATGTCATGATAAGGTGTAAATTCAACCTTCTTAGGGTCGATCAAGACAATCTTTAAATCCTTTGGATCACTTCTTAATAAATAAGAAATGATAATCGTATTCATACAAACAGACTTACCAGAACCAGTTGCACCAGCTACAAGTAAATGCGGCATCTTATTTAGTTCGCAATATACCGGCTCACCCATCAAATCCTTACCCAAAGTGAATAATAATTGTTTAGACTTATCCTTAAACTTCTCACTCTTTGTAAGTTCTGACATACGAACCATTACATTTTCCGCATTAGGTATTTCAACACCAACAGCACTTCTACCTGGAATTGGAGCTTCAATTCTAATATCCTTAGCAGCCAAGCCCATCTTGATATTGTCAGAAATACCGCTAATCTTATTTACCTTAATATTCTCATCGGGAACAATCTCAAACTTAGTAACACTTGGGCCAATGAAAGTATTAGTTAATCTAGCCTGGATACCAAAGTTACTTAATATTTCAATTAGCTTTTGTCCCTTTACCTCAGCTGAATTCTTATTGATGTTACTAGCCTTTGAAGATGCAATATTGGTAAGAAGTGACATAGGTGGTAAATGATATATTTTATTCTTATGTACAGGCTCTACTTCATCATCATTAAGCACAGGCTCTAATTCTATATCGGCTTTTACTTTTGTAGAATCTTCAACTTTGGATTCGAGCCCAGCAGATTCGAGCCCGCCAGATTCGAGCCCAAGATTCGAGCCCCCAGATTCGAGCCCAGATTCGAGCCCACCAACATCCAAACTTGTTTGTTCGACCTTAACATCATCATCTAAGAAATAAGTCTTAGAGAAATCACTAGTATTCTTAACATCTTCAATCTTTTCTTCTTCCTTTTCCATTGTAGGAATAGATAAGTTCTCATTAAAGATATTATGGATATCCCTTTGAAGGCTAGCTCTTCTTTGTTCCTCTTCAATACGTTGACGATTTGCTAATTTAGTTCTTCTTTCAAGTTCAAGTCTATTAAGTTCATTCTTAATTTGACGTCTCTCATTCATGTCATTGACTCTATCTTTAACGCCATGGATTGTGTTGATACTTGCATCCTTGGCACCATTAATAAATACCTTATAAACACCAAGTGGTATTAATAATATGGCAGCTATAAGAAACAATAAAACCAAAATAGTTATAGTACCAGCATAGTCAAAAGTTGACATGCAAAAATACATTAATAAGGTTCCAATTAGTCCCCCACCAAAGATTACGTCAGCTGTAAATAATAATTTAATATATGAGAATGCAGTACTAACTATAGTAAAAGGAAATTCACTTACTTTACCATAGAATAAAACAGTTGAAAGTAACATAACTGCTACATTTAAAACACCAATTCCAATGTAAAACCATACATTAAACTTAACTTTCTTAGTTAAGAATACATTAATAAAGGCACACACAAAAAGACTTATTAATAAGACTAAATATAAGTTTCCAAACAAATAAGATAGTAAGTTATTAATAAACAAGCCAACAGGGCCTGTTTTGGTGATCGAAAAATAAATTAGAGCTGCAACGCATAGAAAAGATATCAGCCCAGCATAATTAAAGGGATCATCAGGGACAATTTCTTTCTTTTTTCTAGGCATTATTTTCCTCCATTAACTTCCACAATAGCAGGCAAAATCATCGGACGCTTGCCTGTATTTCTAAGTACATAGGCTTGGATCTTTTCCTTAGCCTCTACTCTAACCTTCATATTATCATATCTATTTTCTTTAACAGCTTGAGCCACTGTATCACATAAAATATTACCTATTTCAGCTAATAAGTTTTCAGCATCCTTTAGATAGATAACTCCTCTACTTTGAACATCTGGTCCCCCAATTAAGTCCTTAGTCTTAAAATCAAGGACAATACCACATACAATCGCACCATCGGTACTAAGTGTTTCACGATCTTTTAGCACCATACCAGATACGTCAGCCTTATCACTACCATCGATTAAGATTTCATCTAATTCAATAGAATCTCTTGTAGAAACAAGCTTTTGATTATCAAAAGTAGCAAATTGACCATTATCAAGAATAATAATCTTATCAGGTGTATAACCCATTTCAACTGCAATATCAGCATTGTTGATCAAATCATAATATTGACCCTTTACAGGCAAATAATATCTAGGCTTAACAAGATACAACATCGTCTTCAAATCTTCCTTAGAAGCATGCATAGACAATAAATCATTCTTATTCAACTTAACAATTCTTACATCAGCTCTATAAAGATCATCCTCCATAGCTGCAGCCTCTTTTTCAGTACCTGGAACCACAGGAGATGCAATGATTACTAAATCATTCTTCTTTAATTCAAACTTACTATCTTCCCCAATCGCAATATTATTCAATAACTTGAATACTTGTTTACCACTGCCAGACAATACACAAATCACATTAGTTAAATCATTACTAAAATTCTTCTTAGTAACAATAGTACCAGCAGGAATATGATAATAACCTAATTCTTCAACAGCCTTTAATAGTTTTAAATGACTCTCATCATAGAAATATACTTGTCTTTTATATTTCTTAGCCAACTCAAGAATTTCAATAATACGATATAGATTTTGTTTATATAAGGTAATAATTACTCTATCACCAATATTCTCGATATAAGGCTCAATCATATCAGTAATACGATGCTTAGGAGCTGTATAACCATCCTTATTAGCACCAACTGACTCCGACATCAAACACAAGACATCATGATCGCCAATCTTAGATAAGACATTCATGTTCATTGAAAAAGCTTCAAATGTTAAATCATAGTCAACAATAAATTCACTAGTATAAACAATAGAACCTTGATCAGTCTCAAAAATCAAACCAACACCATCCGCAATAGACATCATTACAGGGAAAGTATGAATCTTATGACCAGCAATAGTATAAGAACCATCTCTTCTTAAAATATTGATCCTCTTCTTAGAATTCTTAGGTAAATCTTCTTCAATAACCTTAGCAGTCAATGCAGTCGCATATACCTCAAAATCAGCCACTCTTAAAACATGTGTTAAAGCTTTCATTACATCATCATGACCATGAGTGATGAAAATACCCTTAACACGATCTTTATTCTCTATTAAATAATCAAAATCAGGAATTACATATTCTACGCCTAACTGTTGATTCTCGGGATATTTTAAACCTGCATCAACGACAAAAATATCGTCATCAATCTCAACACAATACATATTTTTGCCATCTTCGTCTAAACCACCAAGAGCCATTAAGCGAACTTTTTCCATTATGATATCCTCCATAAGTATACTTCGTAATTATAGAATAAAAAGTTAATTAAATTCAAGAAAACTACGTGCCTTAATTATACTATAGGCCAAAACACAAATTTTAAAAATTAGGGTAGGAAAAATTCTTTTTGTCGTCAATAAATATATGTAAGAACAAAGATTGGGCACTGATGTGATGGTTTATTAGAAAAGATTAAGTTAAAAAACTATTGATTAATTATTTAAGCCAACACTCCTTGTAAATTCAGAAAGGAGAGAAAATAGACTATACTTCACGAGATATACAAAACGAAAACAAACATTTGCCATTCATAGCCCCATTTATTATATTAGCAAGATATTAATAATATCTTATGCAAATATATTACTTATTAGTATTGATTGAAGATAAAATCATGATAGAATGATAGTATAAATAAGGAGGTTCATTATGATAGAAATTAGACCTGTTTCGGATTTAAGAAACAAATTCCCGGAAATTGAAAACCTAGTTAATAAAGGTAAACCAGTTTTTTTAACAAAGAATGGCTATGGCGCTATGGTTGTTTTAAGTTTACAAGAGTATTCTAGTTTAACTGATAACATTGAAAGAAAACTAGACGAAGCAGATTTAGAAGCTAAAAATTCTAGCATCAGATTATCTCATAAGGAAGTATTTGATTCTATAAACGAAGCAATTGATGCGAAATAACGAAATTAAGCTAAAGTATCTTCAACTATTTGAAAAAGATCTTAAAGATGCTGTTTTATACATCAAAGATACTTTAAACAATCCTTCTGCAGCTCGAGATTTAGCTGATAAGGTTGAAATCGCTATATTGGAAAGAATGAAGTATCCAACTTCCTTCGAACCGTATCGTTCAATTAGAAAAAGAAAAGAAACTTATTACTGTATACAGGTTAATAATTATTCTATCTTTTATGTTGTTGAGAATGATGTAATGGAAATTAGAAGATTCATTTATAGTAAGCGAAATATTGACGAAATCTTATAGAGCATAATAAAACCGCATTACTGCGGTTTTATTTGTTTGATTATTTGTTAAAGTATCTATTATATAAGCCCTCTAGAGCTCTACCATGTCTAGCTTCATCTCTAGCCATTTCATGAACTGTATCATGGATTGCATCTAAGTTGTTTTTCTTAGCGCAAGTAGCTAATTCCATCTTACCAGCTGTTGCGCCATATTCACAATCAACTCTCCACTTTAAGTTCTTAGCAGTAGAATCAGTCATATTAACTTCTAAATCGCTACCTAATAATTCAGCAAACTTAGCAGCATGCTCAGCTTCTTCATAAGCAGCCTTTTCCCAATATAAACCAATTTCAGGATAACCTTCTCTATGAGCAATTCTAGCCATACATAGATACATACCAACTTCTGAACATTCGCCATTGAAGTTAGCCATTAATTGATCGAAGATATACTTCTTATCTTCATCAGAAATATCAGGATTATTCTTAACTGTCTCACCATATACACCAAACTTATGTTCAGCAGCTAACTTGATTTCACCCTTTACTTCCTCAAACATATCACTCTTAGCGTGGCATACTGGACATTCTGCAGGAGCAGCATCTCCCTCATAAATATAACCACATACTTTACATACAAATTTCATATACATTTCCTCCTTGTATTTGTTAACTTATTTATATCAAATTTAGAATTTTATTCAACTACTTTGCCCACAAACTCACCATTTAAAGAGAAAGACATGCACTCAGTTATTCTTACATTAACCAAATCGCCAATTTGAACATCATCAGCCTTAAAATTAACAAGCTTATTCTCCCTTGTATAACCCGAATAAACTGCATCATTTTTCTTAGAAGTGCCATCAACAAGTACCTCAACCACTTGATTCAAATACTTTTGATTCTTCATATTAGCATAATAAGCAACCTTCTTATTAAGTTCTTGCAAACGCGCTTCCTTAACCGCTCTTGGTGTTTCATCCTCCATCACAGCAGCTGGTGTACCACTTCTTGGTGAATAAATGAAAGTAAAGGCATTATCATACTTACAATAATCGACAATATCTAAAGTTGCCTTAAAGTCCTCATCAGTCTCATTAGGGAAACCAACAATGATATCAGTAGTATAGGCAAAATTATCTAAATTTGAAGTTAAACGATCAAATAAATTTTTATAATCCTCAATAGTATATCTTCTATTCATCTTCTTAAGAATACTATTAGAACCAGATTGAACAGGCAAATGAATATAAGGACAAATATTCTTATTATTCTTAATCGCCATAATCATATCGTCATTAAAATCCCAAGGATGAGAAGTCATAAAACGAACTCTATTGATACCAGTCTTAGCCACTTCAGTCAATAAAGTCGCAAAATCATAACCCAACTTTAAATCCTTACCATAGGCATTAACATTTTGACCAAGCAAACACACTTCCTTATAACCAGTATCCTTAAGTTCTTGAACCTCTTTAACAACATCCTTAAGCAGTCTACTTCTCTCCTTACCACGAGTATAAGGCACAATACAATATGTACAGAACTTATCACAGCCATACATAATATTTACTGAAGCCTTATGACTTGATAAACGAGTAACTGGAACATTTTCAATAACCTCGCCTTGCTTAGAAAAGACCTCAACAGCCCTCTTTTTATTCGCATTATAGATATCATAAATCATCTTAGGCAAAGAGATAATATTATGAGTACCAAAAATAATATCTACTTGATGATACTTCTCTAATAAAGTGGTAACTGTCTTCTCTTCCTGAGCCATACAACCACAGATTCCAATAAGCATTTCAGGTCTTTCCCTCTTGAGTCTTTTTAAAGCACCAACTTCACCAAAAACCTTATCTTCAGCACCCTCTCTAATAGCACAAGTATTAATCAAAACAATGTCAGCATCCTCTTCACTTGTTGTTTCTATAAAACCAAGCTCCTCCAAAAGACCAGCAATAGTCTCTGAATCCCTAAAGTTTGCCTGACAGCCATGAGTCTTGATGAGATACTTCTTGTCCTTTCCTAGATTCAAATATTTTTCATCAACATTATATGTTAGTCTAGCAATCTCCTCTGTGTTATTTCTTCTTCTTGCTTCCTTAATATTAGGTAAAATATAATCTTTCTTCATACCCATCTATTTTACATCAAAACAATAAAAAAATACCAAGCTAAGCTTGGTATCAACTCATTGATATTATTATTGAGAAATTGCACCTGTTGGGCAAGTACCGCAACAAGCACCACAATCAATACAAGTATCTTCGTTTACTTGGCACTTTCCATCAGCATCAAGATTTAAAGAGCCTGTAGGACAAACATCAGTACAAGCACCGCATCCTACACAAGTATCAGTATCAATTCTTACTGGCATGTATTAGATCCTCCTTCTTTCTTATAATTATAGCCTAAATAGCCATAAAAATAGCACCTAGATTATAACCCAACAAACTAATCACGATAATAGAAACGACTGCAAAGACACCACCCCAGACAAACATTGACTTACTATCAGTCCAACCAGAACCGATAGCTACCGTATTAATAGTAGATTGCCCAGCCGGCGTCATATTACAAATACCAGCACTAAAACCAATCAAACAAATAGCAGCTGGAATACAAATTGTTCCTTTTGGAAGTGATGATAGCACTGTAAGCATAATTGAAGAAACAACAGTTGTAGTAACAATATTACTAGAGAAATTAGTCTCGATTACAGCCCAAGCTACAAAGAAAAAGACAAGAACACTAACTGACAAACCACTGGCAACAGGCCCCATCATATCAGATAACCAAGTAGAAATACCTAAATCCTTATTAGTAAGTGTTGCCCCAACTAAAGTAGCAGCAGCTGTCATCAAAATAGAACCCCACATAACACCCTTAGTAGTTGCCTCTTTAAAGTTTAATAATGGCTTACCATCAAAAGAAATCACAAACATCAAGATACAGCCAAGAAGTGGTGGCATCGCTGTTGTCATGCCATTAATCAAGGCATAATATTCAGGCATTGCGTTCTTTACAAGAGATGGTGAAATCCATAAGAACACCACTAACACCAAAATACCAATAATAGCCCTCTCACGTGCATCAGCCTTAGCTATACTTCCTTTTAAACTAATTGCCTTAGCAGTATCAATATCCTTAATATCATCTGGTCTATAAATAAACTTAAAGATTAAAACAAGTAAAACCAATAAAACAACACCAGTAGGAATACCAAAGGCCATATATTCAAAAGCACTAATAGGATAACCAATTTCACTACCTGCAAAATAACTCATCGCCAAAGTTGGCCAAACATGGCCAATAGGAGTCATGCCCGAAGATAACGAGATACAAAAAGCAGTTCCCATCATAAGCATATTACCAGTCTTACTACCCTTTTTAATATCCAAAACCTTATAGATATCCTCTAAGAAAGGTAAGAAAGCTACAAACAAAACTGAAGGTGAAATAAATAGACCAATGAAAGTAATAGCACCAAACAAGAAACATACAAAATGCCATGGTCCCTTTCTGGCTACCTTATTAGTAATAAACGCAATCGTTATTCTTCTTACAAAATTAGTTTGTGATAAAGGATAAACAAGAATAAAAGTAAACAACAAGAAAGCAACTGTTGAATTACCAAATGATCCCTGTAACATCTTATTAAAACCATAAGATGGAAGTAATCCTATCATAAATAACGAAATAAGTGATGGCCAATCAATAGACACATTAATCCACATGATAAGTGAGGCAAAAAAGATACCTATTGCCCACAATGCCTCATGAGACAAACCCCATGTCATATCTGGCAACAAATAGAAAAATAAGATTACTAACATCGAAACAAGTAATGATATATTTCTCTTAGTAAATAAATTATTCATCAAAATAAGCTCCTTACAATAAATGGCATGATAAACATGCCACTTTTAGTTTATTTCTTCTCTTTAACAATCAAATCTAAAGCATCAAGTTGTTCTTGATCTACATTGCCTGGTGCATCAGCCATCAAATCATAAGCTGTAGCAGTCTTAGGGAAAGCAACAACATCCTTGATATTATCAGTACCACACAAGATCATGATAAGTCTTTCTAGACCAATACCACATCCACACTCTGGTGGCATACCATATTGGAAAGCATCCAAGAAGAAACCAAATCTCTCCTTAGCTTGTTCTTCACTTAAGCCTAGCGCCTTAAATACCTTCGCTTGTACATCTTGATCATGGATTCTAATTGCACCACTTGATAATTCATAACCATTTAATACAAGGTCATAAGCTCTAGAGAAACAGTTGCCCTTATCATCTTCTAACTTAGCGATATCCTCATCTCTTGGACAAGAGAATGGGTTTGATGCAGCCTCATATCTTTGTCTGTCATCACTCCATTCATACATTGGGAACTCTACAATCCACGCAAAACAGAACTTATTCTCATCAATTAAACCTAGTTCCTTAGCAACCTTACAACGTAAAGCACCTAAAGCCACATCAGCAATCGACTTCTTATCAGCCACAAACAACAAGGTATCATTTTCATTTAAGCTAAATTCATTTCTCAAAGCATTCTTTTCATCATCGCTCAAGAACTTTGCAATGCCACCTGTAAAGTCATTGTTCTCATACTTAACAAAAACGACACCCTTTGCCTTATAAATCTTTACAAACTCAGAGAACTTATCTGTTTCCTTACGAGAGAAGCTATGATTATCAACCTTAATAGCCTTTATTACACCATTGTTTTCTAAATTTGACTTAAATACAGAGAATTCAGAATTTCTAAACAATTCAGTTACATTATGTTGTAACATCTCAAATCTTAAATCTGGCTTATCACTACCATACTTTTCCATTGCATCCAAGTATTTGATTCTTGGGAACTTCTCAAGCTCAATACCCTTGATTTCCTTAAATACTTCATGCATACAGTCTTCAACAATCGCAAACAAGTCTTCTTCACTCGCAAAACTCATTTCCATATCAATTTGAGTAAATTCAGGTTGTCTATCAGCTCTTAAATCCTCATCTCTAAAACATCTAGCGATTTGGAAATAACGGTCCATACCTGAAATCATCAACAATTGTTTATAGATTTGTGGAGATTGAGGTAAGGCATAGAACTTGCCATTATATAAACGAGAAGGAACAAGGTAGTCTCTAGCACCCTCTGGAGTAGACTTAGATAGAATTGGAGTTTCTACTTCAATAAAATCATGATCATGTAAAACTCTTCTAAAGATAGTAGTAACCTTATCTCTTAAAATTAAATTCTTTTGAAGCACAGGTCTTCTTAAATCTAAGTAACGATACTTTAATCTTAAATCCTCAAGAGCATCTGTTTCATCCGCAATAATCATTGGAGTAGTCTTAGAAGAATTTAACACCTTAACTTCCTTAACTAAAACTTCAATTTCACCAGTTTCAAGCTTAGGATTAGGTACTTCCTTAGCACTAACCTCACCCTTTACCCAAAGAACATATTCGTTTCTTACATCCTTGATAGCCTCAGTATGAGCCTCATCGAAAGTAATTTGAGTAATACCATAACGGTCTCTTAAATCAATAAAGACAATAGAACCAAGATTTCTTCTCTTTGAAACCCAACCAGCCAATTCTACTGTTTTACCTACATCATCTTTTCTTAATTGTCCACAAGTATGTGTCCTATACATTTATCTATCCTCTCTTTCTTCAAGATAATCAATTAATTCATCAAACTTGATTGTATTTTGTTGTTTAGTAATCGTATTTTTAATAGTAACCATACGATTATTCATTTCATCCTCACCAATAATCACAACATAAATGGCATGCTTACGATCACTAGACTTAAATTGTGACTTCATTGAACGATCATAATAATTTAATTCAGTAGTATAGAAGTTATTACGTAAAGTAGTAGCTACCTCAAGCGCATAAGAACTACCCTTTGTCATATCAATGACATAACAATCGATTTCTTCTTCAATTGGAGCCAAGGCATCCTCAGCCTTAGCTAAGATTAATAAACGTTCTAGTCCAATCGCAAAGCCAATGCCTGATAATTCAGGGCCACCTAATTGTTTAACTAAATCATCATAGCGACCGCCCGCAAAAACAGTAGCTTGAGCTCCAGCACTTTCATCGGTTGAAACAACTTCAAATACCGTATCGGTATAATAATCCAAGCCTCTTACAAGTGAATCTTCTACAACATAAGGAATCTCTAATACATCTAAGTAAGCTTTTACCTTCTCAAAGTATTCCTTTGCTTCATCAGTTAAATAGTCTTTCATCTTAGGAGCATTTTTGACAAAGTCCTTATCTCTATCAACCTTACAATCTAAGATTCTTAATGGATTTTTAACTAGACGATTCTTACAATCCTCACATAAATCATCCCTTTTGCTTTCAAAATATGCCTTCAGTGCATTAGCATAATTAACTCTAGATACGCTATCTCCTAATGTATTAATCAATACTTTAACATTTGATAGACCTACTAACTTGATATAGTTATAACCTAGGGCAATAGTTTCTGCATCAACCAAAGGTGACTTTTCACCAATATTTTCAATACCCATTTGAGTAAATTGACGTTGTCTTCCTTTTTGAGGACGCTCATGTCTAAACATTTCCTCAATATAAGCTAATTTAACTGGAGTATCCATATATAGCTTATTTTGAATAACACTTCTTACAATACCCGCAGTACCCTCAGGTCTTAAAGTATATAAGTCCTTATCATTAGGAGAAAAAGTATACATCTCCTTAGTTACCATATCGCTGGTATCATTGTCTTTTCTAAAAACGCCTGCATATTCAAATACTGGTGTTTTCATTAGCTTGTAGCCATATAAATCAAGCATGATTCTAAATGAATCTTGAAGATCTTCGAAATTTTGTAGTTCTTCTGGCAATAAATCGTAAGTTCCTTTTACTGTTTGATACATAAATACCTCCTAAAAATATAAAAAAGGTAGCACAAGGGTGCATAAGCACGGTACCACCTTATCTTTAACTCTAAGCTCTTAACGCGAGTAACGACCTATCTTTTAAATAGATTCTAAAGAAGTGTCACTTATATCTTTTACTAAAACTTGCACCAAAACGTTTCTCTCTATAAATAAAAGACATAATCATTTTCTTTGTCGATAGAAACATTATACATCAATTTAATAGAAGTTGACGCGCTTTAAGCCTACTAATCGAAATAAACGCAAATAAACATGAAACAAGAATGAAAGTATCGTTGATTAGATAGATATAAACAACATCTAAAGTACTTATACTTATCTCATATTCTTCATATAGAGCTAATTGTTTCTCAAAGACATCAAAGTCTTCTTGATTACCTGATATCATTGCCATACGCTCTTGTCTTTTAATATTAGCCTCTAGCATCTTATCGGCAGAAGACTTAGCTACTCTTATGCCTATTGGGAAAGACAAAGATATAGCTAAGAAAGCTATTATTAATATCTCAAGCGCAAAAGAAATAATTGATAATAATTTACTTTGTCCTATTGCCAATAACACCGCGTATTCATGAATTCGCTTCTCGTTTAAAAAAGTAATGACATTAATCAGTAATAAACAACTAATAAAAACCATGACAATCATAATCACATTATAAAGATCTTTTAAACTCTCACTTGGTTTAACCACCTTGTTATATTCATCAATATTAGAGCTAATTGTATAACTCTTAGCTTCTTTATCAATAATGTCTTTAAAAGTTAGCTCTAGTTCTTCATAAGTTGTTCCATAAGTTTTAATACCCATGAAGTTTGGTTTAAGTTTAATGTTATTTTCTTTAGCGATGCTAAAGAATTCATCTTTATTTATGATGAACTTTGTTTCTCCATCATAATAAGGATTTTTACTAGATATAGAAGAATCGTTATTTATAAAAAAGCCAACTACTTCAAAGGTATAAGGTTTATCCTTAATATAGATATCTATCTTATCCCCTTCTTCTATTAACATACCAGCATTCACTAAGACTTGATTGGTATCATTAAAATAATTAGTTATTTCATAGTTTGAACTTGTAAAGGCATCATAGGATACAGCTGAAGCTAAAACAACTTCAGACTTATTTCCATATTCATTTTTTATGTAGGCCTTAGCATCATAAGAAGACTCATAAATACAGTTATTATCTCTACAATAATAAGTAAAATCATCATCAATATCTATACAATCTTCATTATTTTTAAAGTCAACATCATTTGTATAAACACTTATTTCTATGTTATCTTTTACACTATTTGAGATATTAGTACCAAGTCTTGATATACAGGTTGCGACAATAATGAAGAAAGACAAGATAAAGATAATCGAAAAAATCAGGAATGAGTCTTTCCTTCTTGTGATAATCGATTCAAATATTCTTTTAAAAAAATGTTTACTCATAAGACATTCTTAGTTTTTTGATCAATGTGAACTACATGATCACACATATTAGCCAATTCATTATTATGGGTAACCATAATAATGGTCTTACCAAATGTTTCTACTAGTTCTCTAAATAATTTAATAATACCTAGAGATGTTTCATAATCCAAATTACCAGTAGGCTCATCGGCTAAGATAATTTCACCATCACAAGCAACCGCTCTAGCGATTGCCACACGCTGTTGTTCGCCACCTGATAGCTTATTTACCTTACGCTTAGCCTTATTCTCATCGATACCAAAACGACTTAAATAGCCATTTAACATGTCCTTATTAACTTTTCTTTTCTTATCAGTAATACTGATGGCAGTTAAGATATTGTCATAGGCATTTAAATAATTTAATAGATTATAGTTTTGAAAGATAATTTGAACATCCTTCTTATGATAATTATCATAGCCAATATCCCTTATATCTTCTCCCTTATATAAGACACTACCTCCCTTTGGTTCGTCTAGTCCTGCTAGTAACATCAATAGTGTTGTCTTACCACTTCCTGATTCACCAACGATAGAATAGAATTTCCCTTGTTCAAAACCATAGTTACACTTATCAAAAATAACTCTAGTATTAGAACCATCTTTATAGTAGTATGATAAATCTTTAATTTCTAATATTTCTTTCATATACCCTCCTATTCATCAATCATGATTTTTCTAACTTTGATAGTAAAAATTTGTATTGCGCTAAGTATTATCGTAAACAAAATAACTACAGTTTGAATTAAACATATTTTGATTAAATCAACAAAGTCGATAGTCAACTTAGCCTTATTTAAAATCGATATACTATCGGAATAATCTAGGGTCTTATCATTAAAGATGTCGCTTACTTCAGGATTTAGATCAATCTTATCGATAAATTGATTAGATATTATATTAGATACAAAAGCCGCTATTATCATCGTGAAGACAATGATAATTAAATATTCAAGTACTAGTTGTACCATGATGGCTACTTTACTTTCTCCCAAAGATGCTAATAGACCTATTTCCTTTTTACGTCTATTTAAGTCTAAGCTAACAATAAAGATTGTTAATAAGATAGATACGACAAAAGAAAATTTAAATAAGATGTCTGAATTCAAAGACAAGGTATCTAAATTACCTGCAAAACCATAGTAGGCATCTAAGGCAGTTTCATATTTATAGTTGCGGTCACCAAATTCATTTAGTTCCCCGATTTTTTCAACAAACTTATCAATATCCTTAAAAGAATTTAAAGTAATAATGCTTGGATAAACCTGAATATAATCAAATTCACTAAGTTTATAAGACTTAACGTCCTCATATATTTTCATGAATGTTTTTTCAGGAATGATAACATATGATCTACCAATAGTATCATTATGATTACGATATTTTCTACCATTTAAGATACCAATTACTTCAAATTCATATTCTTCATAAATATTTACTTCGCCATCTAGTACTTGTGCGATGCTATATTTGATGTAATCTCCAACTTCAACCTTAGTAAAAGAACCATCTTTATAAAGATAGATATCAGAAGTTAAGACACAGGTCAATGTTCCGTTGTCTATTTCATCATCATTAAAGGTTCTACCTTCTTTTATAGCTGCTTCATTAAAATGATAATGTAGGTCAGTGAATTCACTTTTACTAGTACTACATAATCGAATAGAAGGACAATATTCATTTTTACCGCTTAGCCAATTATTAAACGAAGATAACCATCCTTCTGGTAAATCTTCTTCACTAACCTTATTTCTTTTAATTTTACTTAATAATTCACTACTACCCACATCATACAATAGTCCCTCATCACTATAAGAGACAAGTGATTGATTAGTCATCGTCATGTTTAAATCATAATATTGAGGCTTTAATTCATCGATTAGTTGATAATAATCCTCATAATACATCTCACAATATTCTTGATAGCCAGTCTTTCTAAGCAAATCCCAATCACTTTCATCTTTAGTAAAACTAAAAGCAGAGTTAGCAGCATTAATAGAAACAACAGGATTAACACTGGCTGCAATCTTATTATTTAATACATCGCTTACATTCTTAATAGAAAAGGTAACACATAACAGTAGCGATATTACAAACATCACCACTAATAGTAGTGATGTTTGTCTTAGCCTATTAAATATGGAGCGATAAATTCTTTTAAACATATTATTGATTTTCCTTGTTTCTTGAATTTTATCATAGCCCCTATAAATAAATATAGATATTAATTAGTTAACATGTATTAACTAGTGGTTAATAAAAACAGCATTTAAGCTGTTATTTAAAACTCATATTCGCGAATATCTTTTCCATTCTCTCATTTGGATATATTCTATCAATAGTTTCAACTATCTTATTATTAGCTTCTGCGCCTTGTAATCTTTCTTTCCATCTAAAAACTACAGCACCAGTGGCAAGAATATTAACAATCATGAATACTAGTAGTACCATTGTAAGTTTTTTGCCTAATGAATCTCCCCGGGTCAAGACCCGGGGTATCTTACCCTAAGCGATGCAAATGT
>URCJ01000030.1 GCA_900546285.1 uncultured Solobacterium sp. | reverse complement strand
AAAAAATGCCGAAAAAATAATGGAAAATTCGAATTTATGAAAAAAATTTCATTTTTAAATAAAGAAAATATATATTTATTGATTTTTTCTGCAAAATAATATATATTTTAGTTGAGCTATTAGAACACGGAGGAATTATTAATATGGATAATAAAGAAAAATTATCAATGATTGGACATGTTATCGATACACCAAGAGTAATTAAGAATGCATATAATAATAGAAATGAATATATGCACGATGTAGTTGATGCCTTTGTAAACAATGATTTCAAAAAGGTTTATTTCTTAGGATCTGGCACATCTCATCATGTGTCTTGGGTTATTAAAAATATTTTTGTTGATTTACTAGGTATAGAAGGTGTGGCATGTGAGCCAACCATCTTTACACATCATGAGGCAGATAAGCAACCAGCATTTATCGATAAAAAAGATATATGTGTAGTAGCTTTTTCACAACATGGAGATAGTATTTCTACTTGTGAAGCTGCAAAAAAAGCTAAAGATTTAGGTTTCTATACTGTTGGTGTAACTGAAGCATTAGATAGTGTATTAGAAGAAATGGTTGATTCATATTGTCATCTAGTATGTGAAGAAGAAGAGATCGGCCCAGAAACAAGAGGTTATACAGAAACAATTTTCCAATTTTACATTCTAGCTATAGAAATTGCTAAACAAAAGGGTCTAATTTCCGAAGAAGAATATACAAAGTTAGATAATGACGCGTTAGAATTAGCTAATAATTTATCAAGTGTTATCGATGAATCTATCGAATGGTACAAGCGTAATAAAGAAGAATTTTTAAAGATGACTAAATCATCAATTGCTGGCTATGGAAACAATTATCCAACCGCAATGGAAGCGCGTCTAAAATTCTTTGAAACTTATTCAAGACCATGCACAGGTTATGAAATGGAAGAACAAATGCATGGTCCTATGAGAGCTTATAATTCTGAAAATTATATTTTCTTAATTGCTTCAGAGGGTAATGCGGAATTAAAACGTTTGTGTGAATTAGTTCCATATTATAAAGATGCGTTTACAGAACATGTATTTGTTGTTACATCTGAAGATGGAGTTGAAATCACTGATAGAGATTTGAAATTCTCTTATAGAACAACAGATATCTTATCTCCAGCTTTGTATATAATTCCATTCCAAGTGTTATCTGCATTAATTTGTGAAGATGTGGGAATTGATACTAAAGTAAGTCCTATTAAGAAGAGATATGTGTCATCGCATTATCCTTCTGCAAGACATGGAAATTTAAACAAAAAATAACAAAAGACATGGATGGGACCGAATTATATCGGTCCCATCCTACTGATAATGACTAAATAGTGTTAAACTATATTAAAAATATAGCAAATATATTATTATTGAAGTGGAGAGTGTATATTAATATATGGCAAAGAATCCTAAGTATATAGAAATAGCAAACTATTTTATAGAAAAAATAAGGAATCAAGAATTTAAAGTGAATGATCCTTTAGAATCGGAAGAAAAATTATGTTCACAATTTAATGTTAGCCACATGACTATGGCTAAGGCTATGAATGAACTGAGTATTAATGGTTATATAAAGAGAATTCCTGGAAAAGGAACTTTTATTTCAGATAATTATAAGACTTCGATTAAAAAACCTTTTTCATCAAGAATAAGCATAACTAAACAAATCGAAGATGCTGGTCTTGTTCCAAGGACTGTATTATATAAGTATTCAATTATTAGAGGTAAAGATAAAAGCGATGTCGCCTCAATATTGAACGTTGAAGAAAATGAATTTTTACATCTCTTTGTAAGAATTAGATATGCTGGTGAAAAATTGATGGCAATTTCTTATACTTATATAGTTCAAAAAATTATGCCTTCAATAGATATTAGCCGTCTTGAAGGCTCATTCAATAAGTATGTTGAAGAACAAGGATTAGTTAGATCTGATGGCGTTACAGAATTTAGCGCTGTTATGCCAGATAAAGAAAATGCAAAAATATTAGGCACAGATCATATTCCATTGTTAAAACAAACTGTAAAATGGAATGTTGATGATAAACCATTTGAATTAACTGAACATTATTTTGTTGGTTCAAGTTATTCCATCACTTCTGATATGCATATTATCCATAATCTTGATGGCGGAGAAGATATTAAAGGATAGAATTATTTGGTTTATAAAAGGCAAGCGTATTAGCTTGCCTTTAATAGTTCTTCATAGAAACAATCTAGTTGTCCTAGATAATTATCTTTCCATGGTTTATTACGACCACAATAGTGGATGATTACAGTGTTTTTTCTTATTGAGTCAAGAGTTAGTTTATTCTTAGGATTGCGCATATTATAGAAGTTAATCATACGATCACTAAGATTATATTTAGTGTAATCAAGAAGTAGTGTTTTCTTACCATATAGGGCAGTAAGTATGTCTTGGTCAAATAGTACTAACTGTTTCTTATGTTTATTCGCATAGTCTAGAATTTGTTGTTTAGATAGACTACTACGTAGTTCATTTAAGTTCATTAGTAGTACACCTGTATTGATATATGGTGTATCTAAATCAATGTTTAATCTAATACAGTTCATAGTGGTCATCGCATCACTTATGTGAGTGCAGGCTGCATATGAATAGTTTTCTAGTGTTGTGTTGTATAGTTCTTTAAGACTATTGATAACGACAATATCAACATCTAGATATAGAATTCTATCTAAGTTGTTTGGAAGTAGTAATGGTGCAAACAATCTGTAATAGATTTCTAGTGGGTATCTAGATGATACAGGGAAGTCTTTGAATTCATTTTCGTCTATTTCAATGAAGTGAAATGTTTGAGACTTGAATGAATTAATAAGATTATTTTTATCATCATTAGATAGATCGTGATGAAGGATGTAGAAGTCGATATTTTGATCGTATCTAATGATTGATTTAATACAGTTTTTAGTTAGTTCAATAAACTTTGAGTTAATAGAAAATAAGATGTTCATGAACTAATATTAACACTTTTTGAATTTGTTAATTAATATACTTAGTACTTTTAGTACTAGGGCTACTGATAACCAGGCAAAGTCTAGATTGTATAGTGGTAATAGCTTTGTTAAGTTTGTAAGAAGTGGAATGTTAATGTTGATTCCTTCTAATGCATGGATAACAGCTACTACAGTAACACCACCGACTACTAGTGGATAAACATACTTGTTGTTTTTCCATAGCTTATCAGTAAGGCCTAAGATGATTAGAACAATTGATTCTGGATAGATGGCATTTAGTACTGGTACTGAGATGCTTAGAATCATGTTTAGTCCTAAATTACAGATTAAGAATGAGAAGACTGTTATTAGGATTGTCCAAGTCTTGTATGATAGTTTCTTGAATTGTATTTCAAAGAATTGTGAGATTGAGTTGATTAATCCGACACAGGTTGTTAGGCATGCTAATGTGAAGATTAATGCTAATATGAAGGCTCCAAATTCACCAAATACTTCTTGCACGATGCATCTAAGTGTCCAAGCACCGTTGTCTTGTAAAGAATAGACACCAGAGCTACACATGCCCATGTAAGATAACATCATATAGACTAAAGCAAGAATTGTTCCTGCGAATAAACAGGCAAGATATGTGTAGTGCATACGGTCTTTCTTCTCTTTTAGTCCAAATGATTTTAAAGTTGTTGCGATAACTAGTCCAAAGTTAAGGGCTGCAATAGCGTCCATGGTGTTGTAGCCTTCGGTGAAGCCTTTTAATAAGGGACTTGATGCGTATGTTTCAACTGGGTTGGCGATGTTAACTTCGCCTCTAAATAAGAAGTTTATAAATAATAAGACTAATAGTGTTAATAGAGTTGGTGTTAATACTTTACCAATTCTGTCTACTAGTTTCTTTGGGTTTAAGCATAACCATAGTGCTGTTGTGAAGAATAAAAGAGAATAGATTAACATAGCTACATTTAAGTTATAGCTTTCTGGTAAGTATGGGGCGATGGCCATTTCAAAAGGAACTGAGGCAGCTCTTGGAATACCAAGGCCAGGTCCAATTGATAAATAGATTAGTAGTGTGATTATTACTGCAAATCTTTTGCCTACTTTGGCGCCTAGTTTGTCTAGTCCTTCAAATTTAGCTACAACGATAATGCCTAGTACTGGTAGTATGACGGCAGTGATAATAAAGCCACACATAGCTATCATTGTGGTGTTTCCTGCACTTTGTCCTAAGAATGGTGGAAAGATTAGATTCCCTGCTCCAAAGAACAGTGAGAATAGCATGAAGCTTATTAGCATGATTTGTCTTTTTTCTAATTTCATAATGTCCCCCTATAAAAAAAAGCTCATCTCAATTTAATGAGACGAGCTTATAAATTACCCGCGGTACCACTCAAATTGCATATGTTTTAAGTATGCCTCTTACTAGACTCTATCAAGCCTTAAACATGTAACGTCGTTTCTCACGTATATGCTTACTATTTTCAGCACATAAGCTCGGAAGTGATTTACTTGTCTAATGTCCATTATCTACTTTCACCAATTGTAGACTCTCTTTGAATTTCTTTTAGATAAGCGCTCTTCGTCAAAGCTTTTCAACACTCTTAAGATAATATATTTGTGAATAGCTTGTCAATCATTATTTAATAAGTCTTTTCCTTCTTTTAGATCTTTAAACAACAAGAATGTTTGATAGAAAGGGACAGTAATTAGCTTATTTTCTTTGTTAATGCCGAATTTATTTTCTGATATTTTTATAGCGTATTCTAAATGATTGTGTTCTTTAAACTTGTTTAATGAGTTTAGCTGTCCTCTTGATTTTTTAACGTCGATTGGAATGATGTTGTTACTTACTTGTACCATGAATTCTAATTCTGAATTTTGTTTGCCTTTCCAATAAAACAAGGGTATATTATTGGCTACCATTTCACAAGCGACATAGTTTTCAAAGAAAATACCAGATAGTTGGTTTCTAGCGTTTTTGTCTATGAAAGTTGCAGCATTGATTCCTGATTGATAAGAGAACATGCCAATGTCAGATAGGTATAGTCTATAGCTTTCGGCTTCATCTTCGATCATGGGGATGCTTACTTTTTCTTTTAATAGGGAACATTTGTTGACTATGTGTGCTAGTGTTAACCAATCTAGTGGCGTTCTAATATCTCTTGTGCGTAACTTCTTATCAACACAAGAGGGACTAAAGTTTTTATTTTCTTTGTTTAACTGACTAAAGATATTATTAAAGATGATTCTAGATCTAATAATAGATTCCCCACTAGCTTGATAAAGTTCCATGTCGGCTAAATAGTTGTCATAAAGTTCTTTAAGTGTAATTCTAGCTTTTTGGAAACTTCCTGTTTCTAGATATTCATTGACTACTTCAGGCATGCCACCAATCAAAAGATAATTATAAAACTCATTCATCGCTAGTTCGTGAATCGCATCATCTAATGGTGAAGATTTATAGTATGTGTCTACAATCTTTTTGTATAACATTTCGTTTTTATTTAGTAGATATTCTTCAAAAGAAAGAGGGTTGATAGTAATTTGGTTAATCTTTCCTACAGGGAACATAAACTCGTTTTTAGCTACGCCTGGCTTATGGGCATCTCTTTTAATTTTTACACGAACCATGGAACCAGTTGCGATAACTGGTATTTCTCTATGGTCTTGGCAAAAGTACTTCAACATAGTGATTAAAGGTAGGCATTCTTGGACTTCATCAAAGATTAAAAGGATATTTTTGTCTATTATCATATTGTTAGATAGTTCTAGGTAAGTGATAATGTCGTCTATATTAGAATGTTGGAAACAATAATTGGTAAAGGCATCATCTTTTAGACAATCGATATAGATATATTTATTTGAATAATATTCTTTGGCAAATAGTTCTTTGATTAGGTATGTTTTACCAACCTGTCTTGCACCCCAAACAATTAAAGGTTTTCTATTTGGACTATTATTCCAGTTTGTTAAATCTTCTATATATTTTCTTTTCATATTACTGTCCTTTCTAATAATTACACCATTCAGGTAGTAAAATTATACCATTATTTACACCTATTAGGGTATTTCTATATGGTAATAATTACACCAAATAGGGGATATTTAGAGGCTATTATTTACACCTGTGTATAAATACATAGAAAAAAGGTATATTTAATTGAATAAACGGCAAATGTAGTCTTATTTAAAGTATTTGGGGATATAATAATCACATGATTTTACGTAAGAAGAGTGGTCTAATGACCGAAGGGAATATATTTGAGAAGATTTTGTTGTTTTCGATACCGTTGTTGTTGGGCAATTTCTTTCAACTGATGTATAACGCTATCGACTCTTTTGTGGTTGGTAACTTTGTTGGTAAGCATGCTTTGGCAGCCGTTGGAACATCTACTCCTATTATTAATTTGATGATTGCGTTTTTCCAGGGTTTGGCAACAGGTGCTGGTGTTATTGTTTCTAAGTATTATGGGGCAAGGGATAAGGAGAATGTTTCTAAGGCAGTTCATACTTTTGTGATGTTCTCGTTATTGTTTGGAATTTTCTTATCTATTTTTGGCTATTTAATTTCACCTAAGCTATTAGAAATGATGAATACGCCTAGTGATAGTTTTGATAGTGCTAATGCATATTTACAAACTTATTTCTTGGGTAATGTATTTGTTACTTTGTATAATGCAGGTACTGGTATTTTACAATCAGTTGGTAATGCGAAAGCGCCTTTGTTTATTCTTATTGTTTCTTCAATAATTAATGTGTTCTTAGACTTATTGTTTGTAAGAGTTATTAAGTTGGGAGTAGTTGGTGCAGCTTTGGCGACTATTATTTGTCAGGCTTTTGCGATGGTTCTTGTTTTGTATATCTTGTGCAAGAATAAGAGTGAGTATCAATTGATTTTTAAAAAATTAAAAATTCATTTAAGTATTTTAAAAGAAATAGTCTTTGTGGGTGTTCCAGCAGGTTTACAGGGCATGGTAGTCTCTGTTTCTAATGTCATGGTTATGTATTATATCAATGGCTTTGGTAGTGCTGCGGTGGCTGGTTTTTCAAGTGCTAATAAGTTTGATAATTTCTTGGGTTTGCCTGTTAATAGTTTTATGTTGGCAATTACAACGTTTGTGTCACAGAACTTGGGTGCTAAGAAGTATGATCGTGTAAAACAAGGTATTAGGGCTACTTTGATTATGTCTTTGGCTACGGTTATTGTCTTGGGTGTGATTGTTATGACTTTTGCGGATTCTTGTATCGGAATCTTTAATAGTGACAAGGATGTTATTGAGGCTGGTGCTACTTTTATTAGAATCATGTGTCCTTTCTATTTTGCCCTATGTTTCCATCAAGTATATTCTGGTGCTCTAAGGGCGAGTGGTAGAAGTTTTGTGCCAATGTTTACATCTATTATGGCGTTTGTAGTTATTAGACAGATTTATTTGGCTATTGTGTTAAAGACTACAAGGGATATTAGTATGATTGGTTGGGGTTATAGTTTAACTTGGATTTTGGCTGCGGTGTTTACAGGTTGTTACTATCACTTTAGTGGTTGGTTACAAAAGGAGATGGCTAAGTAATGAGGAAGTTTGTTACTGTTGTTTTGGCATTATTTATATTATGTGCTTGTAATACTGTTAAAGAAGATAACAGTAAGGGTGAGGTTGTCATTGGCAGTGATCAATTTGAGCCTTTTTCATATTTGGAAAATGGTGAGATGAAGGGTATTGATGTTGATATCGCTAAGGAAGCTTTTAAAAGAATGGGTTATACTCCTGTTTTTAAACAAATTGAGTGGCAAAAGAAGGATGAGTATCTAAGAAAAGGTGAGATTGATTGTCTTTGGGGTGGTTTTTCTATGAATGATAGAGAAGAGCTTTACGCCTGGGTTGGTCCTTATCTTTTCAGTAATCAGGTTGTTATGGTTAAAGAGAGTAGTGATATTTATTCTTTGACTGATTTAAAGGATAAGATCGTGGGAGTACAGGCTACTAGTAAGGCTGAGTGGGCTTTTGAGAATAAAGAGGAATTGAGTAATATTCGTTATTTATATACTTTTTCAACTATTAATGAAGTATTTACTAGTATTCAAAGAAGTTATGTTGATGCGATTGCAGGTCATGAGTTGGCTATAAAAACTTTAGTTAGGGGTAGTGGTGACTATCGTTTTTTGGATGATAGTATTCTAACTTCCATGTTGGGTGTTGCGTTTAAGAAGGACTATGATCAAAGTTTTTTAACTTTGTTGGCTAATACTTTGCATGAAATGAGAAATGATGGAACTATTAAAAGAATTGTCGATAGTTATACAAGTGATATGACATTGGAGGATGGCAATGAATAAGAGAAGAAGAGTTTATTTGCCGTTGTTTATTGGTTTTGTGATTTGTTTGCTCACGTTTTTTATAAGTAATGCTATTGCGATGTCTAATATTTCAAAGACGGCTAATGATACTATTGATTATGCCAAGAAACAAGTTACTTCGTATGATGAATATTTGGATGTTAATAAGACTAAGAGCGAGACTCGTTTGATTGGCAAATCGATTGAGTTTGTGGATAGATATCATAGTAGTAGTGATTTATCTTGGATTGATGATTATTTAAAGGTACAACATATTACTGGTATTTCTATTGTGGATAGAGATTATAATGTGTTGGTTCAATATGGCAAAGAATTACCTAAGGGTACTATCTCTTTGAATAAAAATATTGATGCGATTTTTGATTATCCTACTAAAATCTTTGCGTCTAATTATGAAAAAAACGGAATGGCTTATGATGTGGTAGCTTTGTTTTTTGAAGAAGATAAGCTTGCGATTGTGAATTATTATAAGGATATTTTGGATTCTGATGATAATTTGTCTAATTTGATTGATGGTTTTAATTTTAATTATGATGGTATTTTGGCTGTCGCTAAGGATTCAAAAGTAATCGCAACTAGTGGTGTGGGTGATTATTCGCCTTTGGTTTTTAAGTTTAATTCTTATGAGAATCTTGATTTGATTTCTAATGACCATGGTTTTATCTATCTAAGAATGGATGGTACTTCTTGGTTTGGCATTTGTAATAGAACGTCTACATATGATTATTATGTTTTCTATCCAAGTAAAACGGTTAATTTGGCGCGTTTCGCTGCTCCTTTTGTGACTGGTTTGTTGTTGCTTGTGGTGTATTATTTGGCTACATTATCTAAACACAAGAAAGAGGTTTTGAATTTAGAAAAAGAGCGTAAACAAATGAGTATTATCGAGTCGATAAGTAGTATTTATTATTGTGCTATTTTTATTGATGTTAATAAAAATACTTATGAGTTTGTGAATGATAAGGGTAATATTGCAGGTTTTTATAATGGTATTAGTGATGCGGATAAAATGCTTTGTAAGATGTTGGATTCTTTCTATGCTGGTAAAAGAAATGATGAGTATCATGAATTTTTAGATTTTAGACATTGTGAGAAGGTTTTAAAAAATCAACCTTATGTGACTAAGACTTTTAAACATGTGGCCCATTGGTTTGATGTTACTTGTTTCCCACTTAGAAATGATAATGGGGTTATAGATAAGGTTATTTATTTGTGGCTTGATAAGACAAGCGAGAAGGAAAAGGAAATGGATTATAACAAGCGTTTGGTTAATGCGCTTGATCAAGAAAAAAGGGCTAATGCCACTAAGACTTCTTTCTTAAGAAGAATGTCTCATGATATAAGAACCCCTATCAATGGTATCAGGGGTCTTGTAAAGATTGCCAAAGATAATGAAGATAATAAGGAAAAGATAAATGAATGTCTTAATAAGATTTTGGAAAGTTCTGGTTTCTTGTTAAGTCTTGTTAATGATGTATTGGATATGAATAAGTTAGAGTCTGGTGAAATAACTTTGGACCATAATCCGTTTAAGTTAGATAAGATTATTAATAATGCGATTGACATTACTAAGGTAAGGGCAAATGAAAGAGATATTACAATTACTAGTGATATTAGAATTGAATATAATGATTTGATAGGTTCTCCTTTACATTTGGCTCAAATTTTCCAGAATATTATTAATAATGCAGTTAAGTATAATCACAAAGAGGGTTCTATTAATATTACTTTAAGTGAAGAACTTTGTCCTGGAAATAAGGTATTACTAAAGTTTGAATGTGCTGATACTGGCATTGGTATGTCTAATGAATTCCAAGAGAATGTATTTAAGCCTTTTGCCCAAGAGGGGAATACCGCTAGGGGTACTTATGAGGGTACAGGTTTGGGTATGGCTATTACTAAGGAACTGGTTGATAAGATGGGTGGTACGATTGGCTTTAGTAGCGTGGTTGATAAGGGTACAACTTTTGTGGTAGAGCTTCCTTTTGATTTAGGCAAAAGTGCTTTAAAAGAGGTTGAAGAAGAAAATTATGATGTTAGTGGGTTAAAGGTTTTGGTTGTCGAAGATAATGAAATAAACAGGGAAATCGCGACGTTTATGCTAGAGAAGGCAGGAATAGCACCAACTTGTGCAACTAACGGTAAAGAGGGCTTAGAAAAGGCAAAAGAGGGTACTTACGATTGCATCCTAATGGATGTTATGATGCCTGTTATGGGAGGCCTAGAGGCTACAAGACAATTAAGGGCAATGGGCGTTGATATACCTATTATTGCGATGAGTGCTAATGCGTTTAAGGATGATGTTGAAAGAAGCTTAAATGCAGGCATGAATGCTCATTTATCTAAGCCTATTGATGAGAAACTATTGGTTAAGACAATTTATAAGTTTTGTAAGAAATAATGAAATGAGTCACTTCTATATAAATTGAGGTGACTTTTTAAACGCAAGAAATAAAAATTATAAGCTCGAATATTGCTGACAATATAATGTTATAATTGTACTCGCAACCATTAAGGTTAGGGTTATCTCTGGTAGCCATACCAGATAGGCTTAATATATCTGTTTTGAATAGATGCATGCTATATCCGTGTTGAAAATTTGAAGGAGATTATTAAGATGAGAAGTTACGAGATTGTAATGATTATTTTAACAGCGATAGCTGTAATTATAGATTTAATCAAATTGAATGACAAAGAAAAATAACCCTCTTAAATTTGGAACGAAAGGGTTATTTTAATCCAACAAATCCAGAGATAACCTTAACTGGTTGTTTTTACATTGTTATTATAGCATCTTGTTTTAGAAAAATCACTTTTATGGTTTCTATTAAGACAAAACATAACGTTGCTTACCATAGATGACGCTTTAAATGAAGAGAACATAACATGCATAATGTATTATAATTGCTGTGTTTAGGCAGGCAACTATACTCTTGTGATTTGGAAGTCCTATGCGCTGTTGCTTGCTTAAATACAACTGTTCAGAACTTTATTTGGCGATAAATCCTTACTGAATAGTTGTTTATTTAAGGCACAACAAAACCGCTCATATGAGCGGTTTTGTGTCTTAACTTATATCAGTACAAGATTCTTGATCGTTGGCGTATACACAGGCTCTAAAGCTGCCATCGCCTACATCAGAGAATTCAACTGCACCTTCACCTGATTGGCTTGAGAAGTATTCACCATCTTTATATAGGGTAACTTCACCATATACAGAACTAGAACCACTTTGTTGGTAATGAGGGAAGTAACATCTACCTGTTGCGTTGGTTGTTTTTCCAAAGACATTAGTAGCTGTTAAATCTTGTTGTCCGTTAGAACAGAAGTAACCACCTGAATAGAAGTTAACTACAATTCTGCCATCGTCTGTCTTAGAACCAGTAGCGTTTAAACTACCATTAGCGTTTTCTTTAACAGGAAGCTTAGCTAGTACTGAAGAAACACTTGTTAATGGGTTTTTCTTAAGAGCACTTGTCTTAATTAATCCTTTAACTGTTTCGTGCCCTCCATCTGGTGCACAATATGGATAAGCACCTTTGACAATAGTTACATCAGATACATCATCAGGTCTTTGTACACCTTTAGTATTTCCTTCAACATTCTCATCTAATTCGTTTAAGATATATCTACCAATTCTACCTTTTAAGTTAGCCATATCTTCACTTGTTGTGAAGTAAGAACCAACTTCAGCTCTATCAAAGCCTAGCCAGATAGAAATTGTGAAGTTTGAGTTTTGACATACTAGCCACATATCTTTTGGAGCACCAGTAGGAATGCCGTATGCTCTACCACTTGTTGACCAGTCGGTAGTACCTGTTTTAGCGTATACTGGATATTTTCTCTTTAATATCTGCATATTGTTGTAATATGGTCCAGATACGTTGTATTCAAGGCATGTAGCTGTCATATAGGCTGCAGCACTTGAGATTACTTGAGTACCCTTAGTATCACTTACATACTCACTGTCATCTTGGAAGACAATCTTTTTAATAGTATGTGGTTTTACATAATAGCCATCGTTCATAAATATTGCATGAGCGGCAGCTAATTGTACTGGAGTAACAAGACATGTATTACCACCAATTGCCCATTGAAGGTCAAAAGTATCTAGATTTCTTGTAATTCCAATTTCTCTTAAATATTCCTTAACACCATCTTCACCAATTTCTTTGATTACAGCCTGTAATGTTTGAACAGCTGGTGTATTTAAAGAACGTGCAATAGCCTCAGTTATTATCATATCACCTGTATAACCTTGTCCACCTGCATTAGCGATAAGGACATTACCACCATATAAGTAGTATGGCATATCGGTAATTGTATGAGCTGTAGACCAACCTAGTCTATCGAAGGCTAGGGCATATTCAATTACTGGTTTAATTGATGAGCCTGGTTGTAAGTAAGAACTTGTAGCTCTATTAAATTGACGAGCTGATTGTGCTTGATTACGGCCACCACCCAAGGCAATTAGTTCACCAGTTTGGTTATTTAATACAGTAAGAGCTGATTGTTCAAGATCATTTGAATATTTTAAATCAGTCTTTTCGTTTTCAATGTTATATAGAACTTCCTGCATATAAGGGTTCATCGCTGTATAAATATGCATTGAAGTTGTATATGGATTCTTACCAGTAACCTCAGTTGCCTCTTCGATTACTGCATCAATATAGTCTTGGTAATATTGGCTATATGAATTAAACTTCTTGGCAACACCAGTTAATAAATTTTCAATTTTAACAGTCTTGGCAAGAGCTGCTTCTTCTTTAGTAATATAGCCATGATATGCCATCAAGTCTAATACTTCAGCAGTTCTTTTTTGAGCATTTTCAAGATAAGTAATATTTGAATTTAAATAAATATAAGATTCATCATGCTTATATAGTTCGTTATAAGGATTATAGTTATTTGGAGCGTTGATGATACCAGCCAAGAAAGCTGATTCAACAAGTCCTAGTTCACTTGCGTCCTTGCCGAAGTAGTATTGAGCTGCCTTTTGAACACCTCTGATGTTGTTACCATAGTTAATCTTATTAATATATAGTGCTAAGATGTCTTTCTTACTAACTTCTTTATTAGCTTCGATAGCTAGTACGATTTCTTGCATCTTTCTTTGAACACCACTCATACCCTTGTGGGCTGCCATAGTAGATTCACCATCGGCATCTACTTGGAAATAAGAGTTTTTAACCAGTTGCATGGTCATGGTAGAGCCACCTTGTCCAAAGCCTCCTGATTTTAAGTTTTCTAGGATTGCCTTAGTGAAACGTGGGATATCGAAGCCAAAGTGTTCAAAGTATCTTGAGTCTTCAATTGATAAGAAGGCATCAACTAAGCTATTTGGCATATCATCATATTCGATGTTTTCTCTTAGATATAAACCAAGTTCTACAATCTCATTACCATTCATATCATAGATAACACTAGATTCTTGTGATTCTAGCTTTGTTCTATCGAATTCTGGTTTACCCTCTAATAGTTTGTTGGCAAAGATAATGGCACCAATACCGCCTAGTATTCCAATAATTGCGATAATACATGTGATTGTTGCGAATACTTTAGTGATTGTCTTAGCCTTAGGTCTTTTAGAAGTATTGTCTTCTTTAGGTTCTTCTATTTTCTTTTCTTCTATAAAGATAGAAGGCATCTTAGGTTCAGATTCGAGCCCATCAGATTCGAGCCCATCAGATTCGAGCCCATCAGATTCGAGCCCGGTATCTTCAACTATAGGTGTAGACTTTTCGTCCTTTGTTTCCTTTTTGTCGTTTGTAACTGTTGACTCTTCTTTCTTCTTAGGTTTAGAAGTTTTCTTAGTGCTAGAAGTCTTTTTCTTAGAATTAGATTTGACATCCTTGCTTTCTTCCACCGCAAGATTAGCGTCTTCATCGTTAGCTTTAGGCGCCCTCTTGTTTGTATTCTTCAATGTGCTGTTTTTCTTCCTTTTTTGATAAGGAGTTAAATCATCAATATCATTTCTTTTCATACCGCATAATTATATCCTAAATAGGTCAATAACGCACTATTTATGCTAGAATTAAATCATTAGAGAGGAAGTAATTTCTTGATGGGAAATGTAAGAATTGATGCTCTTAGGGAGCAGATGAAAGACAACAATATTGATGTCTATTATTTGAATACTTCTGACTATCATATGTCAGAGTATGTTCCTTTGTATTTTAAGACAATCGAATACTTTAGTGGTTTTAGCGGATCTTTAGCTACTTTATTAGTGGATTTAGAGAATGCTTATATTTTTGTTGATGGTCGTTATCATATTCAAGCTGAGAAACAATGCCTACCAAACGATGTACAAGTAGTAAAACTTGGCACTGCAAATGCATTAGAACCAATTGAATTTATTAAAAAGAATTATGCTGGCAAGGTTATTGGCTTAGATGGTAAGAGAACTAGTATTAACTTCGCTGGAGAATTAAATGATTTTGAAATTGTAAGTAAAGATATTTATTCATCTATTATCGAGAATAGGACTAGTTTATCAACTGATTTGGTGTATGAGCTTGGAGTTGAATATACAGGACTTAGTCGTAAGAAGAAACTAGATAATGTTAAGTATATTCTTGATGGTAAGACTCATATTGTGAATAATCTTGAGTCTATATCTTATATCTTGAATCTAAGGGGTAATGATATTTTATGTACTCCAGTGTTTTTAGCTTATTTAGTTTTTAATAAGAATGATGTTTATTTCTTTATTAATATAGAGCGATTGAGTGAAGAATTATTAGATAAGTTATATGCAGATGGCATCATTATTAGACCTTATGATGCTTATTATGATTTCTTGAAGACTTTAAAGAATGAAGTGGTATTGCTAGATAAGACTAAGGTAAACTATGAGACTTATTCTTTAATTTGTAAACATAATAGAATTGTTGACTGTTTATCTGTTATTGAAGAGATGAAGTCAATGAAGAATGATGTTGAAATAGAGAATTCTAAGTTTGCTCATATTTATGATGGCGTGGCAATGGTTCGTTTCTTAAAGTGGTTGGATGAAACTGATAAGGAAACATTGAATGAATATATTGTGGCTAATAAGCTTAATGAATTTAGATTGTCATATAAGGCCTTTGACTTAAGTTTTAATCCAATTGTTGCCTATAATGCCAATGCGGCTATGATGCATTATGCACCAACTGAAGAGAATAATAGTGCTTTACATAATGAGGGTATTATCTTGGTTGACTCAGGTGGTCAATATAAAGAGGGTACTACTGATATTACAAGAACTATTTGTGTAGGTGAGGTAAGTGATGAACTAAAGAAACATTTCACTACCGTCTTAAAGTCAATGTTTAATTTAAGTAGTGTTAAGTTTATGAAGGGTTTAAGTGGTCTTCAACTTGATATCTTAGCAAGAAAAGATATTTGGGAATTAGGTATTGATTATAGATGTGGCACCGGTCATGGTGTTGGTCATGTTTTATCAGTTCATGAGGCGCCACCTAATATTAGATATATGCATACTTTGGGTAAGAGCGAGGAAGTGCCTATTAGAAAGGGTAATATCGTTTCTGATGAACCTGGTATTTATCTAGAGGGCAAGTATGGCATTCGTTGCGAGAATATGTTACTAGCGGTTGAGGATGAATTAAATGAATATGGTCAATTTATGCGTTTTGATACTTTGACTATGGTTCCATTTGATTTAAGACTTATTGATAAGAGATATTTGGATAAGAAGACCATTAATTTGATCAATGAGTATCACAAGAATGTTTATCATACTTTGGCTCCATATTTGGATGCTGATGAATTGATTTATTTGGGTAAGATTACTCAGGAGATTTAATGAAGATTTTAAATTGGAATGTGAATGGTCTTAGGGCGATTTTAGGTAAGGGTGATTTGTTGGCTTTTATGGCTAGGGAGAATCCTGATATTATGGCCTTTGAGGAGACTAAGATGCAAGAGTCACAATTAAACTATAACTTTGATGGTTATTACGTTTATATGAATTGTGCTGAGAAAAAGGGCTATTCAGGTACGATGGTTCTTACAAAAGTTAAGCCTATGAGTGTTGTATATGACATTGAGGGTGAGGATCATCCAAAAGAAGGTAGAGTTATTACTCTAGAATATCCTTCATTCTATTTTGTGTGTGCTTATGTTCCTAATTCTAAGGATGGTCTAAAAAGACTTGATTATCGTATGAAGTGGGAAGATGATTTGCGTAAGCATTTGGTAAAATTAGATAAGATTAAGCCAGTTATTTATACAGGTGATTTGAATGTGGCTCACAATGAGATAGATTTAAAAAATCCTGATGACAATCACTTTAATGCTGGTTTTTCAGACCAAGAAAGAGAAAAGTTTACATGTTTATTGGACGCAGGTTTTATAGATACTTATCGTTACTTGTATCCTAGCGATGTTAAGTATTCTTGGTGGTCATATCGTACAAGAGCTAGAGAAAGGAATATAGGGTGGCGTATTGATTATTTTGTAGTTTCTAAAAGATTTATGGAAAAGGTAGAAGATTCATTGATTTATGATGATATCTACGGTAGTGATCATTGTCCTGTAGGACTTATAGTAAAGGAGAATTAATAATGAAATTTGTAGAAGAAAATTATGAGAACATGTTAGCTGATTTAAAGACTTTAGTTAGTTATAATTCAGTATACTCTGATGATGTGAAGCCTTTTGGCAGTGTTAATCGTGAAGTGTTGGATAAGGCTTTAGAGATTATGACTGCTAAGGGTTTTGATACTAAGAATGTTGATTATTATGCAGGTTATGGTGAAATTGGTCAAGGTGAAGAAGTAATTGGTATTTTGGCTCACTTGGATATTGTACCTGTTGGTGAAGGGTGGGATACTAATCCACTTGAAGTAGTTCAAAAGGGTGATCGTCTATATGGTAGAGGTGTTTCCGATGATAAGGGTGCAGCTGTAGCTAGTATGTACGCTATGAAATATCTTTTAGATACAGGTTATGAATTTAAGAAGAGAGTTAGATTGATTCTTGGTTGTAATGAAGAATCAGGTTCTGCTTGTATTGAACATTATGTTGAAAAAGAGGGTCATGTAGATATGGGCTTTACTCCAGATGGCGAGTTCCCTGGTATTTATGCCGAAAAGGGTATGGCTGGTGGCTTTATTATTGGTAAGTCAAAGATTATCGATATTAAGGGTGGCCAGGCTGATAATGTTGTATGTAATAAGGTGGTATGTACTCTTCCTGATAATAGTTACGATGTCGCAAAGTTTGATAGTTTCATGAAGGAACATAATATCGAATATAGTGTTGATGGTAATACGGTTACTGTATTAGGCGTGGCAGCTCATGCTTCTTTACCTGATGCTGGTGTTAATGCGATTAATCATTTAATGGAAGCTTTATATGTAGCTGATTTCCATGATCCTTTTGTTGATTATATTCATAAGTATATTGGCCTAGAGTTACATGGTGAGACATTAGGTTTGGATGCACTTAAGGATGAGACTAATTCTAGTGTTAACTTGGGTGTGATTGGTAAGAATGGTGATAATGTAGAATGTACTTTGGATATTCGTTTCCCTATTACTAGAAAAGACAAGGAGATCGCAGAAGTATTAAATAAGGCAGTAGCTGATGATTGTGGTATTAGATTAGACTATAATATCAATCCTTTATACTATGATAAGAATTCTAAGTTAGTTCAATCTTTATTGAAGGCTTATAGATCAATCGTTGATGATCAAAGAGATATGATTGCCATCGGTGGTGGTACTTATGCTAAGAGTATGAATAATATCATTGCGTTTGGTTGTGCCTTTAATGAGGAAGAGAATCATATTCATGATGCCAATGAATCTTTGAGTATTGAGGAATTTAAGAAGCAAGTTGAAATCTATATCGAGGCTATTAAGAATTTAAACGAGGCTTAGTTTATGGATTATAGGAAAGTCGCTCTTATTTACGATTTTGATAAGACTTTATCGCCAATTGATATGCAAGAGTTCCATTATATTGGAAAGCTTGGTTATAAGGAGACTGGTAGCTTTTGGGCTGAGTCTGAAAGGGATAAGTATGCATCTAATATGGATGGCATCTTGTCTTATATGCAGTTGATGGTAAAGAAAAATCCTGGTTTGACTAAGAAGGAATTGGTTGATGAGGGTGCTTTTATCGAGCTTTATAAGGGTGTGGATACTTGGTTTGATCGTGTTAATGAATATGGTAGGAAACAGGGGATTGAAGTAGAACATTTCATTGTTTCTAGCGGTATTCGTGAGATGATTATGGGCACAAGTATCGCTGATAAGTTTAAGAAAGTATATGCGTGTAGCTATACTTATGATGAAAATGATAAGCCTGTTTGGCCAAGTAGGGTAGTGAATTATACTACAAAGACTCAGTATTTATTTAGAATCAATAAGGGCGTTTTTGATGAGACTAATGATCTTGATTTGAACACGAAGACGCCTGAAGAGGATAAGTATGTGCCTTTTAGTAATATGGTTTACTTTGGTGATGGGCTTACTGATGTTCCTAGCATGCTGGTGATGCGAGAAGAGGGCGGCAGCGCAGTGGCAGTCTATGGTTCTAAAGAGGCTAAGGATAAGATTGCTAAGGAACTACAGGATGAAAAAAGAGCTGACTATATGCTTGCAGCTGACTATAGTGAAGGCTCGGCTGCTGAAGAATTGGTTAAGGCTATCATTGATTCTGTTGCGGTAAATATAAGGTTGAGGGAACTTAAGAATAATGGCTAGTTTTTATTTAGATGATTATCGTTTGATTAGTGTTAGGAAGTCTGAATTGGCTTTGACTGAGAATCTTAAATTACTAGTCAATAATATCGAGGTTAAGTTTAATATCAGTGATGATGCTGATTATGTTTATCTTCATTTAGAAGAGGATTTCAATGAGTTGAACCGTTATATGGTTCTTCTTGATGGTATTCCTTTTGAGATTAAGTTCCGTTTTATTGTACAAACTGAAAGGTTTGATGAAGAATATCGTGTTGATTTAAATACACTAGGTTCTTTCATCGAGGGTAATAAGACTACATTTAGATTGTGGTCTCCTTTAAGTAAGACGGCTATTTTACATTTAGATAATGTCATTCATAAGATGAACTATGTAGGTAGGGGTGTTTTTGAGCTTACTTTTGATAGGAATTTGAGTGGTCACTTTTATCATTATTCTACTTTAAGGGAAAGTGTCTATGCCTTCACTGATCCTTTTTCTTATGCTGATAAGGATCATAAGAATTCTTATGTGGTAGATAGGAATAAACTTAAGTATGAGAAGGTCGCTTTGAAGCATATTGATACACCAATCATTTATGAGACTTCTGTTAGAGATTTTACAAGTGATAGTGTGAGTTTTAAGTATCCTCAGACTTTTAAGGGCATGTGTGAACAGGGGGCAAAGCTTGATGCTTATCCGGTTGGTTTTGATTATATGAAGAAACTAGGGATAACTTATGTTCAGCTTATGCCTATTTTTGCGTTTGATTTAGATCATAGTGATTATAATTGGGGTTATAATCCTTTGACTTATAATAGTCTTCATCAGGCTTATTGTTATGGCAAGGGGCCATATGAACAGATTAATGAATTAAGGGATTTTATTAGCTTATGTCATAAATATGGCATGGGTGTTACTTTTGATGTGGTGTTTAATCATGTCTATAATGTTAAGTCTTTTAATTTGGCTAATATGTTACCTTATTATTTCTTTAGATATAAGGATGGCAAGCTTGGTAATGCCTCATATTGTGGTAATGAAGTGAGGACTGAGGCTTTCTTTACAAGAGAATATTTGAAATTGTTGGTTAAGCGTTTCATTGATATCTATGATTTAGATGGTTATCGTTTTGACTTGATGGGTATTCTTGATGTTGAGACCATTGAGGCAATTAGAGATACAGCTAGGGAATTAAAGCCTGATTTCTTGATGTATGGTGAAGGTTGGAACATGGGTGATATCGTTCCCTTTGAGTATCGTGCTATTAAGGAGAATGCTTATAAGCTTGATGGTGTGGCTTTCTTTAATGATGATTTTAGAAGAACAATTAGAGGAAACTATATCGATGATAAGAATGCTTATATGTTGGGCTATGTTGATGCCAGGGATCGTGTTAAGAGAGTAATGAGCGGTTCTTATGAGTATGGTTTAAATATCAATCAAACCATTAATTATATCGAGTGTCATGATAATTATACGGTTTATGATAAGGTATCTAGGTTCTTTGATGATGAGAAGATGGTGACAAGAATCTGTAAGTTGTCTATGGCTCTTGTGATGATTTCTAGGGGTATTCCTTTTATTAATTCAGGTGAGGAGTTCTTACGTACTAAGCATGGTATTGATAATACATATAATTTGGATGATAGTATCAATATGTTGGATTGGCATCGTAAGAATAATTATTTGGATGTTGCTAGGTATTTTAGTGACTTGTGTCTTTTAAGGAAGACTTATAAGGAGTTTACTGAAGAGAATGTTGATATTGAGTTTGTAGATTATTATGAGGTTTTAATCTATAAATTAGGGGATTTGACTATCTATATTAATCCATGTATTTTTGATCATGTTTATAATGACGAGATGGAGCATGAAGTAATTTTTGATGATAGTGGTTTTGTGAATTACAAGCGTAGCGTGTTAAAAATTAAGGCTTTCAGTATTTTGATAACTAAATAATTAGAAAACGCTTACATTTGGTAATATAATAATTATACGAGGGGTATTTGTTGTTATGAATAATAATTCAATGGTTGCGATGATACTTGCTGGTGGCAGAGGTTCAAGATTGTTTGATTTAACTAAGACAGTCGCTAAGCCTGCTGTCCATTTTGGTGGTAAGTATCGTATTATCGATTTTGCGCTTTCAAACTGTGCTAACTCTAACATTAAGACTGTTGGTGTTTTGTTGCAGTATGAATCAACATTACTTGGATCTTATGTTTCTCATGAGCATACATGGGGTCTTGATATGAATGGTGGTGGCGTTTATGCTTTATCTCCAAGAGAAAAAGATGAATCTAATCTAGATGTTTATCGTGGTACTGCTGATGCGATTACCCAGAATATCGATTTCTTGGATGATGCTGATCCTGAATATGTATTGATTCTTTCAGGTGACCACATCTATAAGATGAATTATGAGAGGATGTTGGCTAAGCATATTGAGACTAAGGCTGAGGCTACTATCGCAGTTATGGAAGTTCCTATGAAGGAAGCAAGCCGTTTCGGTATTATGAATTGCAATGATACTGATGAGATTGTTGAGTTTGAGGAGAAGCCTGCTAATCCTAAGTCTAATTTGGCTAGTATGGGCGTTTATATTTTCTCTTATAAGACTTTAAGAAAGTATCTAAAGGCAGATGAGAAGAATGTTGAGTCTAATCATGACTTTGGTAAGGATATTATTCCTGCTTACTTGAATGCTGGTTTGAAGTTACAGGCTTATCGTTTCAAGGGTTATTGGAAGGATGTTGGTACTATCGATTCTCTTTGGGAAGCTAATATGGACTTGTTGGATCATACAAGTGAATTAAACTTATATGATAATGAGTGGAAGATTTATACATCTGATGCGTTGGCTACTCCACAATTAATTAGTTCTAAGGCTAAGGTTAAGAATGCTTATATTACTCAGGGTTGTGTTGTTGATGGTGAGGTAGAACATTCAGTACTTTTCACAAATTCTAAGATTTCTGAGGGTGCTGTTGTTAAGGATACTGTAATCATGAATGATGTAAAAGTTGGTAAGAATGTTCATTTGAATAGATGTCTTGTACAAGATGGTGTTAAGATTCCTGATGGTGTGACTCTTGGTGATCCTAAGTCAGATAAGATTCTTTTGGTTACTAAAAAAGTAGTAAGTGAGGTTGAATAATGAGTAAGAGAGCTTTAGGTATCATTAATATTGAACCAAGTTATGTTCATGTAGAAGGAATTGAAGATTATCGTCCAATTTCAGCTACTTCTTTTATGGGTAGATATCGTATTATTGACTTTATCTTATCTAATTTAACAAATTCTGGCGTTAATAATATTGAAGTACAGGTTAAGAATAGACCTCGTTCTACTATTCAACATATTCAGCGCACTGATTATAATATCAATACAAAAAGAGGTCATATTAGAATTCTTCATGGTGAGAAGCCTATTCCTAATGAAATTTATAATACTGATGTAGCTAGTTTGATGGCTAATTTGAAGTATTTTGAGGAAGACAATTCACCTTATGTAATTTTGGCTCCTTCTCATTTCATTTATGTTCAAGATTTTTCTAAGATGCTTGATTATCATATTGAGTCTAAGAATGATATTACTGTTTTATATCAAAATGTAAATACAGCTAATGAAGATTTCTTAATGTGTGATACTTTGGATATTGATGAGAATAAGGTAATCACAAATATTGATAAGAATCTAGGTAAAGGTAAGCGTGCTAAGGTTTCACTTGAGACTTATATCATGTCTAAGAAGATTTTCATCGATATGATTTATGCAGCTTTATCTACATCTTCTTTATATTCATTAAGTGATATTATCGCCGATGGTTTGGATGTATTTAAGATTGGTGGTTATTTACATACTGGCTATGCCGCTTGTATTTCGACTTTGAATTCATATTATAAGGCTAGTATGGATATTAAGAATGAAAAAGAATTGTCTAATATCTTTAGTGATGATTGGCCTATTTATACAGCTACTAATGATACTTGTCCAACAACTTATACAAAGACTTCTAATGTTTCTAATTGTGTAGTTGGTAATGGTTGTATCATTGAGGGTACTGTTGAAAATTGTGTTATTGGTAGAAATGTAGTAGTTAAAGAGGGTGCTGTAATTAAGGATAGTATTATCATGCCTGATGCTCTTATTAATAAGAATGTTAAGATGGACAAGTGTGTTGTAGATAGACTTGCGATTGTAACTCATATTAAGGCTTTAAATGGCAGCGAACATGCACCTTTATATGTTAAAAGGGGAGACCGTATCTAGATGAAGAAGGTATTGTACGTTGCGTACGAATCATTACCTTTTATTAAAACTGGCGGTCTAGCTGATGTAGCTTATGCATTGCCTAAGGCGATAGACAAGTATAGTGTCAGTGTCGTTTTACCTTTGCATAAACTTATTAAGGATAATTATTTAGATAAGTTATCTTTAGTTAAAACAATCAATATTGGGTTTGCTTCATCAATCGATGAAGCAAATCTTTATACACTTGACAATGAAGGTGTTACTTATTATTTCATTGAGAATGATAAGTATTTTAATAGATCAGATGTTTATGGCTATGATGATGACGTTTTGCGTTTCATGTTTTTTAGTATTGCCGTAATCGAATTTATGATTGAATTAAAGAGGTATCCTGAGATTATTCATTGTAATGATTATCATACGGCTTTGATTCCTGCGTTATGTAAGTATCGTTACAACAATATTAAGGCTATAGACAAAATTAAATTTATTTATACAATCCATAATCTTATTTATCAAGGAAGCTATAGTAAGCGTTATTACAAATATTTAGAGATTGATGATAAGTATTGGATTGATGGTACTTTAAGATTTAATGATGAGCTTAATTTCATGAAAATTGGCATTTGCACTGCTGATAAGATTACAACCGTTTCTTCAGTATATGCTTCTGAGATTTTAAATGGATATTCAGGACAAGGATTAGATCAGGTATTAAGATATCGTAAAGATGATATCGTCGGTATTACAAATGGCATTGATTATGACTTGTTTGATCCAAGCAGGGATGAATATTTATATAAGAAGTATAGTGTCAGCAATTATTTAAAGGGTAAGGCTTTTAATAAGAAAGCGTTACTTGAGACAATAGGTCTAAATGATAATGGTGATATGTTGGTTGGTGTTATTTCGCGTCTTACTAATCAAAAGGGTTTTGACTTATTGTTGAATGTTTATCATCAAATCTTAAGGAAGAAGGTTAAGTTAGTTATTATTGGCTCTGGTGAGAGCAAATATGAATATGCCTTTAGGATAATGGAGAAAGAGTATCCAAGTCGTGTTCGTTATTTCTGTGTCTATAATGAAGAGCTGGCTCATAAGGTTTATGCAGCCTGTGATTTGATGTTGATGCCTTCTTTGTTTGAACCGTGTGGTCTTTCGCAGCTTATCGCTATGCGTTATGGTACGCTTCCGCTTGTTAGGGAAACAGGTGGCTTATTGGAGACTGTGGAACCATATAATGAGTATGAAAAAACGGGTAGAGGTTTCTCGTTTACCCCATTTAATTCTTTGGATATGATGATTGTGTTTAATTATGCATATCGTCAATATTTTGATAATCAAAAGGATTATAAGATGTTAATAAGAAACGCTATGAAGTATGATTCTTCGTTTAAGACTGTTTCTTTGAAATATGAAAAATTATATGATGAGGTATTAAAACATGTTAAAAAAGTATGACAAATTTTTTGAGGGTTATGAATTAGAGGCTTACAAACTTTTTGGTTCTCATATCAAGGATGGTGGTATGGAGTTTACTGTTTGGGCTCCTCATGCACATAAGGTAGAAGTATTTACTTCTAAGGATATGTTTACATGTCTTTATCCTTTGGAAAGAATTGATGAAAGAGGTGTTTGGCAGGGTTTTATTCCTGATATGGAGCCAATTTATTCATATCGTTATCGTATTTATAAGAATGATACTTATTGGATTGATAAGTTTGATCCATATTCTTATAGATGTGAGAGAAGACCAAGTACTGCTTCTGTAATGTATGATTTAGATTATTATACTTTCTCTGATGATGCATATAAGAAGAAACAAACAAATAATTATGGTGAGAAGATTAATATTTATGAGTGTCATTTGGGTGGTTTCAAGAAATATGAAAATGAATTTGAGACTTATCGTCTAGTTAAGGATGATCTTGTTCCTTATTTAAAGGACATGGGTTATACTCATCTAGAATTGATGCCAATCTTTGAGTATCCTTTTGATGGTTCGTGGGGTTATCAAAGCTTAGGTTTCTTTGCCTCTACTAGTAGATATGGAACTCCTTATGATTTAATGGATTTAATTAATGAGTGTCATAAGAATAATATCGGAGTAATTCTTGATGTTGTGTTTATGCATTTTGCGAATGATGGCTATGGTTTAATTAATTATGACTTTGAACCATGTTACGAATATAGAGAATATCACTTAGCTCATTCTGATTGGGGTACTATGTGCTTTGACTTAGCAAGTGGTCCAGTTGTTTCTTATTTGATGTCTTCGGCTAATTTCTTTATTGATAGATATCATATTGATGGTTTAAGATTTGATGCGGTTTCTCATTTCATTTATCATCATGGTAATAGAGACTTGGGTGAGAATGTTGCTGGTCAAAGTTTTGTGAAACGTATCAATTATCATTTAAAGGATTTACATCCTAATTGTATGTTGATTGCGGAAGATTCTACTGACTTCCCTAATGTAACTAGAAAAGTTGAGGATGGCGGCCTAGGTTTTGACTATAAGTGGGACTTGGGTTGGATGAATGATACATTAAGATATTATGCGATGGATCCAATTTATCGTAAGTATCATCATAATGATTTAACTTTCTCTATGGCTTATTTCTATTCGGAAAGATTCTTATTACCTTTCTCTCATGATGAGGTGGTTCATTCTAAGAAGACTATCGTTGATAAGATGTGGGGTACTTATGAGGATAAGTTTAAACAATGTCGTAACCTTTATGTATATATGTATACACATCCTGGTAAGAAGCTTAATTTCATGGGCAATGATATCGCTACTATTAGAGAATTTGATGAGAATAAGGAACTTGATTGGTTCTTATTAGATTATCCTTTACATAATGGCTTTAAGCTATTGGTTAAAGAATTGTCTCATATGTATAGTGAGTATGATACTTTCTCTAAATATGATTATGATCCTACTTACTTTAAGTGGATTGATGCGGATAATGCGGAACAATCTGTTTATATCTATTATCGTTATGATGAAGATTATTGTTTCATTACATTGCTTAACAATACTCCTAATTCCTATACAAATTATCAAATAGGTGTGCCTTATGCTGGTACATATACTGAAGTTATTAACTCTGAAGCTGAGAAGTATGGTGGTTGTGGACAAGTTAATGCCAAGGCAATTAGGTCTAAGGCTCTTCCTTTCCATAAGTTAGATAATAGTATTAAGCTAACTGTTGCCCCATTTGCAGGTATTGTGTTAAAGACCAAACTTAAAAAACCAACAGTAAAGAAAAGAACCAAGGTTGAAGGTAAAGTGAAGAAGGCAACTTCTGTTAAGAAGACTACTTCTACTAAGACTACAAGAGCTAAGAAAGAGCCAGCTCCTTCTAAAAAGAGTGCGGTAAAAAAGGCTACAACAAAGACTAAAACTAAGAAAGAAGCGTAATGACAGCGCTTCTTTTTGTGTGTGGTAAAATTTAAATGAGCTTAATGGTTCCTCCTGGTATATTGTTATTGACTCATAAAACAGTCATAAA
>URCJ01000029.1 GCA_900546285.1 uncultured Solobacterium sp. | reverse complement strand
TGGTTGCGTATTTGTGAAGGCGACAGAAAGGCGCCTTAATGGTAAAAATTATGAATTATTATGTAGGTGTCGATTTAGGCGGAACTAATGTAAGGGCTTGCAAAATGGATAATGACGGTAACGTTTTAGAAGAATATGTTACAAAATCATATGGCTTGGTTGGTCCTAAGGAAAAGATAAGAGACGCTGTTTTTTCTGTGCTTGATCAAATTACTGATATTGATAAAACACAAGGTATTGGTGTAGCTATTCCGGGTCCTGTTGATATTTATAATAGAGTTATGCCTATTTCTAATAATCTTGTTGGCTTTGAAAATTATAAAATTGCTGATTTGATTGAAGAAAGATATGACCGTCCAGTATATCTTGATAATGATGCGAATATGGCTGGTTTGGCTGAGGCGATGCTAGGAGCAGGTAAGAATAAGCCAATCGTTTACTATATTACTCATTCAACTGGCATTGGTGGTGCTTTAATTTTTAATCACAAGATTGTTTCTGGCCAAATGGGTTTTGCGGGAGAAATTGGTAATATCATCGTTAAAGATGGCTGCCAGCGTTATTCTGATTATTTAAATCCTGGTAGTATCGAATCTGAATCAAGTGGTAGAGGTTTAGGCAGAAAGGCTGCAAGAGCATTTGGTGAGGGTAATACTTGTAAGGAATTGTTTGAAAAGTATGATGAAAATGATCCTAAGGCTGTCGAGCTAGTTGATGAGATGGCTGATCAAATGGGTAGACTTTTGGCTACTATTGGTCAAATTTGTGATCCACATATTTTTGTCATCGGTGGTGGAGTTGCGCTTAATCAACATGAGAAATATTTTGATAAGATGGTAGAAAGTTATCATAAATATTTCAATGGTATTAAACCAGCTCAGGTTGTTTTAGCTAAGATTAAGGAACCTGGTGTTATGGGTGCTGCGATGTTAGTGAAGGCTAATGGTGAAGTATGATTTATACAATTGAAAATGAATATTTAAGCGTTAAAGTTTCTACGGTTGGAGCAACTTTAGTTTCTTTTATTGATAAGAAAACTAATACTGATATTGTCTTAGGCTTTGATGATCAAGCTTCTTATTTTAAGAATACTGGGCCCCATTTAGGTGCCACTGTTGGTAGAAATGCTAATAGAATTGCTGAAGGCAGTTTTGTGATTAATGGTGAAAAGTATCAATTATCATTAAATGAACCAGGTATTTGTCTTCATTCTGGTGTTGGTGATTTAAGTTTTAGAGGCTATACACTTAAGGAATTAAAGGAAGATGAAATCGTCTTGTCTTTATTTGATGGTGATATGTCTGGAGGCTTCCCTGGTAATTTAAACTTAGAAGTATCTTATTCATTAAAAAATAATCAATTAATTTATTCTTTTACAGGTTTATGCGATAAGGATAGTATTTTAAATGTCACAAATCATTCATATTTTAATTTAAACGGTGGTATTGATACTGTTTTTGATCAAGAACTCAAGGTTTATACCGACAAGGTAGCTTTAAATGTTGGCCCTATGGCTTCTAACGAGGTAATTGATGTAAATGGTACAGCTTTTGATTTCACTACTTTGAGTAAGATGAATGATGTTTTATCTATTGGCCATTCAAATTTATCTAAGGGTGGTCTAGATCATAATTATGTATTCGAGGATATGTCGTTTAAAAAGATGGCTGAGCTTCATAGTGATAAATTATCTTTTATGGTAGAAAGTGATTTACCTGGTATGCATATTTATACTGGTAATTATTTAGGCCATTTAGAGGGCAAGGATAATCATACATATGAAGATTATTATGGAATATGTTTTGAGTGTCAATATTATCCAAATGGTATCAACTATGATAATTTTATAAAGCCATATATTTATAAAGATAAAGAAGTTAATCATAAGATTGTTTATACATTAGAGGGGAAATAATATGAATTATAACGATTTAAAAGATTATATCAATAGCGATAAGATTGATGAATTATTGTCTAAGATTAAGGGCACTAATGATTTAAGTAGGGAAAAAGAAAGATACATTTCTTTACTAAACGAAGCATATAAGCGTTTTGGTGATGGTGATTATCATTTGATTTCTTCTCCTGGTAGAACTGAAATTGGTGGTAATCATACTGACCATCAACATGGTCATACTTTGTCTGCTACCATTAATTATGACAATATTTGTGTAGTTAAGGCTAATGATAATAGTGAATGTATCTTTATTGATCCAAAGTTTGATGATTGTGTTGTTGATATTAATTCTTTGGCTGTAGTAGATAGTGAAAAGAATACTTCTAAATCATTAATTAGGGGCATTGCGAACAAATTGAACGAATTAGGTTATAAGATTGGTGGCTTTAGCGCAATGTGTGATTCTGAGGTTGCGATTGGTTCAGGTATTTCTTCTAGCGCGTGTTTTGAGATGATGGTTGTAGAAATTTTCAATTGTCTATTCAATGATTGTCAAATTACACCAGTTGATAGAGCTATTATTGGTCAATATGCTGAGAATGTTTATTTCGGTAAGGCAAGTGGTTTGTTGGATCAAGCTTCAATTTCAGTTGGTGGTTTTGTGGCTATGGATTTTAATGATCCTAAGGCCCCGGTAATTGAAAATTATGAATTTGATTTCACTGACTATGGTTATGAATTGATTTTAGTTAACACAAAGGGTGATCATGCTGATTTAAGTGATGAGTATTCTGCGGTTCCTGGTGAAATGAAGGATGTTGCTAAATTATTAAACTGTAATGTTTTAAGAGATGGTGATCCTGATTATTTCTTTACTCATATTAAGGAATTAAGAGAAGAAGTTAAGAATGATCGTTCGATTTTAAGAAGTTTCCATTTCTATACAGAAGATAAGAGAGCTGTTTTAGAGAAGGAAGCTGTTGAGAATAAGGATATCGATAGCTTATTAGATTTAATTAATCGTTCTGGTAGATCTAGTTATATGTATCTTCAAAATGTTTATCCAAGTTCTATGCCAAAGAATCAACCTTTATCTATCGCTATTGCCATGAGTGATTATATCTTGGGCTATAAGGGTGCTTATCGTGTTCATGGTGGTGGCTTTGGTGGCACTATTCAAGCTGTTGTACCAAAAGAATTGGTTAATGATTATAAGATGGTTCTATCAAGTGTTTTTGATAAAGACTCTATTATGGAACTAGTTGTTCGTCCATTTGGTACTAAGACTTTAATTTAGCGTTATAATAGTCTTATGAGTAGAAGAACATGGGTTGAGATTGATACTAAGTGTATCGTTGATAATTTTAATATAATCAAGAATAAAGTAAACGGGGCAATGATTTGCCCTGTTATCAAAGATAACGCTTATGGTCATGGTGCCGTTAAATTAGCACATTTATATGAGGATTTAGGTGCAAATTATTTTGCGGTTAGTACCTTAGAGGAGGCTATCGAATTAAGAGAAGGAGGAATAAATACATCTATCTTAATTCTTGGCTATACACCTTTAGAGGATACTGATAAGTTATTTAGATATAATATTACACAATGTGTTTATTCACTTCCTTATGCAAGAGGTTTAAATGAATATGGTTTAAAGATTAAGTGCCATTTAAAGATTGATACTGGCATGAATCGCATTGGTTTTAAGGATGTTGATGAAATGAAAAAAGCTTGTCTTTTAAATAATCTTGATTTTGAGGGTGTTTTTATGCATTTCTCTGATTGTTTAGATGATGATTTTTCAAAGATTCAATATGATTTATTCATGGATGATATTTCTAAATTGGAAAAAGAAGGTATCACTTTTAAGATTAGACACTGTGCTAATTCGGGGACTATTATGAAACATCCTTTCTATCATTTGGATATGGTTAGACCTGGTATCATTCTTTATGGATTAGGCGGTTATGAAGGTTTAAAACAGGCTTTAACAATGAAGTCGGTTATTAGTCATATTAAAGAGGTTAAAAAGGGTGAGCCTATTGGCTATGATAGAAGATTTGTCGCTGATAAGGATATAAGAGTGGCAACTGTTTCTGTTGGCTATGGTGATGGTTTTTCTAGACTTCATAGCGGTAGAAATACTGTTAGCATTAATGGCAAGGAAGTTAATATTTTAGGCAATATTTGTATGGATCAGATGATGGTTGATGTTAGTGATGTAGATTGCGACTTATATGATGAGGTTCTTATCTATGGCGATTTAGAGAAAATGGCTGCTAATATTTATACAATTTCATATGAGTTAATATGTGATGTAAATTCTCGTGTAGAAAAGATATATATTTGATATAATTTAGGTAGGTAGTTATGTATCATATAACGGATTTAAAGAAGTTTAATAGATGTCCAAGATCTTATTATTATTCTCTTGGTGATAATTCTTCTTTTAACCATTATTTAAGAAGTGATGAATCTTTAATATTATTATTGGCAAGATTTTTGAAAATAGAAGATTATTTTAGAGGAACGGTGGGTGATACCAATGGTGCTTTCTTTGATGAAATAGACAAATATGAATGGTTTATAAAAACGCGATTTGAATGTGATGGTCTTCGTATAAAGGTGCCTATTATGCACAAAGTTGAAGGAGGTTTTGACTTATATTTCGTGCATAATATGACTTCTATTAAGGACTTTGATTATACTTATTATTGTTTAACTTTAGAGGTTTTAAGAAAATTAGATATTAATGTAAATAAAATTTATTTAGCTTATATTAATAAAGATTATGTCTTTGAAGATAATTTAAATATTGAAGAGTTGTTCATCTTAACCGATGAAATTAATGGCAATAAATTCTTAGATATATTCAGTGATAGAATCTATGATTTTAAATCAATAATAAATAGAATAGAGGCTACTTCTTTGGATTCATATAGTCCAAAAAAGAGTCGTGTTTGTCATAGTCACAATATTTGCCCTTATTATTATGAATGTTTTAGAGAAGAAAAGAATTTGCCTGATGATTCTATTTTAACTTTAGTCTCAAGTGCTAATAAGAATAAAATGTATCAAGCTGGCATTGAACTTCTAAAAGATATTGATTTAGATCAATTTGAGGGAAATAGAGTGCAATATGCTCAGGTTATGGCAAGCAAGAACGGGGGTAAATATGTACAAAAATATGCTCTTGCGGATTGGTTAAAGCATCTTGGTACTAGGCCAATTACGTTCATTGACTTTGAATGGGATACTTATTTGATTCCACAGTTTAATGGTTTGAGGCCCCTTGATGTTTTACCTTTTGAGTTTGTTCTATATATACTTGATGAAAACAATAATTTGTCTAAATATTCATTTTTGGGAAAGGGTGATTGTCGAAGAGAATTTGCGGAAGGTCTATTGAAATACATTCCTAAGTCCGGACCTATAGTTGCATATAATGCCTATGGAGCGGAGTGTAGAAGAATAAAGGAACTTGCTGATTATTTTCCTGAATATAGAGATGAATTATTGAATATTAATGAACGTTTTGTTGATTTGGCCACTCCTTTCTTAGAAGGCCTAATCTACGATGTAAGAATGAGAGGTAACTTTACACTTAAACAACTAGTAAGCATAGTGTCTGATTTGAATTATAAATCTTTAGAAATTAATGATGGTATGAAGGCTGTCTTTAATTGGCGTAATATCGATTTAGGTGTTGAAGAAGATGATGATAAGGTTAAAAAAGAACTTATCGAATATTGTGGTTTGGATGCTTATGGTTTGTATCTTGTTTATGAGTGGTTACTTCAACAAATAAAGTAAATATTTCATATAAAGGAGGAAGAAAATATGAAATTTGTTATTTATGGCGAAAATATCACTATTACTGATGAAATGAGAGAGCACATTGAAAATCGTCTATCATTTCTAACTAAGTATTTTGCAGTGAGTGATGACACAACTGCTAGAATTACCGTAAAGCCTTATAACAATTCTTTGAAAATTGAGGCGAGTATTCCAACAAAGATTGGACTATGTCGTTCCGAAATAGTGCATGATGATTTTGAAACAGGTGTAAATTTAGCTATTGATAAGATTGAGGATCAAATTAGAAGACAAAAATCTCGTCTTTCAAGAAGACATAAGGATTCTTTAGCTCAGAATTTCGTTGATGAGAATGTTACTGAACCAGAAATTCCTGTAAAGACTAAGATGATTTTTGCGGATGAAATGAGTCTTGATGAAGCTATTTTACAAATGGAAATGTTGTCTCATTCTTTCTACATCTATAAAGATATTGATGCAGATAAGATCGCTGTCGTATATAAACGTAATGATGGCCATTATGGCTTAATTGAAGTAACACAATAAAGAAAGAAATGAATAATTAAAAAATGTCAAATAATAAAATTTCCTCTGAGTATAACAGAGTGATTGTTGCCGAGTTGGCAAAAACTTATTTGGTTTCTAAAGAATATACAGAAAGACCAGAATGTGATGTTGTCAGTCAAGACACATTAATGATTAAGAGAAGAATTAGATATTATATAGAAAATGTAATATTTAATATCTTAGATGATGAAGATCGTTTTATCATTCAAAACGAGGTGATTCTTAATAAAAAAGGACCTTGGTATGAAGGATATTTGTCTTCTTCCACTTACTACCGTCATCGTAAAAAAGCTTATGCAAACTTTTTGAGTTGTTTCAATGATTGAAATGCGATAAAATTTTATAGATAATTAGGAGGAAATTTTAAAATGGTTAAAGGAATCGCCGCTAGTAGCGGCATTGCGATTGGCAAGGTTTTTAAATTAGAAAGCCCTGTAATTAGTGTAACTAACGCTTTAAAGGGAAGTGTCGAAGAAGAAAAGGCTCGTTTCACTAGTGCTTTAGAAAAGACTGTTAGTGATATTAATCTTGTTAAAGAAAGAGCAAGTGCTAATCTTTCTGAAGATGAATTGGCTATCTTTGATGCTCATTTAATGATGGCTCAAGATCCAGAATATGCTAGTCAAATTGTTGACATGATTGGTGAAGGAAATAGTGCTGATTATTCATGCAAGACTGTTTCTGATAATATGATTGCCATGTTTGAATCAATGGATAATGATTATTTCAGAGAAAGAGCTGCTGATATTAAAGACGTTTCTTATCGTCTATTATGTAATATTCTAGGTTTGCAGATTCCTGATTTAACCGCAATAAATGAAGAAGTAATCATCGTGGCACATGATTTAACTCCATCTGATACAGCTTCTTTAAATAAAACATATACTTTAGGTTTCTGTACTGCAGTTGGTGGTAGAACAAGTCATTCAGCTATTATGGCTAGATCTCTTGAGATTCCTGCTGTTGTAGGTACAGGTAATATCCTTGAAAGCTGTAATAATGGCGATATGATGATTCTTGATGCGATTGATGGTTTAGCTATTATTAATCCAGATGAAGAAGAATTAGTGGCTTATAAGGCAAAAAGAGAAGCTTTCTTAGCTGAAAAGGAAGCTTTAAAGGTATTGGTTCATCAAAAGTCAGTAACTGTTGATGGCCATGAAGTTGAATTAGCTGGTAATATTGGTGGTCCAAATGATGTTGAAGGTGTTTTAAATAACGGTGGCGAAGGTGTCGGCTTATTTAGAACTGAATTCTTATATATGAACTCTACTGTTGATTTCCCAACTGAAGAAGAACAATTCGAAGCTTACAAGGCTGTACTTGAGGGAATGAAGGGTAAGAAGGTAGTTGTAAGAACTCTAGATATCGGTGGTGATAAGAAGTTAGATTACTTCTCTTTCCCAGAAGAAATGAATCCATTCTTAGGTTACCGTGCTATTAGATTCTGCTTAGATAGAACTGATGTATTTAGAACTCAATTAAGAGCTTTAATTAGAGCTTCAGTATATGGAAGACTTTGCATCATGTTCCCAATGATCGCAACTATTCAAGAATTCTTAGATGCTAAGGCTATTTTTGAAGAAGAAAAGGCTAAGCTTGTTTCTGAAGGTGTTGCGGTTGCGGAAAAGATTGAAGTTGGTATGATGGTTGAAATTCCAGCAAGTGCTGTATTAGCTGATCAATTTGCTAAGCATGCTGATTTCTTCTCAATCGGTACTAACGACTTAATCCAATACTCTATGGCTGCTGATAGAATGAGTGAAAAGGTTTCTTATTTATATCAACCTCTAAACCCTTCTATCTTAAGACTTGTTAAGATGACAATTGAAGGTGCTCACAAGAATGGCAAGTGGGTAGGTATGTGTGGCGAAATGGCTGGTGATGCTATGGCTGCTCCATTACTACTTGGTTTAGGCTTAGATGAATTCTCTATGTCTGCTACTTCTATCTTAAGAGCTCGTAAGATTATTAACGGTTTAAGCTATGAAGAGATGAAAGAATTATCTGCTAAGGCAGTTGAATGTGAAACTGAAGCACAAGTTAGTGAACTTGTAAAAAACGCTTTAGCTAAATAGTGTATAATAAGGGATGGAAACATCCCTTTTTTAATTTATGAAGAAAGTTATTTTTATATCTAGTGGTGGTGGTCATTTAGAGGAGCTTCTTGCGCTTAAGAAGCTTTTTAATGATGTTGACTATACTTTGATTACTGAAAAGACAGAATCTACAGTATATTTAAAAGATAAGTATTCAAAGGTGAAATATCTTGTCTATGGTACTCAAGATCATTTGTTGCCATATTTATTTATTTTCCCTTTTAATATTATTCTATCCTTTATTTATTTCTTAATTATTAGACCTGACTTTATAGTATCAACAGGTACACATACCGCTGTACCTATGTGTAAAATAGCTCATATGTTTAAAAAGAAGGTTGTTTGGATTGAAACGATGGCTAATATTACTACTGGTACTAAGGCTGGTAAATTAATTTATCCCATTGCCGATAAATTTATTGTGCAATGGCCTGAACTATTAGAAGTTTATCCAAAGGCTGAGTGTTGGGGGAATATATTCTAATGATTTTTGTAAGTTTAGGTACTCAAGATAAGCCTTTTGTGAGACTATTGGATTATCTTGAACATAGTGATATAAAAGATAAGATAATTGTTCAGGCTGGTTTTACTGATTATGAATCAAAGAAGTTTGAAATTCATAAGTATTTAGATAAGGATGACTTTGATAAATATATTGATGAAGCTGATTTGGTTATTTGTCATGGTGGTGTTGGCACAATTGTTAGTTGTCTTAATAAGAATAAGAAGGTTTTGGCAGTTCCACGTTTATCGAAATATAAGGAACATCAAAACGATCATCAACTTCAAATTGTTAATGCATATTATCAAAAGGGTTATCTTGTAATGATGAATGATGGCGATGATTTTGATGATAAAGTTAGGGAGGCTTTGAACTTTAAACCAAAAAAATTTGTTTCTAATAACGATTTATTTGTGAAAAAGCTAAAAGAATATATAATGTTATAGTTGGAGAGGTAAAAATTAAATGGGAAGAGCACATGAAGTAAGAGCTGCTGCAATGGCAAAGACTGCAGCAATGAAAACAAAAGTTTATTCAAGATACGGTAAAGAAATCTATATTGCCGCTAAGAGTGGTGTTCCTGATCCTGAAATGAATCTTACATTAAGATCAAAGATTAAGGAAGCTAAGGCTAACCAAGTTCCTGCAGATGTTATCAAAAGAGCAATCGAAAAGGCAAAGGGTGGTAGCACTGAATCTTATGATTCATTAAGATATGAAGGCATTGGTCCTGGTGGCGCCACAATTATCGTTGACTGTTTAACAGATAATTCAAATCGTACTATCGCTTCTATGAACCAATGTTTCAATAAGTCACATTGTAAGTTAGGTGTTAAGGGTTCGGTTTCATTCAATTATGATAACTTAGGTGTATTAGCATTCAATTATGAAGATGATGAAAAGATGTTGGATACTTTAATTGAAGCTGATGTAAATGTTGAAGATATCGAGCTTGAAGATGGTTTAATGACTGTTTATGTAACACCAAGTGATTTACATAAGGCTCAAGAAGCAATTGATGCACTTATTCCTGATTGTGAATATACAGTTTGTGCAATCAAGATGATTCCTCAAGAATATGTGAAGCTTGAAGATGAACATGATAAGGAATTATGGAACAGATTATTAACTTTGCTAGATGAAGTTGATGATGTTCAAGAAATTTTCCATAACGTTGAAGAATAATTGATGACTTCGGTCATCTTTTATTTTTGTTTAGAACATTAAAAAAAGCATCTTAGTCGATGCTTTATTTATTCTTAACTTAAGCTAAGCTATTAACTTTTTTAGCTAATCTAGCTTTTTCTCTAGCTACAAAGTTCTTATGTTTTAAGTTGCTAGTTAAAGCCTTATCAAGAAGTGAATTTGCTTCGTTAAATGCCTTTGTTGCTAATTCTTTATCGTTAGCTTCAACAGCCTTTTCAACTTTCTTGATAGCTGTCTTTAATCTTGATTTAGCGCTAGTGTTAGCTAAATTCTTTTTAGCATTTGTAAGAGCTCTCTTTTTTTGTGACTTGATATTTGCCATAGACCCTCCTTATGAATACGCTTAAAAATTATACCAAAGTCCTTTTGTAAATGCAATTTTTACTATGCTATAATTTTTAATGTTATGAATAAGAGAATTGTATTTATGGGTACCCCAGCTTTCGCAGCCAATGTCCTTAGGGGTTTAATTGAAAATAACTATAATATTGTTGGTGTTGTAAGCCAAGCGGATAAGAAAGTAGGGCGTAAACAAATATTGACAGCTTCTCCTGTAAAAGAAGTGGCTTTGGAATATAGCCTTCCAATTTTTACTCCTATTTCTATCAAAGATGATTATCAAGGAATTTTGGATTTAAATCCTGATTTGATTATTACTTGTGCTTATGGCCAATTTATTCCATCTAAACTTATTGAATATCCTGAATATAAGTCAATTAATATTCATGGTTCCTTGCTTCCTAAATATAGGGGTGGTGCGCCTATTCAATGGTCTATTATCAATGGAGATGAAAAGACAGGTATTTCTATCATCTATATGACAAAGAAGATGGACGCTGGTGATATTCTTTATATGAAAGATTTAGATATTGATATAAGGGATACTAATGCTAGCTTATTTAATCGTTTAAGCGATTTGGCTCGTGAATGTATCTTATACTTCTTACCTAATTTCTTTGAAGGAAAGTTTGAAAGAATAGCTCAAGATGAATCCCTAGTATCTTTTTCTTATAATTTGACTAAGGAAGATGAATATATTCATTTCAATAATGATGTATTAAAAGTATATAACCACATTAGAGGTTTACTTGATGAACCTGGTGCTTATAGTATCTTAAATGGTAGGAAATATAAGTTTATTGAAGTATTCTATGAATATAGTGATAATTGTAGTCCTTGTGCCTTTAAGGGTTTAGAAAAGGATTATTTAAGAATTGATTGTCGAAATGGTTTTATTAAAGTATATAAGATAAGACCGGAGGGCAAGAATACAATGGATGCCAAGAGTTTCTATAATGGAGCTGGTAAGAATTTAGTAGGTGGAATGTTTGATGAATAAGAACATAAGAAATTTTTCAATCATAGCTCATATTGACCATGGCAAGTCAACACTTGCCGATCGTATCTTAGAGCTAACAAATACAGTGACTAAAAGAGAGATGGTAACTACTCAAATTCTTGATTCACTTGATCTTGAGCAAGAAAGAGGTATTACAATCAAACTTAATGTTGTTCAAATTAAATATCATGCCAAAGATGGACAAGACTATACATTCCATTTGATTGATACACCAGGACATGTTGACTTTACTTATGAGGTTTCTCGTTCTTTGGCTGCTTGCGATGGTGCTATTTTAGTAGTTGATGCAAGCCAAGGTATTGAAGCTCAAACTCTTGCGAATACTTATTTAGCTTTAGACAATGACTTAGAGATTCTTCCTGTAATCAATAAGATTGACTTGCCAAGTGCTGATGTTGAAAGAACTAAGAAAGAAATTGAAGATGTTATTGGACTAGACTGTAGTGATATCCCATGCATCAGTGCTAAGACTGGCTTAAATGTTGAAGATGTCTTAGAGAGTATAGTTAATAAGTTACCTTGTCCAAAGGGTGAAGTAACTAATAAACTACAAGCCTTAGTATTTGACTCATATTATGATTCTTATCGTGGTGTTGTTGTCTTTGTTTGTGTAAAAGAGGGCAAGATTAAGGTTGGCGATAAGATTAGAATGCTTCATTCAAATACCGAATATGAAGTAACTGAACTTGGTGTTAAGACACCAAACGAAGTTAAGAAAGACTCTTTATCAGCAGGTGAAGTAGGTTATATTTGTGCTTCTATTAAGTCAATTCAAGATGTCTTCATTGGCGATACGATTACTTTAGCTGATGATCCATGTAGTGAACCATTACCTGGTTATCGTAAGATGAATCCAATGGTATATTGTGGTATGTATCCTACTGATAATAGTAAGTATAATGATTTAAGAGATGCACTTGAGAAGTTACAATTAAATGATTCTTCTTTAACTTTTGAAGCCGAATCTTCAAAGGCTTTAGGCTTTGGCTTTAGAATTGGTTTCTTAGGTCTGTTACATATGGAAGTAATTCAAGAAAGACTTGAAAGAGAATATAACTTGAATTTAATCGCTACCGCTCCATCTGTTGTCTATAAGGTTACTTTAACTGATGGAAGTGTTGTTGATATCGATAATCCAAGTATGATGCCTGATAATACCAAGATTGATTATATTGAGGAACCTTATGTTAAGGCTTCTATTATGGTGCCTAGTGATAATATTGGTCCGGTTATGGAATTGTCACAATCGAAAAGAGGTATCTATAAGGATATGATTTATATTGATGATAATCGTAATCAATTAATCTATGAAATGCCACTATCAGAGATTATCTTTGAATACTTCGATAAGTTAAAGTCAGTATCTAGAGGTTATGCGTCTTTAGATTATGAATTAATTGGTTATCGCAAGTCAAATCTGGTTAAGATGGATATCTTATTAAATGGTGAAGTGATTGATGCCCTTAGTATTATTGTTCACCGTGATTTTGCCTATAATAGAGGCCAAAAGATTACTGCTAAGTTAAAGGAACTATTGCCTAAACAACAATTTGAAATTCCAGTACAGGCAGCAATCGGTAATAAGATTATTGCACGTACTAATATTAAGTCTTTACGTAAAGATGTATTGGCTAAGTGTTATGGTGGTGATATTTCTCGTAAGAAGAAGTTGTTGGAGAAACAAAAAGAAGGTAAGAAGCGTATGAAGGCAGTTGGTAGTGTTGAAATACCTCAAGAGGCTTTCATGGCTGTATTATCACTTGATGATGATGAATAAGCATTTATATGTCCATGTGCCTTTTTGTGATAGTATTTGTGGTTATTGTGATTTTGCCCATACTATCGTTAATAGGGACTTGATAAATAAATATTTAGAAAGAATAAAAGAAGATCTAAATGATCTTCCTTTTTCTAATTTTGAGACTATTTATATTGGTGGAGGAACACCTAGCTGTTTAAATAGTGGTGAATTAGAGTGCTTATTGAGTATGATTTATCCATTAAGTAAGGGTGTAATTGAATATACTATTGAAGTAAATCCTGAGAGTGTTGATGAAGATAAACTAGAGATTATGAAGAAATATGGAGTCAATAGAATCTCAATGGGTGTTGAAAGTAGTGATGATAATTTACTTAGAATCATGAATCGTAAGTATGACTTTGGTTTAGTGAAAGAGAAGATTGATTTAATTAAAAGAAGTGGTATCGATAATATCTCGGTTGATTTGATATATTCCTTACCTTTTCAAACTATGGATATCTTAAAGAAGACTCTTGATGATATTTTATCTTTGGATGTGCCTCATATCTCAATCTATTCATTAACAATCGAAGAAAATACAATGTTTAATAGAAGGGGTTATGACCACTTGGATGAAGATACAGAAGCTGATATGTATGAATATATCGAAGAAAGATTAAAAGATTATATTCATTATGAAGTATCTAATTATTGTAAAGAAGATAAGTATTCAAGACACAATCTAGGCTATTGGAACTATGATGATTTTGTTGGAATAGGACCAGGCGCTAGCAGTAAGGTAGGGAATCGTCGTTATACATTTACTAAGAATGTTCGTAATTATATAAATAAGAAAGACTTACTAAGCGAGGATATCTATTTAGATAAACAAGATTTAGAATTCGAGAATGTGATGATGTCTTTAAGAACTATTTATGGCTTAGATTTAGGTTTATTTTATAAAAGATATGGTGAAGACTTTAGGGATGTATATAAAGAGGCCTTAGAAAAGAATAAAGAGTATCTAGTATTTAAGGATAATCATTGTATATGCACCAATTTAGAGATTTTAAATACTATTTTGGTTGATTTCTTGTAGTGGGGATGATATCATTAATGAGCTTTATTCTGGGTTATGACACAAATATCTCCAGTTATTACTCGGAATAAAAGATATATAGAAGGAGAATTTAAAAATGTTAACAAAGGCTGAAAAGCAAGCAATCATTAAAGAGTACGCTATTAAGGAAGGCGATACTGGTTCTGTAGAAGTTCAAGTTGCTATTCTAACTGAATGCATCAATAGACTTACTGAACACATGAAGAAGAATCCTAAGGATTTCCATTCTAATAGAGGTCTATTAATGATGGTTGGTAAGAGAAGAAACTTCTTGGAATACTTAAAGAGAACTGATGTAAATAGATATAGAAATCTAATTACTAAGTTAGGTATCAGAAAATAGTTAAACATTAAAGAAGCTTAAACGCTTCTTTTTTATTGGTAAACATCCGTTCATTTTTGTGTATAATAATAATGAACGGATGTTTATTATATGGCACAGATATTAAAAGAAGAAGTAAGAAACAAAATTATAGAAGCCTCTAAGAAAGAACTTTTAGAAAAAGGATATGAGAATGCCTCTTTAAGAAAGATTGCTCTTGATTCAGGGGTTACTGTTGGCAATCTTTATCGTTATTTTGATAATAAGGAAGATTTAATTAATAAGATATGCGAACCTTGTTTATTGAAAATCGAAGAACTTATCAAAGAAGAAACAAATAATCAATTGTCTTTCTTTAAAGAGAGTGATGGTTTTAGTTTAGATAATGAAGATATGCTTAAAACGATTGATCAAATCATCGATAAGCTGATTGATATCTATAAGGAATATCCTGATGAATTTAGGATATTGATGTTGGATTCCAAGTTAAATGCTTCTTTATTAGATTGGTTTTCTAAACTGATTTATAACCTAATCACAGGTCATTTACAGGTTCCTAAGCTTTTTTCTAAATATATAAGAATAATTTCAAGAGCCTATGCATCTTCAATTATTGCGGGATTTAAGGAACTCTTGAAGAATGATTTAAATGTCTATGTTCTTAAACAAATGTCAATTGTTTACTTTAGATCATATGTAAACATGTTAAATAGTGATATCAATAAAATAATTAATGGAGAATAAAAAATGAGCTATATAGAATTTGATAAAGTATCTAAGATTTATAAGATGGGCGAGGTTGAAATTAAAGCTTTAGATGAAATTTCTTTTGGTATCGATAAGGGCGAATTTGTAGTTATTTTAGGTGCTTCAGGTGCTGGTAAATCAACTATCTTGAATATCTTAGGCGGTATGGATACTGCTACTTCTGGTAGTGTGGTGGTTGATGAAAAGGATATATCTAACGCAACTGAAAGTGAATTGACTGATTATCGTCGTTTTGATATAGGTTTTGTGTTTCAATTCTATAATTTGGTTCAAAATTTAACTGCTAAGGAAAATGTAGAATTAGCTCTACAAATATCTAAAGATCCTCTAGACGCCTTAGAAGTATTAGATTTAGTTGGTTTAAAGAATAGAGTTAATAACTTTCCAAGTCAATTATCAGGTGGTGAACAACAACGTGTGGCAATTGCTAGGGCAGTGGCAAAAAATCCAAAGTTATTATTATGTGATGAGCCAACTGGTGCTCTAGATTATGTTACTGGTAAACAAGTTTTAAAGGTTTTACAAGACTTAGCTTTTAAAGAAAAGATGACGGTTGTGATTGTTACTCATAATAGTGCTTTAAAAGATATGGGTCATAAGATTATTAGAGTTAGATCTGGTCATATTGAATCAGTTGAGATTAATGAAAATCCAATGAGTATTGAGGATATTGAATACTAATTATGAAGACTTTTAATTTAGATACTTTAAGAATGATTAAGAAAACATATAAGCGTTTTATTTCGCTTGTTTTGATTGTTCTTATTGGTTCAGGCTTTATGATGGGTCTAATGTCTAGTTCCACAATCCTAAAAGAAAGCATGGACAAGTATAATGATGATAATGATCTACAGGATTTACAATTATATTCAACCTATGGATTTTGTGCTGATGATGTGGCTAAGATTAGGGAAACGGATGGAGTAAAGGATGTTTTTGCCTCTAGATTTGTCGATACTTATGCCAAGGGTGATAACGATAAGGAAATTGTAGTTAGGGTTGAAGAACTTAATCGTGATGTCAATAAGTATGAGGTATATGAAGGAAAAGAGCCTAAGAATAATCATGAATGTTTATTGATTGAAACTACAGTTACTGATAGTTCTTATAAGATAGGTGAGAAGTTAAAACTTTATTTAAATAGTGAAGATGAACTTTCTAATGAACTTAGATATGATGAATATACTATTGTAGGTTTAGCTAAGTCGCCTGCTTATACATCTAAGATGTTAGGCACTTCTACTTTAAATAATACAGAGCTTAATGCGGTAGTTCTTGTTTCTAATACTAATTTTATTGGTGAACAATATAAGACTATTTATTTAACTTTAGATGGTGCTGATGAATATACAAGTTATACCAAGGCATATAAGGATTATGTAGCTGATTTAAAGACAAATGTTGAAGAGACAGCTTTTGTCAATCAGGGTACTTATAGGGATATCGTGGTTGAGAAAGCTCAAAATGAATTAGATGAGAATAAACTAAAGTTTGAGACAGAGAAGAATGAGAATGAGGCTAAATTGGCTGATGCGAAAAGACAATTGGATGATGCTCATATCACTTTAGTTACTTATAAGGCTCAAATCACAAGTTTAAATTCAGCTATTAGCAGTTTAGAGAAAACAGTAAAGTCTTATCAGGATACCCTAGATCATAAAAAAGAAGAATTGGGTATCAGTGATGAACAAATTCAAAATAAGATGAATGAGATTGAGAATATTGATGTTCAAACGATTTTGAATATGTTAGGAAGTGGCTTAGATTCTTTGATTAATGGTAGTGATAATGTTTATGAACTTGCAATTCTACAAAAAGTAATTGATGAGGCTAACGAGAATTTAAAGACTTATAGACAAAAGATTGGCGCTTTACAATATCAAGTTAATATCGGTGAGGCAAAGTATAATAGCGGTTTAGAAGAATATAATGATAATTTAAAGAAGTTTGAACAGGAAATAGAAAAGGCTAGCGCAAAGCTTATTAAGGCTCAACAGGATATTGATGCGCTTCCTGAAGCTAATTGGATGATACTAGATCGTGATTCTCACTATAGTAGTAATATGTTTGAGGCAACTTGTAAACAAATGACAGCCATTGGCTATGCTTTTCCATTGTTGTTTTATTTGGTAGCGGCTTTAGTTTGTATGACAACCATGACTCGATTGGTAGATGAACAAAGGGGCCAAATAGGTATTTTTAGAGCTCTTGGTTATACTAAGAAGGAAGTTACAGGTAAGTATGTAGGTTATGCCTTCTTGGCAAGTTTAATAGGTTGTGTAATAGGTATTATTATTGGTCAAATACTTTTTCCATCCGTAATTTATACTTGTTGGAGACTTTTGTATAAGCTTCCTAAGATGATCTTGTTCTATCCGATAGGTTATGTGCTTATCTCTTTTCTAGCATTCTCATTATTGATGATGTTGGTGACTTACCTTGTTGTGAAAAGTGATTTGAATGAAGTTCCTGCTTCATTACTTCGTCCAAAGGCTCCTAAACTTACAAAACAAACATTTATTGAAAAGCTTCCTTTTATATGGGATAAGTTATCATTCACATCAAAGATCACAGCCCGTAATTTAATAAGATATAAGTCCAGATTCTTTATGACAGTTATTGGTGTGGCTGGCTGTACTGGTTTACTGGTAGTTGGATTTGGCATCAAGGATTCAGTAAGGGATGTAGTTGAGATTCAATATAATCGTATTTTTAACTATAACTATACAATTCAATTAGAGAATGATTTACATGTTGATGAGAATGTAGATATTTTAAAAGCTGATGTAAGTAACGAAACAGTAGTACCTTTTATGTCTTATTCTTCAGCTGCCTATAAGGATAATGAGGAGCTTGATTCTATTACTGTAGAGGTTATGGATACTGGTGAAGCTTTAGAGATATTGGATTTGCGCAAGACTGATAAGAAGACTATTTTGAATTTAAGAAATAGTGGTGTTATTGTTTCTGAAAAGTATGCTAAGAATCATAAGCTCAAGAAGGGCGATACCATTACTGTTGAATCTTATAATGGTGTTAAGGCTGATGTGATTATTGCGGATATTTGTGAGATGTATTTCCAACATTATTTGTTTATGTCTGATGATTACTATAATAAAACTTTTAATGAAAAGGTACATGATACAAGTATTGCGGTAATGTCTAATGATGTCGAAAGCTTGAATAAGGATACTTTGTTACTTAAGGATTATTCTAGTACTTTTGATTTCAGCAATATGATTGCCAACTTTGAGAATATGATTAAGGCCTTGGATTTAATTATTTTGGTAATTATATTGGCTGCTGGTTCTTTGGCTCTTGTGGTTTTAATTAACTTAACACAGGTTAATGTGGCAGAGAGAACCCGTGAGATAGCTACTTTGAAGGTCTTGGGCTTTAGACCTAAGGAAGTAGATTCTTATATCTTTAAAGAAATCTTAATATTGAGTATTATCGGTGGTTTTGTGGGTATGCCACTTGGTTTACTTGAACATCATTTTGTCATGAATGTCATCAATATGGACATGGTTATGTTTGGCATGAATATTACTTTCTTCTCATATATTGCCTCTTTCTTAATTACTTTTGTGTTTACGATTATTGTGCTTTTATTGACACGCAAACCTCTAAGAAAGATTGAGATGGTTGAATCGTTAAAGTCAGTAGAGTAGAATAGTTAGGCGAGGTTTATTTTATGGATTTAATCAAATATGTTGCAGAAACAATAAATGTAAAGGAGAAGCAGGTTAGTGCTGCCCTTGATTTACTTAAGCAGGGGGCTACCGTGCCTTTTATAGCTAGATATCGTAAAGAGGCTACCGGTAATTTGGATGAGGAACAAATTTTTGCGATTGAGAAAGAGTATCAATATCAATTGAATCTCGAAGAGCGTAAAAATGATGTTTTAAGAATTATTGAAACTTCTGGTAAGTTGACTGATGAGATTAAAGAGGCTGTTTTAGCTTGTACTAAGTTAAAAGAGGTTGAAGATATTTATCGTCCTTATAAACAAAAGAAGAAGACTAGAGCTTCTGAGGCAATTAGAATGGGTTTAGAACCATTGGCTAACTTTATGTTGGGTTTTCCTTATAAGGGCGATATCAACACAGAAGCTAGTAAATATCTTAGCGATGAAGTTAAGGATACTAAATCAGCAATAAAAGGAGCGCAGGATATTATTGCGGAAAAGGTTAGTGATGATCCTAAGTTTAGAGAGAAGATTACAGATTCTATTAATAATTATTCTTTTATCGTTTGTAAGCTTAAAAAGGATGTCAAGGATGAAAAGGGCGTCTATAAGAAATATTATGATTACAGTGAGAAACTAAAATATATTGAGGATCACCGTATCATGGCTATTAATAGAGCTTCTAAAGAAAAGATTATTTCGTTTAGCTTTGAATATGATAAGGAATACTTGTATCGCTATTGTTTCCGTGGTTTATCAAGAGATAGGGATAGTATTGTCAATGATTTGGTATATGATGCGGTTGTTGATGGTTTAGATCGTTTAGCACTACCTTCAGTTGAAAATGAAGTATGGTCTTCTTTATTCGAAAGAGCTTCTAATAAGTCAATTGAAGTGTTTGCGAATAACTTAGAACATCTATTACTACAAGCTCCTGTTTCAGTTGATTGTATTATGGGCTTTGACCCAGCTTTTAGAACTGGTTGTAAGTTGGCTATCTTAGATGGTACTGGTAAGCTATTACATATCGATAAGATTTTCCCTCACGAGCCTGTTAAGAAGGTTGCTGAGGCTGAGAAGATTTGTCTTAATTTGATTAAGAAATATAATGTTTCTTTAATTGCGATTGGTAATGGTACTGCAAGTAGAGAGAGTGAACAGTTTGTCAGTGAATTAGTTAAGAAGAATAGTTTAGATGTTAAGTATACTTTAGTATCTGAGGCTGGTGCTTCTGTTTATTCAGCTAGTGAGAACGCTAGAAGTGAGTTCCCTGATTTGCATGTAGAAGAAAGAAGTGCTGTATCTATCGCAAGAAGAGTGTTGGATCCTCTTTCTGAGCTTATTAAGATTGATCCAAGATCTATTGGTGTTGGTCAATATCAACATGATTTGCCTACTAAGGAATTAGATGAGAAGCTAGATTTTACAGTTCTTAAGACTGTTAATAGAGTTGGTGTTGATTTAAATACAGCTTCTAAAGAATTGCTTGAACATATTTCAGGCTTAAATAAGTCTAGTGCTAATGAAATTGTTAATTATCGTAATGAGAATGGTTTATTTAGTAACAGATCAGAACTTAAGAAGGTTAATAAGATAGGTGCTAAGGCTTTCCAACAGGCTGCTGGTTTCTTAAGAATCAAGGATGGCAAGGAAGCCTTGGATATGACTTCTATTCACCCTGAAAGTTATAAGTTGGCTAAGAATATCTTGATGGAACACAAGGGTTTAGCTTTGGGTAGTGAAGAACTTAAGGAAGCTTTAACTAATGATGATGTAAAATCTTTAGCTAGTAAGTATGAGAGTGATGTTTATACAGTGGCTGATATTATTAAGAACTTGTCTGAGCCTTTAAGAGATTATCGTGATGATTATGCTGGACCAATCTTAAAGTCAGATAAGATTGATATAAATAACTTGTCTATTGGTGAGAAATTACAGGGTGTTGTAAGAAATGTTGTTGACTTTGGTGCTTTTGTGGACATCGGTTTACATGATGATGGTTTAGTTCATAAGTCTAAGATTTCTAAACAAAGAAATATTAGCCCTTATGATTACTTAGAAGTAGGCGACATCATTGATGTCTATGTCATCGAGATTGATAAGGAAAGAAATAGAGTGTCATTGAGTTTATTCTTATAAAAAAATTATTAGGCGAGCTAATGCTCGCCTGTATTTATTTCTTTAATTAAAACCATTATTTCTTCTATTGACGATTCTAAATTAATTGATTTAATTTTATCTTGAATATCTATGCAAACAATTTCATTATTCTTTACTAAAATATATTGTGATTTTTTACCAGAACCTTTTTTGATTTTATAGTCGGCAGGCAACAATTTGTTTATACTGTTTACATTTTTCTTATTAATAAATTTTATATTATTAGTTTTCTTTTTATCGGCATTAGAGGTTTGCTTTGTGTTTGGCTTTATAAAATCTAATTTATCTTTAATGTTATTGAATTCGTTTATTGTTAACAGTTTAACATCTATTGCGTTAAAAGGAATCTCACTTCTCATATCGTTAATATTTTTATCAATTATTGATGATGGATAAAATAAGTTATCATTTTCTCCTGATGTTAAACAAAGAATTTTATTATTAAAATCCAAAATATAATTGTGAAAATAATCGTATTTCATATTAGAATTTAAATTTTGAAATCTATGAGAATATATCTTTGGGTTTAATAACAAGCTTTCGAATATTTCTCTAAAATATAAATTTCTTTCAATGATTTCTACTTCGTATCTTGATAATTCGTCCGATATAAACTTTTCGTATCTGATTACTTTTAAATCTTTATTTAAATGATACATTTTCTCTATATAATCAAAACAAGAAAAAGCATTATTTTGATAAATGCTATTATAGCTTTTATGTAATCCAAGCAAATGTTTAAGGTTCTCTTTTGACATTTTAATTGCCATAAAGTAACCATTAAAATCTATAAGAACAATCTTATTTAAAAGATTATTCTTATAGTATAAAAAATTATCAAATATTAGTTTATTAATATCTTCGTATTCTTTTATTGTATTTATAATCATATGTAAAATAAAAACCGGATAATCCGGTAAATATGATCAGCTTAGCCTAAACGCATGCGAATTCCCATTGTTTTAAATCCCGGGACACAGGACGGGGACATCTGATCTCTATCCCTTGGTTTGACTTACCGATACCTTTTAATTCTTTCGGACTTGCCAGTAGGAGCTAACTACCACACCCTTCAAGCTCACTTATAATATACCATAAAAATGATGGAATTGTTTACTTAACTTTCTCCTAATAGAAAAACGCTAAGAAAGTAAAAAACTTAAATAAGATAATAAAAAATATAGTTCTTACTATAAATAAAGCTATAATGTCATAAATAATGAGATTTTAATTAATCTTTTTGGAAATCTCATTTTTATTTTGTATAATCAAATAGTTAGAAAGAAAGAAGAGATTAAATGAAAGAAGTTTTTACTTTAGATTTCTATGGTCGTAAACTTACAGTTGAGACTGGTGAGATCGCAAAACAGGCTGGGGGGTCTGTTCTAGTCCGTTATGAGGACACTGTTATATTATCAACTGCTTGTGCAAGCAATGTTGCTAAGGATACTGATTTTTTCCCACTAACAGTATCATTTGAAGAAAAATTATATTCTGTAGGTAAGATTCCTGGTGGCTTCTTAAGAAGAGAAGGTAGACCAAGTGAACATGCTACTTTAACTGCTAGACTAATTGATAGACCTATTAGACCTTTATTTGCTGAAGGTTTTAGAAATGAAGTTCAAGTTGTAAATACTGTAATGTCTGTTGATGTTGACTGTTCAGCTGAAATGGCTGCATTATTTGGTGCATCACTTGCTTTATGTATTTCAAATATTCCTTTCAATGGTCCAGTTGCTGGTGTTAAAGTTGGTTATATCAATGGCGAATTTGTTGTTAACCCAAGTGTTGAACAAATGAATGAATCATTAATTGACTTAACAGTTGCTGGTACTGAGACTGCAATCGATATGGTTGAAGCTGGTGCTAAAGAAGTTTCTGAAGAATTAATGCTAGATGCTTTGATGTTTGGTCATGAAAAGATTAAAGAATTATGTGCTTTCCAAAAAGAAATTATCGCTAAGGTCGGTAAGGAAAAGATGGAAGTTGTTCTTTATGAAATCGATCCACGTATTAAGGAATATGTTGATGCTAATGGCAAGGCTGATTTAGAGAAGGCTGTTTCAATTCATGATAAGTTAGAATCTTATAATGCTCAAGAAAGCATTACTAAGAATATGCAAGCTCATTTTGAAGAGGATACAACTTTAAGTGAAAAGGAAATCGATAAGCTTGTTAAGCAAACAAATGAATATTGTACTGAAATTATCGCTAATGAAGTTAGAAGATTAATCTCAGTTGAAAAGATTAGACCTGATGGTAGAGCATTGGATGAGATTAGACCTCTAGATTCTCAAATTGATTTACTTCCTAGAGTTCATGGTTCTGCTATGTTTACTCGTGGTCAAACACAAGTTATATCAATTACAACTTTAGGTCCTTTAGGTGATAATCAAATCATCGATGACTTAACTGAGGTTGATGAGAAGCGTTTCATGCATCAATACAATTTCCCACCTTATTCAGTTGGTGAAGTAGGTAGAATGGGCAATCCTGGTAGAAGAGAAATTGGTCATGGTGCCTTAGGTGAAAGAGCTCTTAAGCAAGTTATTCCAAGTGAAGAAGAGTTCCCATATGCAATTAGAACAGTTGCTGAAGTTGTTGAATCTAATGGTTCATCTTCTCAAGCTTCAATCTGTGCTGGTACTATGTCATTAATGGCAGCTGGTGTTCCAATTAAGGCCCCTGTTGCAGGTGTTGCGATGGGTCTAATTGAAGTTGGTGATTCTTATTCTATCTTGACTGATATTCAAGGTATGGAAGACCACTATGGTGATATGGACTTCAAGGTAGCTGGTACTAAGGATGGTATCACAGCACTTCAAATGGATATCAAGTGTACTGGTATTAAGCGTGAAGTATTTGAAGAAGCTCTAGCTCAAGCAAAGAAAGGTAGATTAGAGATTCTTGATAATATGATGGCATGTATTAGTGAACCTCGTAAGGATGTTTCTAAGTATGCTCCTAAGATGGATACATTCACTATCCCTGTTGATAAGATTAGAGATGTTATTGGTAAGGGTGGTGAACAAATCAATAAGATTATTGAAGAATGCGACAACATTAAGATTGATATCGATGATAATGGCAAGGTTGTTTTATACCATATGGATAGAGAAACTATCAATAAGGCTAAGGGAATTATTCAAGATATCGCTAGAGTTGCTCAAGTTGGAGACATCTATGATGCTACTGTAGTACGTCTTGAAAAGTTTGGTGCCTTTGTTGAAATCTTTAAGGGACAAGATGCTTTACTTCATGTTTCTAAGATTTCTCATGATCGTGTTGCTAAGCCTGAAGATGTTCTAAAGATTGGTGATAAGATCAAGGTTAAGGTTATGGAAATTGACGAAAAAGGTAGAGTCAATGTAAGTGCCAAGGAATTGTTGCCAAAGCCAGAGAAGAAAGAAGGCAATAAGGGGATCGAATCTGGGCTCGAATCTGAGGACTCGAATCTTGGGCTCGAATCTAAGGAAGAGGCTCCTAAGGGCGAAAGAAGATTCTTCGGTAAGAAGCTTGGATAATTAATCAAGTATGATGGTGATACTAAGGTGTCACCATTTTCTTTTTAATGATTTGTTAAATAATTATCATAGTATAATATTAAATAGTGAGGGAGAATTATAATATGAAATTATTAGAAAACAAAGTTGCTATCATAACAGGTGGTACAAGAGGTATTGGCTTTGCGACTGTTGAAGCATTCTTAAAACAAGGTGCTAAGGTTGCAATGTGTGGTTCAAGACAAGAGACCGTAGACAAGGCTTTAGAAAAATTGAACGAATATGGCGATTCTGTAATGGGTATTTGTCCTAAGCTTGATGATGCTGAAAGCGTTGGTGCTGCCTTTGATGAAGTGGTTGCTCGTTTTGGTAAGGTTGATATTTTAATCAACAATGCAGGTTTAGCAGCTAGTGGCCCTACATACAACTTTGATGATGAAACTTTTGATAGAATTATTGCCATCAATGTTAAGGGTGTCTATGTATGTTCAAAGAAGGTTATTAACTTAATGAAGGAAAATGGTGGAGGTTGTATCATTAATACTTCTTCAATGGTATCTAGAGTTGGTACTCCTGGTGCTATCGTATATCCTGGTTCTAAGTTTGCGGTTGATGGCATGACTATTTCACTTGCCAGAGAAGTTGGCAAGGATAATATCCGTGTTAACTGTGTTGCTCCTGGTATTACTGAGACAGATATGATGGCTCAAGCTCCAAAAGAGATTATTGCGGCTATGTCTAAGCAAGTACCTCTACAAAGACTTGGTCAACCAGAAGATATCGCTAATGCTTTTGTTTTCTTAGCTAGTGATTATGCTTCATATATCACAGGTGCCGTATTAAGAGTTGATGGCGGTATGCTTGGATAAATAGAATGACTCGGGTAACCGAGTTTTTCTTATGGTATAATTCTTTTATGCGAATGCGAAAGAAGAAGTGGGTTAGACCTTTTTTAGATGAAGAAAAGGTTTATCTTTTAGAAGATTTAAAAGAATTTGAGACTACTATGCCAATTTATCTAGAAATAGGAATGGGCATGGGTGATTTTATTTGTGATAGTGCTAAAAGAGATAAAGATATCTATTATGTTGGTCTTGAAAAAGATGAAACTTGTGTGGCAAGGGCCATCATTAAGGCTTCTGAATATGAATTAGATAACTTTAAGGTCTTATTAAGAAATGCTAATGAGATTGAAGAATATATAAATAAGGGTTCTATTGACCGTATTTATTTACATTTCTCTGATCCTTGGCCTAAGTCTGGTCATCATAAAAGAAGACTTACTTATCCAACTTTCTTAGAGAAGTATAAGGAGCTTTTAAAGGATGATGGAACTATTATCTTCAAGACTGATAATAAAGACTTCTTTATGGACTCATTAGAGTATTTTAAAGAGGCTAATTTAAAGACCTTAGATATCAATTATGATTATCATTCTATTAAGCGTGACGAGCCTTTAACTGGTTATGAGACTAAGTTTAAGGATTTGGGTAATCCGATTTACTATATTAAGTTGTCTAAGTAAGAATATGAATTATATGTGAAATGTCCTTTTCTAAAATTAGAAGAGGGCATTTTTGTTGTATAATTTTGGTATGAAGTTTTTTAAGAAATTATTATGTCTACTTACAATATTTTGTTTATGTGCTTGTACCACTAGTAAGGGCGTAAAAACATATCATACATATACTTGTTATCCTATTGGATATTTATTGAATAGAATCGGTGGTGATCGAATTCAGACTATTTCCATTCAAAATGGTGCTGATATTCAAAATGCCAATATCGTTTCAAATTATCAAGATATCATTGATAATACTATTTCCTTTTACTATATCAATGGTTTAGAACCCTATATGACTATTTATGGCGATGATATTTTAGATTCAGATGCTAGCAAGGTTGATTTAAGTGCTTCAAGTATCTATTCATTTAAGCGCTATACACCAGTAAATGTTAATGGTAGTGTTACTTATGTAGAAAATCCATATTATGATGGTGAAATGTTTGCAGAGACAAACACTTATACTAATGACTTATTCTTATGGCTAAGTCCTATTGGCATGTTGTCTATGGCTAAACAAATCTATACAAATTTATCTAGTAATTATGCTGAGCAAGCTGCTTATTTTGAAGAGAATTATAAGACTTTAGAAAATGATTTAATTACTTTGGATGCTGCTTATCAAAATTTAGCTACAACTCTTGTAAAAGAAAATAAGCATATTAAGTTTGTTTCAATGACTCCATCTTTTGGCTCTTGGCAAAAGGCTTATGGTATTGAAGTATATCCTGTTTGTTTATCAAGATATGGAGCTTTGCCAACCGAATCAGAACTTCAAATTATTAAGGATAGAATTATAGCTGATAAGGTTGAATATATTGTTTATGAACCAAATATGTCTGAGACGATGCTTGATTTATTTTCAAGTCTTGAAAAAGAATTGAATTTAAAAAGAGTTAATCTTTCAAATATTTCTTCTTTGACAACTACTCAAAGAACTGACAACAAGGATTATCTAACTTTAATGTATGAGAACCTTGCTGTCTTAAATTCAATCGTATCAAGTGAAGGAGAATAAAATGAAAATTTTATTAATTGATGGTAATTCCGTCTTATTTAGGGCATTTTATGCGACTAGTTTTTCTAATATCATGAAAACATCTTTTGGAGCTTATACTAATGCAGTTTATGCTTTTGCGAATATGCTTAATAAGGCTATTAAGATGGTGGAACCTGATTATTGTTGTGTAG